>CAYSEO010000130.1:0-11719 GCA_964429885.1 uncultured bacterium
CAGGATCCCGCCGTACTCGCCACCCAGCTGCCCCCATGCGCATCGAGAAGTCCACATCCGCATCTAGAAAGTCGAAGGACTCATCAAATCCCCCGATCTGCAGGAAAGCCTCTCGCCGCACCGCCATGGCACAGGAGAAGATCGTGAACCGTTGGCAATACAGGGGTCGGATCCAGTGTCCCCAGTAACTATCCAACTTTTGCCCCAGAAACAGACCCATCACATCCGGCTCCAACTCGTGGGATCCTGTCGGTTGTCCCCAGCGATCCACCAGAGCGAAACCCAGAAGCCCCAGCTGCTCGTCCTCTATAAACGCCTTCGTGATCTGAGGGATCAGATCCATTGTGGGATAGGCATCACTGTCTAATACCAGAATCAGATCGTCCTCCAACTGCCGAAACCCGATGTTGACGCTTGCCACATAACCCCGGTTCTGGGGATTGCGACTGACTTGCACTCGGGCGGGTAGATCCTCGGGAGCAGTTTGATCGGAGGCGTCATCAATCACCAAGATCTGACGAATCTGAGGACCAGACCAACGCTCTAGCTCCTGGAGACACTGTTGGGTTTGGGGCCAGGTGTTGTAGTTGGTGATCAGGGCTGAGATCAGAGAGCTCATGACAGCAGGGTGGGATTTAGCATCACTTGTCTATCATCATACGACGATCAATTCTATCGGGGTTGATCCAACCTCAACTCTTCTTCTGCAAAACTGTACCATAGGCCTGAGTGATCACCAGAGTGCTGGAGTGGGTTTGATACCATTGGTATACGGCCAAACAGAGGGATGGGATCTGCTTAGGATCGGGTAGACGGGAGTCCTCCTTTCCCAGATAGAAGGTGACAGGATGAGCCTGGGCAGGGTGGGAGGGGACAGAGGTCTGAGGGTGGGAGAAGAGGGACAATACACCATGGGCCGAGCAGGCAGCGAAAGCCGTAGACTTGGTGATCAGCTCAGGATAGACCTGTCCTGGGCTTAAGTAATCGATCCAGGCAAGGCAGGCTTTCCTCAATAGATCTGAAGCCTGTTGGGCAGTGACTTGGGGATGGTAAGCGGTTGTGAATCCCAGTTCGGCTTGGAGTAGCGCCTGGATGGCGGGATTGCGGTACCCTCCGACAATGTCAAGATGGGTGGGCTGAAATGTAGACGGCAGATGAGGGATCAGAGGCAGTAAAGACCGCAGAGATCTCTCCACGAGGCGAGTTCCCCCGCAGATGATCCAACGTTGGGGATCTCGATCGGTTAGATCGGCCTCGGTGAGTTGCGGTTCCCCAAAATTGGAGCTCACAGGGACGACGATCACGGGCTGATCGGGCACGGCCTTCTGAATCAAGAGACGATAGAGCTCATTACTGACAAAGCAGGCTTCAGATCGTCGCACAAAGGTATGGGCTAGCCTGATCTGAAAAGGTCTCAACCAAAAAGCACTGCTAGTGATAGGACCGGAGGCGTACAACTCATGGAACATGGTCAATAGACGTTTGCCTGAGGATCGCTTTTCAGGTGAGCCTGGAGTTTCCATTCTTAGGGCTGTCTCTAACCAAAACGGAATACCTCGATCTTGATATCCATAGCCGACATAATGCAATAAGATCCTGTCGCAGTGACCGAAACGGTGCAGCAGACCCCGCAAGGCGTTGGTAGTACGAGACTCAACCCGAACTACGGAAAATCCTTCGATTGACTCCGAGCCGGACCACTGAGGATCTCCCACGATGAACACGGAGTGAATCTGGTATCTCTCCCTCAGACGACGAGCGAGTTGCAGGGCATAGTCCCCGATACCATCGATAGATGGAGGAAGATTGGGCACGATCTGGAGGACTGTGTTCATCACTGATCTAGATCTAAAGGCTGGGCTATTCTCAGCAAGATCGATCGCACTGTATTCCGTTCTGGATCCGAAAACAACCTCATCTTAGATCACCTCATGATGCTCAGGGGTAGGACGGTAGAGTTGGGGGTTCAGATTCGGATCATTGTACATCTTGAACTGCTTATAGAGTTTAAAACGTCTCTCTCCCGCCTTTAGTTGTTGTATCAGCCAGGCCAGACATTGGCTCAGATCGGCTAGCTGCTCCTCGATCACCTTTAGCTTCGCCTGACATCGCTGGCGGTGCTCCACACTAGCTGAATCTCGCTGGGCTTCCTCCGCCATGTGATAGCGCTTGAGCGATAGGATCGAGAGTCGATCGATGATCATGCCTGGGGTCTCGGAATGTAATACTGCCTCAGTCTCCATCCCATGCAGTTGTCCCTGGATCCACAGATCGATCTGCTCCATGGCATTATTGCGGGCTTGATTGAACCGATCGATCTGCCGCTTAGCTTGTCTAACTCGTTCCGCTCCCAGATCATCTCGACGGGCCATGTCTTCCTCATGCCAGAGATCAAAATTCATCCGATGATTACGTTCGATCTCTGACCAGGGGGCGCTGCTTAAAAGAGAAGTCTCTTCCTGGTGCCATCGCTCCGTCCGATCTCGATGCAGCTGAACGATCTGATTGACATCTAAGTCCAAATTCTGCTGTTGAGACATGTCCATCACCCACTAGATCTCCTACCTTTTGATCAATCAATGGCCTCTTGTACCTCTATCTCGGGTCTGGCTGTATGACGGGGAGCCCATCAGATCCTGGTAGAGAGCCAGGCGGCGCTGATACACGCTATCGAAGTCAAGACTGTTGATCAAGAGTTTAGCGGTCTCTCCATATCGCTGCATCCGTTCTGGTTCAGAGTAGGCAAGGCAGAGGGCTTGATAGAGAGCATCAGCGTCTCGGTAGGGAATGATGATACCGTTTTCCTCATGTTTGATCAATTCCTGCGCCACCCCCGCCTCCGTCGTGATCAGAGGTAGCCCTGCCGCCATCGCCTCCGTGAGGACCTTGCCGAAACCCTCATAGAGGGAAGGGAAAACAAATACACTGTGAGCAAGATAGATCTCAGGCAGAGCTCGGTGTTCGATCGTAGGAATGATCTCTACCTTACGGGACAGGGCAGGAGATAATACTTTTCGGATAGTAGACTCCTCCAGCTTAACCCCGACCAAAGTTGCCTGAAAGGGATATCCTGCCTGCTCAAATCGTTCCAAAGCTTGTACGAGGAACTCGATCCCCTTCTTCTCAATCCAGCTGCTAACGAACAGGATCCGAAACGTCTTGGGAATCGATCGTTTTGGCAAGCCGCGAAAGTACTCGGGTAGAACATGATGAAACACAGAGATCCTGCTTGTGGGGATCGAGAACCTCGATTCGATATAATCCTTTTCCTGTTGGGTCAGAGCAATGATATGATTGGCAGTGCGTAAACTGGACTCCACCAACTTAAGATTCAGACCAAACCAAAACAAACGGGACTTTATGGATACATTGGGATGGTCCCTGAGATGACGTTCCGCATCCATATGTTCTAAACCGGAGCTCCGGATGACGATCTTGGGCTTGGATCGTACTCGATGGAACTGTCCTACCACCCAACTGTCCCCTGTGCAAGCATCTAAAATATCCCAGCTCTTGCTGATACGAGAGATATGGCGTGAGAGTAGAAAGGGAAAGGCTACGAACTTCGTCCGTCTTCCCCATGTTTGAGGCAGATCGCTATGGGTGAAGTAGTCAACATCCAGCTGCAGGTTGGCCAGGTTGCTCCCGATCGTGATCATACTCCCGGCGGCTCCCGAGTTGATGTCATATTCGCCATGGTAGGTCATGAGAACATTCATAGGCTCAATCGCACCTTCTCCTATGAGGATAGCGTTGATCGGTCCCTAGGGTAGGTCTTGACAAAAGGTGACGATAGGGAGTGGCCGTCAGTTGACTGATATTCATGATAGGACAATCACCCTGGCATCACCACCGACGCACAATTCTCTGCTTGACCCGCCTCAGGATCCGTACCACATCGAGCTCCTTTCCTCTGTAAACAACTTTGGCAGGATAGGCTTTCCGGGGAGGCCATGAGAACTCATCCTCCTTGATGACGTTGATCTTCTCCGGCAACTTACCATGGTTATGCCAGACACGAACGACGCCACAAATATTGTCACCAATGCCTCGATAGTTGTAGGTTATGGGCAGTGTGTATGGATTTAACTCCAGTTCTTCCATGGCCAGGGTTAGAAAGGCCTGATCTTTCTTGAAGATGTCCTGATGTTTGAGGGTCAGCTCCATCCATCGCTCAAAGACTGATCTTACTATGGGTATGTTCTTAAAAAAGATCACTCCGGAGTTATACACAAGCTGGCCCTTGCGTGGGATCCCCTCAAGATCCATCACTTTACCAAAGCCGAGGAAGTAGTCCAGACTGTAGTTTGGCGCAGGAGCCATTGCGATCAAAAACTTTTCTGCCTTCTCGAAGCCGAGGCTGATATCCTCAATCACCACAGTATCGGAATCCAAGAACAAAAAGACCTCGTAAGTCTCAGGGAGGAATCTGATCAGCTCCGCCTTGCGAAGATGGCCTTGGGTCTCAAAGGGCGCTCTTATGATCTCACTGAACTGACTCTCTAGACCACTTAGATCCGTCTCCAAGTCCGTGACAAGAATCCGATCGTAGCCCTGGATAACCTGACTTCGAGCAATACATGAATCCACTTCCTTGATGAATCGCTCTCCCCAAGCAAGGAAAATTACAGCATGCTTGCCCATCGATCCCTCTCCTCCCTTTGTCTGGCCCACAAGTCAGAATGTGGAATATATCGTGATCTAGAACCGTCTAGGTCAATCAGTGGCATGGGAAAATGGATCCTATGTACCTATCGACCATCCGCCAATGTAACATATCTTGAGTTTCCGAGACAACCTGGGATCCTATCTACTCTAACGGGTGGTCTCCTACCATTCAGTCCATGTCTACAAAACCTGGGATCGAGCTAGACCGCCAGTGGGATATCCAAGCTATGATAGGGTCGTTAGATCTGCTCCTCCCGTCTTATGGTGAACTGTTCCATCCCTCTGCCCAATCTCCTTTTGATCGGAGCGGCCAAGTGTGGTACAACTTCTCTCTGTAAGATGCTCCAGGATCACCCTGAGATCTGCTTTGCAGAACAGAAAGAAGTGCCTTTCTTTGCCTTGGAGGAACTGTGGGAACAGGGAGTTGAATATTATCTGAGTTTCTTCTCCCACTACCAACCTGAAATTCATAAATATATCGGAGAAGGATCCCCTCACTATACTCGGAGTTACCATGATCCGGAGAAGTGTTTTCGTCGAATCTCATCCACCCTGCCCCACTGTAAATTTATCTTTATGGTTCGGGATCCAGTCCAACGAATCGCCTCAGACATTCGCCATCGTAAACTGATGAATCAGCCAGGAGCCGAGCTATCGATTAAAGAGATGGTGATGACTCAAACATTTATGATCGATGACTCTCGTTACTTTGCTTGTCTGCGTCCCTACATTGACTTCTATGGTTTAGAGAACATCTATGTACTTGCCTTGGAATCTCTGCTTCAGGATCCTGTGGGCATTTGGACCGGACTCTGTACCTTTCTTGGCATTGAACCCATTCTGATCGACATGGGGGTCGAGAATGTGTCCAGCCAGAGACAGCGTTTGCCAAAACCGATCGCCTCATTGCGCAACCGCCTTGGCACCACGGGACTGGGAAAACTCATTCCTTCTGGGATCAAACGTCGTGTGCTGACCCTATTTGGGAGACCGGTTCCTCCCCAAGTGATCGATCCGGAGGTGTCCAGCTACATCCTCGATACACTGGCGGCAGATTTCCATCAGTTTAGATCTCTGTTTCCTTATGTCCCTGATTATTACTCCAATCATAAACTAAGCGCCACACATGATGATCCACCCTGATCGTTGAGATCAAACATCTTTATATTTCTGACCCCACTCCGGCACATGTCTCATAATATAATAAAGTTGACTGAGGAGGGAGAGAAAACAAAGGACTGAATCAAAGGTGAGTGGGTGTCGTTTAATGGCTCTCAGCCTGGACATGGTTGCCGATCTCAGGATCTTGTAAGTGATATCCGTTTCGCCTTTCTTGCGGAAATAATAAAAGCTACTCTCTTGGTAAGCACCCATCTTGTCACCCCAAGGTCTCTTTCTGGGTGGATGATCTACGACTGCATCCCGCACGAAAGGAAAGCTATATCCTCCCTCAAGAATGCGTTCTCTGAAATCAACATCTTCCATATGGGGATAGGGAAAGACGGCGTCAAAACCTCCCAACTGGCGGAAAAGATCGGTACGGATCATCATGTTACAGGACCAGAGAAATCCACCTGTTGTGTTGGAAGGGGCATGCATCAAGGGTGAGCGAATCCCTGCTTCACAGCCCGTAAATCCCTCATAGACATCATGATTGAGTGTAATGGCATTCACATAAGCCTCCAACCAACCGGCTGAGGGAAGACAATCATCATCTGTGAAGACAAGCCATTCCCCCTGAGCCTGTTGAGCACCACAATTGCGATTGGCTCCTGCCCCTCGGTGCGGACCTTCCACCCAAATCACCCAAGGATACTGGGACTGGATCATCTCCTGGGCTGTCGTCTGATGACCATCATCGGTGACGATCACCTCATAGCGATCTGCTGCGAGGGTTTGTTGGCCCGGTGCCAGACGCTCCAAGCACTTGGCGAGCAGATCATTGCGGTGGTAGGTGGGAATAACGACCGATAGGAGGGGTGGGGAACTCATAGGAGCGCTCGATCAGAGGGGGCGAAAAGAGGGTGATCAGATGACACAACGTTCGACTAGAGGAATTCTAGCGGCAAATGCCATGACTCCGATCCTCTCACTCCACCCACCGATCGAGACGGGGGCGAATGATCCGACGATAGAGGACTTGGGTGAACTGGTTCGCTCCCTCTGGGGTGAGATGGATCGTATCCCACAAAGCCCGATCGGTCATGGACTCGCTCAGATCGTAGTGAGCCACTTGGTGGCTGTGCAGATAGCGCTCCAAACGCTGTTGGTAGTCGGCCACATAGGGACTGAGGGATTCCATCTGGGTGTAGAGCTGGGTTGTCGGCATCTTGACGAGGATCAGCTCAATGTCATGGGCCTGGCTGAGGGCGATCATATCCGCCAAAAAAGTCTGCGCTGGATCGTCGTCCCAATGATCGACTTTCCAGAACCATTCCTGATAGGTCTCTCCTTCCTCTTCTAAGATGGTCTCCAGATCGGCGTTGAGGATGATGTGACGCTGGAACCCGCGAGCTTTCTCTGCTGCGAGTTGTTGAGGGGTAGTATCCTCTGACACCCCTGGGGGCTGAGGGGGATCGGGTTGAGCCCTGGGACTCTGATCGGGTTGTGGCCCCGATCGGGCCTCGGAGACCTTGGAGAGATATCGATCAGCTCGACGACCCAGCACATGACGGATATGAAACCGATACCGATAGACTCGGCTCATGGATTGAAAGACCAGATCGAGAAACTCATCCATGTCTTGGAGAGAACGGCTCCGCAGTAGGGGCCAATCCTCAGCCACACTCACCTCCGCCAGATCTGGATTCTCAAAAAAGAATGTCTCGGTGGGCTCGTTGTAGGCATAGCCCAGGATCACGACCCGAGGCGTTTGCTGCCGCTCAATCAGCCGCTTGAGGATCAGATATTGGATCCCAAAGGATGTAGCTTGGACCCCCAGATTATGGGAGCTGAGCACTGGCTCTCCAGTGGGATCCTGAGGGAGCTCTTGGTCCAAGACCAGGGGGTTGATCCCAGCTGACATGCGTGAATCCCCCAGGAACAACAGATCGGTGGGAGCGCTGTAGCGACGCATGTGGGTATTGATGGGATATCGAGTGCTGCCCCACCAGCTCAGCACCAGCTCCGTCAGGCCCCAGGTGGGCAACAGGAGCAAGAGCAGAACCCAGGCGATACGGTTGAGCAGAGGGTGATAATCTGGTCTCATCATCGCTATTCTGCTAGGTATCGAGATCTAGATCCATAAGTAGATCGGCAAAATTGCTTTGACATGCACTATATGGCCTGTATAAACGTTTTTGCTGATCTACTTACCAACTTGTTGCTAAGTTTAACATGGCTTTCCTCTACAACCTTGGTAAGCGAAGGATCCTGCTATGCCTTTTGAGTTTGTTCCTCTAGACATTCCGGCGGTCATCCTCGTTAAACCGAAGGTGTTTGGCGACGATCGGGGTTTCTTCATGGAGACCTACAAGCGATCTGACTTCGTGGCCCAGGGTATCCCAGATACCTTTGTGCAGGACAATTACTCCCATTCCAGTACCGGGATCCTAAGGGGCTTACACTATCAGCTCGACCCAGCAGCACAAGGCAAGCTGGTGGGGGCGATTCGGGGTGAGATCTTTGATGTGGCCGTCGATATCCGGCGGGGATCCCCTAGCTTTGGTCAGTGGGTGGGGGCCTACCTCTCCGATCAGAATCATCACCGGCTCTGGGTTCCAGCAGGGTTTGCCCATGGGTTCTGTGTGACCCGAGGCCCTGCGGATGTGGTTTACAAGGTAACCTCAGAATACTCAGCTCCCCACGATCGGGGCATCCTTTGGAGCGATCCCAGTATCGGTATCCAGTGGCCTCTCTCCGATCCTCAGCTGTCCAGCAAGGATCAGCAGCATCCCACTCTAGACCAGGCGGAGATCTCGTTTGTGTTTCAGGCTTAAGGGCGGAGGGTGCAGCCTCTAATCCTGCGCCTCTTGATCCTGTCTGGCCGCTCGGCTAGCACTATCTCTGCGGCCCAACTCGTAGACACCCCCTCCCATACACATGATCACGCCCCAGGACACGGCCCAGCTACCCCCTAGTGAGATCTGGGTTAGATAGACGATGGCCACAGCCACCCCGAGAAACCCCAACAGGCTGATCACCGAGCTCAGGGCCGCCTCTCGATCGAAGCTCAGCCATTGGGAGAGCCGCTCCACCATACGGTCATTGATCGGCGAGAAGCCCCAGTACAACCCCAAAGCCCACAGGGCGATGGCCACCAACAAGGGGGGACGGATCCAACTTGGCCAGTCGGGGTAGGTGAGTGTCCCTAGCCAGATCTCGATCATGCTCCGTCTCCTGTCTGAGGCTTGCCACTGGCGCTGTCCTCAGGATAGTCGATGACTGAGGGCTTAACTCTCCCCCTGTTGTAGAGATCGCAATGCAGCCCAACGGGGATCGGGAAGAGGAGCCTCGGTCGCCGTCACCCCCATCCCAGGACAGTCCTCCTGACAGGCCAGCCGAGAGGGCAACTGCAGATGCAGATGTTGATAGATCCAGTCCTGGACATCAAAGGCATCCCAGGGGGCGATCCGCTCACTCAGATCCTCCGGCTCGATCTCCATCTCCTGGGGCAGATCTGCCTCAGAGATCGCCTCGATCATCAGGATCTCGTCAAAGTGGATCTGAAGTCGGTGGTTGAACTGCTGTAGGCAACGATGGCAGGTGAGGGTAATGATGGTGTTGGCCCACCCCTCGGCTTCTAGAAAATGTCCTCGATGGCTCACCCGTGCTCCTCCCTCCACCGGGATCAGGCTCTCGAACCCCGGAAAGAACTGCTTGAAGTCTAAGGTCTGGGTCCGTTGGGGGGCCTTTTGCAGATCCTCGAGACGAATGGGATGGATCATGATCACGTTCCTGGGGTTCGACACTGATCACTCCTCCCTCAGGTGGGAGGAATGATCTCAGATGCAACGGCTGCCTCCTCAGTGGGCACCGGGGTGGCTAACCGGATCACCAGCCGACGATCGGGCTCCTTACCTCGACTGAAATTCTCCAGATCGCCGTACTCAGGAGCATCAAAGAAGGTATGTAGCTGGCGCCGCTCCGCCGCTGAGAGGGCCTTGAACTCATGCTCGGAGCCGGAGGATCGCACCTGTTTCACCGCCGCCAGAGCCATGGTGTGCAGCTCCTGTTGCCGCCGTTGCCGATATCCATCCAGCTCCAGAGTGTAGGACCGTTGGCGGGAGGAGGGTTGATGCAGATTCAGCAGGGTATTGGCCAAATATTGCAGAGCGTCCAGAGTGATGCCAATGCTACCAAACTCCCCAGCGGCGTGAGAGCTACCGGTCACGGAGGGAAAGCCCAGTAGACAGGACTTCTGAGTTTCTGAGAGGGAAGTGGAGTCGATCTCCAACCGATCCTCCAACACCCGCACCTCCGACTCAACCCCCATAGCCCCTAGGATCTGTTGCAACCAAGCCTGAGCCCGCTCCATCAGCTCGGTCTCCTCCCCCTCCAGGACCGGCTGTTGGGTAACCTCAGGTTCCTCCCCATGTTTGTCCACAAGTCCCTCCCCGTACCTGGCCCAGGTTCAATTGATCCACAACAGCGAGAGATCCAGACCCTGGCTCAACGCTCGAAGGGCAGAGATTCCCGTCCCCCGGCTTTGCCGCCCTTGGGCTGATCGGCGCTGGCCTCCTTGGCCTTCTCCTTAGGCTTAGCCTGGCGCCGCTCCTCATCCACCAACTGCTGCAGATTCTCTGGCAGAGGCTCACGGGAGAGCAGATAGGTCTGGATCGTCTGGAAGATGTTGGATACCAGGATGTAGAGCAACACCCCGGCGGGCAATGGGAAGAACAGGAACATCCCCGACAGCAGCACTGGAGTCACCTTATTGATGGAGCTCTGGTTGGGATTGCTATCCTCGCTGTCCTTGCTGCCACTGGTCAGGGAGGAGTTGATGTAGATACTGATACCGAACACCAGGATCATGGCCACGATATCCCAATGGATGGATCCGTCCTCATCGAAGGCCCCCACACGACCCAACTCGCTGATGAACAGGAAGCCTGTCTCGGAGGCGATGCCTGGGATCGAGGCTTGGAGCGAGACATCTCCTGGCTCCAGCGGGATCAACGTGCCATCCGGTTGGATCTGAGCCCGTTCTTGGCCCTTCGTCAGGGTCCATTGAGGGGTCAGGGTTTCGGGATCGGCCTGAGTATCTTGCAGCAATTGATCGAACCGGCGTCCTTCCAGACCCTGCAACATGAAATGCACCTCATCCCCCACACCGATCTTCTCCCCCTGGGGATTGACCAAGACGATCTGTTGGTGATTGGTCTCCGTCAGGAAGACATTCTTGGGATCCGAGGTGGTGGGCTGGGGCGCCACTTCTGCCATCATATCTGAGGGCAGGATCTGCAGGTTGACGTCATAGGTCACCATGGCGAACGGCGATCCCCGGAGGGTGGCGAACAGGGCGAACAGCACCGGCATCTGAATGATCAGGGGTAGACAGCCCCCCAGTGGGTTGACCCCCAGCTCGCTGTAGATCTTGCTCTGAGCCTCCCGCAGCTTCTGAGGATCATCCTGATAGCGCTCCTGGATCTCCTTCATGCGTCGCTGCATGAGCGGGTTGATCACCTTCATCTTGCGCATATTGCGGATAGACCCGACGTTGAGCGGGTAGAGGGCAAATCGGATCACCAACGTGAGGAAGATGATCGCCAGACCATAGCTGGGCACGATCCCATAGAAGAAATCTAGGATCGGGACCATGACTTGGTTGGATAAGAATCCGACTCCGAAATCCATGGGGGCTGCAGGTTAATTTCCGTAATCCATTGTAATAGCATCAGCCCCGATGATGACAGGAGGAAGTTACGACTGGACGGGATCTGGAGTGTGGAGCAGCGCCTGATCCAGAGCCCGGGCCAGGATCTCTTTACCCTGATCCACCGACTCGATCTGACACAGCTCAGCCCGGAAGGTGGCCGCTCCCGGAAACTCTTTCACATACCAGGTCATGTGTTTGCGGGCCTGGCGTATCCCCGAGATCCCTTTGTACTCC
>CAYSEO010000131.1:0-11710 GCA_964429885.1 uncultured bacterium
GGACGAGCAGATAGAGGTGAAGATGAATCGAGCTCTGCTCAGTCTTGCGGAACTTGGGGGGGTCAAATTTCTAGGGGCCAGTCTGATGGGTGCCGATCTCAGCTACGCCAACCTGAGCAAGGCGGATCTGAGTGGAGCGAATCTGTCTCGGACTCTGCTGAGCCGGGCCAATCTCAACCGCATCAACCTGAATAAGGCCAACCTGCAACGGGCCGATCTAGTGGCTTCCGATCTGCGGGGGGCTAGCCTCAGCGGTGCCAATCTGGTGGGGGCCAATCTCAGCGCCACGGTCCTGGAGGGAACGGATCTGAGTGGGGCGTTCTATGACGAGACGACCATGTTTGATGCGGGTTTCGATCCGCAGAACCAGGGCCTCAGGTTTGGACCGCGCTAGGCTCGGCCTTCCGTTTCATACGATTCCTTCCCCCCCGTGTATCACCCAATAAGGCCCCTGTTAGAGTAGAAGACGCCCGCATCCCAACTGATCGAGCCCCAGCCTGTATGTCCGCCATCAAACCCTCAACCTTACGTAGGCTTCAAAAACTACCCCAGATCCCCAGTGTTTGGGAAGGGGATAGTCGCCCCCTCGGGGAGAATTTTCCCTCTAGTCTGCAACAGCACATTACGGGTGAGGGCACCTGTTTTCTCTGGGTGGATGGCACACAGGGGGTGGTGCGGGCTATGGATGTGGTGCCTCAGGGGGAGGGGTTGGAGGCGGTGGTGCGCTCGTTGTTACAGGCCATGGAAACCCCCCATTCCTCCCAGCCAGGTCGGCCTCAAAAGATCGTGGTGCGGGATCGGGAGCTGCAGTTCTATCTGCGGGGGGTGCTGCAGGATCTGAGCATTCGGGTGGACTGTGCGGGGGAACTGCCCCTGATCGATGAGATCTTTGACAGCTTTGAGGAGGCGGCCACCTCTCAGGGACCCGATCTGCCAGAGACCTATCGGGAGCTGTTGATGGAGAAGGCTCTACAGATCTGGCAGGATGCCCCCTGGGATTATCTAGAAGATCACCAGGTGATCGCCATCACTCTCAAACATTGGGATGTCTCTACTCTCTATGCCTCGGTGATGGGCATGTTGGGCATGGAGTATGGGGTGTTGCTATACCGCTCTCTGGACTCGCTGCAACAGTTCCGCCAGGAGGTGATCCATCGGGAGTCCGCTGAGCATCTGGAGGGGGCGTTTCTGCGTCAGGATTGCCTGTTTCTGACCTTCTCGGCTGCCGATCCCGAAGATGATGATCTGGATCTGGGGTTGTTACCCGCTGAGGCGGTGGAGCCCAATTTCGGCACGATTCATCCCTTGGAGGGTATGCGTCCTTTGCTGGCGGAGGAGGAGGCGATCGCCTTAGCCGTGGCCCTGGAGGCCTTACATCGGTTCACGCGTCAACACCATCGCACCCTGGAGACGGAGTTTACCACCCTGAGTAGTCGCTATCGGATTCCCAATCCTCAGATCGTCAAAGCCGAGCAGAAGGTGATCTCAGTCCAGGTGGAGACCCTGGAGCATGTGGCGGAGCGGCTGTTGCAGATCGAGGCCGATGAGGAGGAGGTCGAGGCGGATGAAGGGGAGACCCAGGTGGTGCTGCGGGAGGATCTGATCCCGGATAAGTCGTTTTTGGCCCTGGGGTTGTTGCCCTGGACGGTGGTGGATCATCTGCGGGAGACGGGGCAGTTCTATCCTGTCTCCAACAGTGAACGACAACAGCAGGGGGAAGGACTGCCGGTGGTGATCGTGCGGACCACTCGTCCTAAGGCGAAGGCGATGATCGAGACCTTGCAAGAGGCGGGGGGACCGGAGGGGATCTGTTTCAATGTGGGGGTGGATCCCTTCAGTGGCACCCGTTATGAGCTGGAGATCATTCGCACCGCCAATGGGGATCTGCATCTGTGTGGTGAGTTTCTAGAGGATGATCCTCGTCATGCAGCGGCCCGCCATAAGTGGGATCATCGCTGTCAGAAGACGGGGGGCTATTGTGGATTGGTGGTGGCCATGGGTTTGACCAGTACCCGGCAGCGGTCCAAGGAGGATCTGCCCTTGAAACATCTGCTGGCTTTGTTTGAACTGCAGGCTTTAGCCCCGAAGGCGATGGGACTGGGACCGATGGTCCGGATGGGTATGGACACAGGCTTTCTAGAGGAATTGTTGTAGGATGTCCGGTCCAGCCAAGATAGCTCTGGTCCTACTCCCTCTGCCGAGCTCTGTCAAT
This sequence comes from uncultured bacterium, assembly GCA_964429885.1. Classification (GTDB taxonomy): domain Bacteria; phylum Cyanobacteriota; class Cyanobacteriia; order Thermostichales; family Thermostichaceae; genus CAYSEO01. Next base: position 2,213 of record CAYSEO010000131.1, read on the forward strand.
CAGTAAGGGTGATCAGGTTGTTGCATCTCTTGCAGATAGTCTTGATAGCCCAGCTGTTGCAGTCGCTCCTCCTTGGCCTGCACCTGATCTCGTAACTCTGCCCGGTAAGCGATCACCTGAGCTTGCAATTGGGGATCTTGAGTGGCCAGGATCTGGACGGCGAGTAATCCGGCATTCTGCGCATTGCCGATGGCGACGGTAGCGACCGGGATGCCACGGGGCATCTGGACGATGGAGTAGAGGGAGTCGATCCCCTGTAGATGACGGGAGGGAACCGGCACACCGATCACAGGCAGTGGGGTGAGGGCCGCCACCATACCCGGCAGATGGGCAGCTCCTCCGGCTCCAGCAATGATCACCTGGATCCCGTGTTGATGGGCGGTTTTGGCATACTCCACCATGGCCTCTGGGGTGCGGTGGGCACTGAGGATATGGATCTCGTAGGCACAGGAAAATTGATCACAGATGGCAGCGGCGGTAGCCATGATAGGCAGATCAGAATCGCTGCCCATAAGGATGGAGATCATATCAGGGTTCACCCTCCAATAGGGAGATCTCTTGCTTGAGAATACCAAGGCCCCATATGGATCCGATGCCTGCGCCAAAGAGAAGCCAAGGTCCAGGCAAAAGCAAACCTAGAACCGTACCCATTCCTAATTCCAATGATGTCAAAGAGATGGCGTCAACAGGCCAAGGTTCTTTCTGCGATCTCTGCATGACTTGCTCTTTCCTAAAGAAGGTTTCCGCTGCATTACAATGCTAACACAATGATCGTTGTCTCTTAAGATATCATGAGAGAAGTCGCTCCAGGTTGAGATCTGGAATCATGGCAGAACCCTTTCCCGAAGTTAATCTGCAAGCTCTTCTCGATCAGCTTGTGCGTTACAAATTGCAGATTCAGATCCAGCAAGAGCAAAAAGAGGCAAATAAGTAGATCAGCAAAAACGTTTATACAGGCTATATAGTGCATGTCAAAGCAATTTTGCCGATCTACTTACAGCTCAATTCTTAGCTCGGCGTGCCCAAGATGAGCTTGTGAGCAATACAAAGGATCAACGAGGTCAACCCAGTTCCTGCAGGTCTTGTCTGGAGCGTTGATCATTAAGAGTGGGTTGTTAACCTGTCACTGATCACAATCAAGCAACTCGACGTCCCTGACAGATCACTGAGGTTAACTGCGGCACCACTCCGTCATCGTAGACCGTGATCAGATCCGCCCGTTTATCTACCTCTAGACTGCCTCGATCTGCAGATAATCCGATCGCTGCCGCTGGATTTTGAGTCACCAGCCTCAGGGTTTCATAGAGCGGTTGTCCGGTGTGCTGAGCGATTAAAAAGATCGACTGGAGTAAACTCTGGGGAGCATAGTCTGAGGAGAGGATATCCAGATAACCTGGTTCCATCAGATCCAGAGCCGCGATATTGCCAGAATGGGATCCCCCCAACACCACATTAGGAGCCCCCATCAATACCTTCAGATCTTGTGCATGGGCAGCTTGAGCAGCCTCCAAAGTCGTGGGGAACTCAGCGATCATGGCTCCATTTTGGATCGCCTCCTGCACATGCTCCGGTGTGGCATCATCATGGCTAGCGATGGGTAGACCCCGCTCCTGAGCCAGCTGCACCAGTTGGGATCGATTGGACTCGGCATACAGACGTTGTTCGGTCTGGCGTGCAACGATGAAATGCTCCACCTCCTCAGAGGTCAACCCATGTTTGCCCATGTAATACTCTTTGAACTTCTCCAGCTTGACAAACTGTCGCTGACCCGGAGTGTGATCCATCAAGGAGATCAAGGACAATAAGGGATGATCAATATACCTTTCAATGATCGACACCACCTGGCCATAGGAGAGCTCACAGCGCAGATGCAACCGATGATCCGCGATCAGTCTCCCTGCCCTTCGGGCCTCTGTGATCCCCTCAATCATCAACTGGGAATGGGAGAGTCGTAAGGATCCAGCTTGAATATCTCCCATGGAGAGAGCATCATAGACCGTCGTGATCCCAGATTGAACCAGCTGGCGATCATGGGTCACCACCGCCGCCGCCATCGGCCACCGCACTCCTGGACGAGGGGAAACACATTTCTCCAGATTATCGGTATGGAGCTCGATCAATCCCGACATCAGGATCTGTTCCTCACCATCCTGGCCTAGAGCAGTAACCCCAGGCTGGATCTCCGCGATCCGCCCTGCCTGGATCACCACCGTTCCCAAGATCTCCTGATCGGGCAATTGCAGCCGATAGTTCGTCAGGATCTGTTCCTCTACACTGGACATAAACAGTGGCCCATCTTCAGCTCCCGATCACAAACCTGTCGTCTCACCTCATCATCGTGAAAGATCCCGATCACCGCAACTCCTGCAGCTCGACGCTCCTGGATCAACTGCACCACCCCTTGTCGATTGCGAGGATCTAAAGCGGAGGTGGGCTCATCTAGCAATAAAAGGGAGGCCGGAGATAGAAAGGCCCGCGCTAGATTGATCCGTTGTTTCTCTCCCCCTGAGAAAGTTGTAGGAGAGAGGGACCAAAGCCGTTCCGGAACATGCAGACGAGTCAACATCTCCTCAGCTTTGTCCTTTGCACTCTGTCGATCTATACCCAACTCCAATAGGGGCTCAGCCACCACTTGTAAGGCGGGCACCCGAGGGATCACTCTGAGAAATTGGCTGACGTAACCTAAGGTTTCCCGTCGCACCTGTTGCATTTGATAGGGAGAGATCCGTACCAGATCTAACCATTCCTCCCGATGACGGATCCAGATCTCTCCACCGTCCACCCGATAGTTGCCATACAGACAACGCATCAACGTCGATTTTCCAGATCCGGAGGCCCCTGTCAATCCCAAACCCTCCCCCGGATAAACCACTAAGGAAATGTTGTTCAATACCGGGATCTCTGATCCCCCTTGAGTGTGGAGTGTAAACCCTTTAATGAGATTACGAGCCTTGAGTACCGGCAGCAGATTGTAAGACATGAGTTCCTCGGGTTATCGTTCCACATTTGTTCAGATCATTCAGATCACAACGTTTGCTGATCCAAAGTTGCTTAAGGGACCAGTGTCGAAGCCACCAATAATTGAGTGTAGGGATGTTGGGGATCATCTAACACCTGATCCGTCAAGCCACTTTCCACCACCTGCCCCCGCTGCATCACCAACAAGCGATGGGCCAACAATCGCACCACCCCCAGATCATGGGTAACCAAGATCACACTCAGCTGTAGCGATCGCACCAGACCCCGTAACAGATCGAGGAAGCGAGCCTGTACCGACACATCCAGACCACTGGTGGGCTCATCCATCAATACCAGCCGGGGATGGGTGACCAAAACTCGGGCCAGCTGCAGCCGCTGTCGCATCCCCCCCGAGAACACTGTCGGACGATCATCCATCCGCTCCAACGGAATCTCCACCTGCTGTAACCAGTGAGCCGCCAAGGATCGGATCTCGCCATAATGACGGTGCCCCTGGGTCATCAATCGCTCCCCAATGTTCGCTCCCGCACTCACTCCCATCAATAATCCCTGTAGCGGGTTTTGATGTACCAGTCCCCACTCGGAACGCAGCAGATGGTGATGATCAGGAGCCGCCAGCCGTTGTAACTCCAGCCGATCCCCATGGCGATCCTGATAATAAATGGAGCCAGAATCAGCTGGAACCTGACCGGACAGACAGTTGATTAAGGTTGACTTGCCTGATCCTGATTCTCCCACAATGCCTAAAACCTCTCCAGGATGAAGCTCAAATGAGATCTGCTGACAGGCTGGAATCGATCCAAATTGTTTCGAGAGAGCACGAACGGTAAGCATGGCTTGATCGAGATAGGTTAAGCGAGCTCCCGTTCCCGCCATCAGGGGATCTAAGCTCTCCAGCTGACTCCAACTCACATGGGGCAGAACGATTAATTTATCCTGATCCAGATCAGCATCAGGCGCCCCACTCACCCCCAGTAGCGGGATCTGATCTGAACTCATGGGTGTTCTCCTCCCTGGTTAGAGTGCTCTGAGTTTGCTGGAGTTCGCCGTCTCTGGGCCTGTCGTCTTTGACAATAGTCGGTATCGGAACAGATCCACATCCGGGTACCCTGGTCATCCATGATCACCTCATCCAGATAGCTCTGCGTGGAGCCACAGAACTGGCAACACTGTTCCCACTGCTCCCGCTCAAAGGGATGATCCTCAAAATCCAGGCTCTTGACCCGAGTGTAGGGGGGTACCGCATAGATCCGTCGTTCCCGACCAGCCCCGAATAGATGGAGAGCGGGACTGCGATCCAGTTTGGGATTGTCAAATCGGGGGATGGGACTGGGACTCATCAGATAGCGATCCTGGACCATGACCGGGTAATTGTAGGCCGTGACGATATGACCGAAGCGAGTGATGTCCTCGTACAGCTTGACGTACATGGGGCCGTAGTCCTGCAGAGCATGTTGGCGGCGGGTCCTTGGCTCCGAGGGCTCCAACCACCGTAAGGGCTCCGGGATCGGCACCTGATACACCAGGATCTGGCCCGCCTGTAGGGGGGTCTCTGGGATGCGATGGCGAGTTTGCAGGATCGTCGCGGCACGGGTGGAGGTTGTCGTGGGCACCTGACAGACACGGGCGAAGAAACGGCGGATATTGACCGCGTTGGTGGTGTCATCCGCCCCCTGATCGATCACCTTGAGCACATCCTGACGCCCAATGATCGAGGCGGTGATCTGGATCCCCCCTGTGCCCCAACCATAGGACATGGGCAGTTCACGGGAGCCAAACGGGATCTGATGACCCGGAATGGCCACCGCCTTCAGTAGGGTGCGCCGGATCGAGCGTTTGGTCTGCTCATCCAGATAAGCGAAGTTATAGCCCTGATCCAGAGTCGGTTGAGAGCTGGGAGTGGGTTCAGAGGGAAGCATGATCCCATTCCTCCTTTTGATGTTGAGCCAGAACCTCATCGAGATTGGAGATCGGCTGAGTGGGGGGCTCCGGATCGGACTGGGCTTGGAACTCCTGCCGTAACTGTCGGATCAGGTTGAGCTCCGCCTGGAAGTCCACATAATGGGGCAACTTGAGATGCTGGACAAACCCCTGGGCCGCCACCGCATCACTATGGGAGAGCACAAACTCCGGATCCTGAGCCGGAGCCTGGAGCAGTTCCCCCAACTCCTGGGCGCGTAAGGACCGATCCACCAGAGCCATGGCCATGGCCTTCCGCTCGTTGTGCCCCAGGGTTAATCCATAGCCCCGCGTGAACTGGGGGGGGTGCTCCTCGTCTCCCTCAAACTGAGTGACCATCTGCACCTCCGTGGCCGTGATCTGCCCAATCACCACCTCAAACCCCAACTCCTCGGGACAGATCACCAACTCGATCTCCCCCATGCGGATCTCCCCTGCAAACGGGTGGGAGTGACCATAGCCCCGCTGGCTGGAGTAGGCCATGGACAACAGAAACCCCTCATCCGCCCGCGCCAACCCCTGCAGTCGCTGATCCCGTTCCGCCGGAAAGCTGGCTGGTCGCTCACTCAGATCAACCGGATCCGGATCTCCTGCTGGGGGTCGCTCAGACTGGATCAGATCCTCCTGATCGAGAGCCCGTAACACCGAGGGCAAGGGTTGAGGCTGACTCTCCCGTTGAGGTGGGTTGGGGATCTCCCCCTCCGCCGCCAACTTGAACTCCAACAGCCGATGGGTGTAATCAAAAGTCGGCCCCAGATATTGCCCCCCAGGCACATCCTTAAAAATGGCTGAGATCCGCCGCCGGATCTGCATCTGTTCGGAGTCCAACACACACCGATAGCCCCATCGGGGCAGAGTGGTCCGGTAGGCTCGCACCAGAAAGATGGCCTCCACCAGATCCCCACACGCTTGTTTAATCGCCAGAGCTGCCAGCTGCCGATCGTACAGTCCTCCCTCCGCCATCACCCGGTCCACCGCGAGGGAAAGCTGTTGTTCAATCTGATCGATCCCTAACTCCGACACCTGCGGATCTCCCCGTCGGAGAGCGGCCAACACCTGTTCAGCATTACGGATCGCCTGCTCCCCTCCTTTCACTGCAACATAGGCCATCCTTCACCCCCTTTGACAGATCACCGAACGGGGCAGACCCATCACCTGTTGCTCAACAAACAGAAACAGATCCACTCCCTGAGGATATCGTCTGCTGTTACGCTCCAGATCTTCAATTAACCCCCCCGATCCCGCAGCCAAGCTCACCGAGCACTGTGATGGGATCCCAGGTCCCGATAGGATCACTGACTCCCCCTGCCACCCCTGGATCTGAATCAACAAAGTCGTCGATCGCTCCGGCTCCTCTGCGCTCCCCTGGGCAAAGGTGGGCAACGGCGGCATCGAGATCGGATCCAGTACCAAAGCAAAGTCCGCCTGCTGAGGATCCGCCACCCAACGACAGCCCGTGTGAAACTGCAGCCAGTGCCGCACCCCAGCCGGGGCCGTCTCCGAGATCCATACCCGCGTCCGATCATCCAGCAGAGTCAGGGCCGCCGCCCCACAGCTCAGCCACAGGCCCCAAGGGGTTACCAGATCCACCTTTAGATCCACCACCCGCCCCGGATGGGACAGCGCCGCCAACAAGCCCCGAAAGGTGATCTGGGCATCATGAACCGGATCGGCAAAGGCCGGAAGTAAGGGAGCTTGGATCATGATCGTTATCGCTCTGGCACCAAGTTAAAGAACTCCACCTGGGTGGCCGCCGTCGTCTGCCACTGCTGTCGCCGTCGGGCCTCGATCAGCTCCGACAAGGGCTCGATCACCTGGGTGATCACCCGCTCTTGCCACTCCGGCAGCTGCAGCAAACCATCACACACCGCCGCCCACTCCGCCTGCCGTTTCTGGCGTCCCTGAATATACCCAAACCCGGTTGTCTTTGGATACCCTGGATCGGAGATACAGATCACACATCGGGTCATGGGCACCTCACCTAGAACGAAGCGCTGACCCGTGCCCCCAGCCCGCCCTTGTACCGTTACCAACCCGATCTCTGGCCCTCTGACCCTCTGGTAAATAGGTAGATCGTCTAGGACCCTCACCCGAGACTCCACCTGATCGGCGGCAGACTGGGCTAGAATTGACAGCCAACGGGCACGAGCAGAGGAGGCAGAAGCGGAAACCATAACTTTTTTCTATTGAACCCCTAGACAAAACCCTCGGTTTCCGAGATAATTTATACACTTGTCTAGACATCTAGACATTTGCCTTAAGCTAGCGCCTTTGGGTGGATTTAGCAAGAGGCCCGGACACACCGAACGACCTGAGCGGCCTGTGCCATCGGGGAGTGCAATTCAAATCACATTATCTGAGGGAAGAGGAATGCAAGGGAGGGAGAGACCGATCTATCAGCAGATCGCTGATGATCTGAGACAGAGCATCCAGAAGGGGATCTACCAGCCAGGATCCCGGATCCCCACGGAGGCCCAGCTCTCACAACGGTTTGGGGTGAACCGACACACCCTACGACGAGCCATCGCCTTGTTACAGATGGAGGGGTTGGTGCGATCGGATCAGGGGCGTGGCACCTTTGTAGCCAGTCACCCGATCCGCTAACCCATTGGTAAACGGATGCGCTATGGTCAGGCCCTTGCCTCCCAAGGACGCAAGCTGACCTCACAGCGACTGCGGTTGACAGAGGTGTCGGCGGATTCCTCCCTGGCGGAGGCTCTGGAGATCCCGATTGGCGATCGGGTGGCGGTGTTGGAGCGGTTGGGGATCGCTGACGAGGAGCCCATTAGTGTCTCCACCCAGCACTTTCCGGTCTGCCGCTTTCCCGACATCTTGGAACGCCTTCCCCATGGCATTCAGTCCATCTCCGCCTTCTTCCAGCAGCACTATGGCTGTGATCACCTGCGCCGCCGGACGGTGGTCTCTGCTCGCACCATCAAACCCCAGGATGCCTTTCACCTGGAGCTCTCCCTCAATGCCGCGATCCTGTTGGTGGAGTCGATCAATGTGGATCAGCGGGGCCGAGTGATCGAGTATGGGGTGACCCGGTTCCGAGGGGATCGCATGGAGCTGATCGTGGAGAACGAGCTCTCGGAGGAGTTGGAGCTGGCGGCACAGCGGTAGATCGAAGCAAGAGGGACTCGATCTACGCTAGGATACAAGCTCAAGATCGCTCGGGGGTGGCCCATAGGGCCTGAGATCATACCCTTCGCACCTGACCTGGACCATGCCAGCGTAGGGAGAAGCATCCGTGCAGTCCTGCTCCGCTAGGGCAGATCCGCCTCGCACTCCGAGTCGATCTCTCTTCACCCGTTGTAGGATTGTTTACCATGACCCAGAACTCGACCCCTGAACAGGATCTCCCCACCCTCGGTAAGATTCCCCCGGCTTTCTTTGAACGCGTGATCAAATCTCGACTGGGATCGAAGCGGGATAGCGTGCTGGTGGGTCCTCAGAATGGAGTGGATATCGGTGTGGTCCGTCTGGGTCAGGGTCGAGTGATGGCGATCACGACAGATCCGTTCTTCATCGCCCCAGAGCTGGGTTGGGAGCGAGCCGCCTGGTTTGCGGTCCACATTCTGGCCTCAGACATTACCACCAGTGGCCTAGCGCCGGAGTACATGTCTATCGATCTCAACCTGCCACCCGCCATGATGGCAGCAGATCTGGAGGCAATGTGGACGGTGGTGCATCACACCTGTGAGGAACTGGGGATCGCGGTGGTGACTGGCCATACCGGTCGCTACGAGGGCTGTGGCTTTCCCATGATCGGGGGCTGTACGCTGATCAGCACTGGTGATGAGGACGCCTATGTGGCGGCAGGCATGTCCCGTCCAGGGGATCAGGTGTTGATCACGAAGGGAGCTGCCATCGAGGCCGCAGGACTATTTGCAGTGTCCTTTCCCCATCAGATCGAACAGGTCTATGGATCCACCTTTGCGGAGGAGGCCCAGGAGATCTTTTGGCAGATGTCTACTGTGCAGGAGGCCCGAACTGCCGTCAGCGTTGGAGTCCGGGATCAGGGGGTGACCGCGATGCATGATGCGACTGAGTGTGGTGTGTTCGGGGGACTGGTGGAATTGGCCCATGCGGCAGGGATCGGCATGCGGATCGAGCGGGATCGGATCCCCGTTAAACCTGAGGTCGCTCAGATCTGCCGACTGTTTGAGATCGATCCTTATGTGTCCATCAGTGAGGGAACTCTATTGTTGACCTGTGCTCCTCAACAGAGCGACGCGATCTTAGAACAGATCCGAGCCCAGGGGATCGTGGCGGAGTCCATTGGGATCTGTACGGAGGATCCGAAGGTGGTGTTGATTGATGGATCGGGGGAGCATCCCTTGTCTCACCCACGAGTGGATCCGTTTTGGGAGGCCTTCGCTAAAGCCGCACAGAGCTGAGTTTTGATGATTCAAGCTGACTCAGGCGGAGTGGCAACGGCAATAGTATCCAGATCCTTGGGTGCTAGATCTGAGCCCTAGTTGGACCAGGTCCATGTGCTGTCTAGCTCAGGCAATAGATGTCTAACCCTTCTCCACCGGACCCTCATCATGGGGTGGG
>CAYSEO010000132.1:0-11678 GCA_964429885.1 uncultured bacterium
CTGGCGCCGAGGATGAGCTGATGGATCTGAACCGAGTGGCTCCCATCAACCCTGATGTTGATCCGGACTCTCCCTTTGCAAGCTTTCCCTGGCAAGAGACCTTGAATTGGCAACCGGATCCCCAACAATTGCATCAGTTAACGCGGTTATATGGGTTGGTGATCGAGGGCAACCGCCACCAGAATCTCACCCGGATCACGGCTGTGGATGAGTTTTGGGAAAAACATCTGTGGGATTCCTTGCGGGGGGTGCAGGTCTTGCTCGCTCTCGCGGATCCGCCGGAGAGGATACGGGTGATCGATATCGGTACAGGGGCAGGTTTTCCGGGCTTACCTCTAGGGATCGTCTGTCCCACCGGATCTATGACCCTATTGGATTCCACCCAACGCCGGATCCAGTTTGTTCAGGCCACGATCGCAACCCTGGGTCTCTCTCAGGCACAAGCTTATGCTGATCGAGCCGAAAGTTGGGCACGGCAGCATCGAGATCATTATGATCTGGCCCTTTGCCGAGCTTTGGCCTCAGCCCCGATCTGCGCCGAATATAGCTTGCCTCTGTTGAAGATCGGGGGAGCCGCGATCCTATATCGGGGGCAATGGACCTCAGAGGAGACCACAGCTCTGACCCGAGCCCTTGATCAACTGGGCGGCACGATCGAACAGATCGATCCCTTCACCACACCCCTGAGCCAGAGCATCCGCCATAGTGTCCTGATCCGGAAGCTGACAACCACCCCAACCCGCTTCCCACGGGGCATCGGCGTTCCCCAACGGCGTCCTCTCGCCTAGATCTCTCCTCTCAACTTCAGAGGCTGGAGGTGGATCCACACAAGATCCTCACAAGATCCACCCTATTTCCTTCATGTCCTGTTCCTAGAGTGTGGATGGGAAGAGTCCCAGGTGTGTCCCTCAACAACGTTCTAGCCGGAGAGATGACGATGTTTTGCATAGAAAACTCCTATCGTTTCCAGATCCCCTTTCCTGACAAGGCGGAGCCTGTGGAGCAGCAGATCTTCTCACGGTACAGGCAGAGCATTGTTCTCCGGTTGCGGCTGATCACCCAGCTGAGGGCCCAAGGCAAGTTGGACACCCAGACGGTGACGCAGGAGATCCAGATACTGCAAGCTCAACTGCAACAGACCCGTCAGGAGCTGGGCCTCGTAGGGTGAGGGGAAGGAATGGGTGAGTTGATCGACTGGGGAGCTGATGGTCTCTAGCAAGCAGCCAACCTCAATCCTCGATCTCAAGGGGATGACATGCTATGCTATCGCTCTGCAATTACAGATCTGGCTTATCCCTCCATGCATAACCCTTCACTCCGGGAAGATCCCCGTGACCGCAAGGCTGTTGTCATTCCCTCTAAAGGCAGCACCTCGATCATCGATTGGCTCCGCGATCAGGGACGGCTGATCGAACAAACTCCCGAACCCGCTGCGGCTAACCCTGAGGAGGATATCGACGATATCGAAGATCTGATCGATGACAACGAATACAAGGATGAGTTTGACGAGGACTAGGAGCGGATCTCTGGTTATTCCAACTCCGTGGCCAGCACATCCGTGATCTGCTGACGGGTATCCTGACGAAACTCCTCCACATTCACTCGCCCTAACAGGATCACAGCCCCCATCATCACCAGAGCCTCCAAGCCAAACACCGTGGCATAGGCCCCTACCGTCGTCGGCAGGATCCACTTACCCAGATCCAGCACTGCCCCACCGATCACCGTCGCCATCGCCTGGGAGAGCGCCTGAGCCAGCCCCCAAGCCCCAATAAACGTACCGGCAGTCTCCGCCGCCGTCAGATCTAGCATCAAACTGACTGCCCCATTGGTGGTCACCCCCGAGGCCAACCCAAATAGAAATAGCCCCAGACGCAATAGCGACTCACTGCCGATAAACCCGACCCCGATCGTCACAGTAAAAGAAAGGGCCACCGCTAAACAACCAATGCGAGTGGCCTGTAGCTTGCCAAACCGAGGCACGATCCAGAAGCCCGTTGCCGGGATGCCGATCAAGATGCCCGTACCCCAAACCGCGTTTAACTGAGTGGTCTCAGAGATGCTCATGCCAAACACCTCACCCCCATAGGGTTCCAACACCGGCTGCTGAATAAAGAGCCCCAGGGTCATCAACATCAAGAACAAGAAGAAGATCCCCGTCTGGCGACTGGCGGTCAGGATCCGCAACGCTGCCCCCAGAGTGATCTGATCCTCCCGTCCCGCAGAAGCTGATCTGAGATGAAAGCGGGAGTACTTCTTCTCGATGCCAAAGGTGGCAAACACCGCCACCAGGAAGATCAACCCTGGCACGATCAGAAACAGTTGATCGATACTGCCTTGCAAGGTCTCTGCTGTGAGTCCCTCCAACAACACACTGCTAATGATCGCCCCCACCACGATCCCCACCATCAACATGGACCAGACAATGCCCACCAGTTTCGAGCGATTGTCCTCATCGGAGACATCCACCAGCAACGCCGCAAACGGAGTGGAGCTGAATCCCACACAACAGCCATAGAGGGCAAACACCAGTGCCGCCAGAGCGATCCAGCCCCAGGTCACCCCCGACAGCCCCGTTGCAGCCAAGTTATCCCCCACCTGCCAGATCACCTGTACTCCACTAAACAGACAAAGGATAAACAGAGCCGATCCCAGCAACACATAGCCCGTGCGATGCCAACCCAAGAAAGGCCGGGAGTCCGACAGCTGACCGAACCAGACCCGCACCGGCGCGACAAACTGATACATGGCCAGCACTGCCCCCGTGATCACAGCCGGGATCGCCAGCTCGTCAATCATGACCCGGTTCAGTACCCCCAGGGTGAGGAGAGATAACATCCCCAGCCCCATCTGAAACAGACCTAACCGAAACATGTCGAGTAAGGAGATCCGGGGTAGACCATGGGTTGCTGCGGCAGTAGGAGCGAGCTGCTGATCTTCAGGGAGAGATTGAGTGGTCATGGGATATGGCGATAAAGAGCAAGGATCTGGTCTGGGTCGGGTTAAAAACAGTATCTTTTCCTATCATCCTTAACCACTAACTCCCTCAGACGCAAGAGCGAGAAGCATGATAGTCTGGGACGTCTTGCTATGATCCCCTCCCCACCATGTTTGGCCGTTCCCCTACCTTTCAACGGACCCTAGCTCACCCCCTCACCTGTGAAGGGATCGGTCTACATACCGGCCAGTCGCTCCGTTGCCAACTCCATCCTGCCGATCCCCATACCGGACGGATCTTCGTGAGGACGGACCTGCCTGAGGCCCCTCAGATCCCCGCCGATCTGGATCATCTGGGACCGGCTCACCTCTCCACTGGCCTGGTGGCAGGAGCAGCCCAGGTGCAGACCATCGAACATCTGCTGGCTGCCCTAACCGGCTTGGGCATTGATAACTGTCGTATTGAGCTGAATGGACCCGAGGCCCCGATCCTAGACGGATCCGCCCTACCCTGGGTCGAGGCGATCCTCAAGGCTGGGATCCAAGCCCAAGATCACCCCCGGCAGTCGGCTCAGATCAACTGTCCCGTTACCGTCTGGCAAGGGGAGGCCTTTGTCTCCGCCATCCCTGCTCCTGGCTTACGGTTTACCTACGGGATCGACTTTCCCGATTCCCCGATCCGACAACAATGGCACAGTAGCGATCTCACCCCTCAGGCCTTCGTCCATAGCATCGCCCCAGCCCGTACCTTCGCCCGAGAACAGGATCTAGAGCCCGCCCGCCAACAGGGACTGATCAAAGGCGGCAGTCTGGATAACGCCATCGTCTGTCATCCCGAGGGCTGGCATACCCCCCTGCGATTTGAGGATGAGCCCGTGCGCCATAAGCTGATAGATTTGCTAGGAGATCTGAGCCTCCTGGGGGTAAGGTGGCAAGGCCATATCCTGGCTTACAAGGCGGGTCATGCCCTGCACCACCAACTCTCTCGGCAGCTGCAGGAGACCCAAGCCCTAACCCTGACCCCAGCCTCAGAGGCTCTCGATCCCGTTCTGACCTGATCTGAGCATTCTCCCTTATCCCAGCCGTTATGACCCAAGCTACCGATCCGACCTCTCTGGCCCTGGCCCCAGCGGTATTCACCACGGAACAACTGATGGAGATCCTACCCCATCGCTATCCGTTTCTGTTGGTGGATCGGATCATTGAATATGCCCCAGGCGAGAGGGCTGTGGGCCTCAAGAACGTCACCGTCAATGAGCCCTTCTTCCAAGGCCACTTCCCCCATCGACCCATCATGCCGGGGGTGTTGATCGTGGAGGCCCTGGCTCAGGTGGGAGGGATCGTCTTGATGAAGATGCCCGATGCAGTGGGGCGGTTGGCCTTGTTTGCCGGGATCGATAAGGTACGGTTTCGTCGCCAGGTGCTGCCTGGAGATCAGTTGATCTTGAAGGCGGAGCTGCTCACGGTGCGCCGGAAACGGTTCGGTAAGATGAGCTGTCGAGCCGAGGTAGGGGGACAGTTGGTGACGGAGGGGGATCTGATGTTCTCGTTGGTGGATTAGGGGATCTCCAGATCCTGATGGCCTGCGTTCCTCGGCAGATGAGCCATGGGATCGAAGACAGTCAGGGGTGGAAAGACCCTGCTAAAGTGTTGTTCTAGATGACCTGGGCATCGCCTCTGTTGACCTGCCGTAGTCTAAGCTTTACGGTGCTGGTATCCTGCAGAGATCTGGAGCTCGACTACGTTTGCTTGCTGGGTTACCCATGAGTTCTCTCGCTCCCTGGAGCTCGTCCTTTCGGGGGATCCATCCCACAGCGGTTGTCCATCCCAAGGCGGAGTTACATGAGACGGTTACCGTCGGTCCCCATAGTGTGATTGGGGAGCATGTGCAGATCGGTCCCGACACGGTGATCGGTCCCAATGTGGTGATCGAGGGCTGGACCCAGATCGGTCAGGGAAATCGCATCCTACCAGGGGCGGTGATCGGCACAGAGCCTCAGGATCTGAAGTACAACGGGGCTCCCAGTCAGGTGATCATCGGCGATCGCAATCGGATCCGGGAATGTGTCACCATCAATCGGGCCACGGAGGAGGGGGAGGCCACGATCCTGGGGGATGATAACCTCCTGATGGCCTATGTCCATGTGGCCCATAACTGCATCATCGGTAGCCGGGTGGTGATCACGAACTCCGTCATGTTGGCAGGGCATGTCCAGATCGAGTCACGGGCTCGGTTGGGCGGTGGCACGGGCATACATCAATTCACCCATATCGGCGAGTTGGCCATGGTGGGGGGGATGAGCCGGATCGATCGAGACGTCCCTCCCTTTCTACTGGCGGAGGGTCACCCCGGTAAGATCCGAGGGCCTAATCTGGTGGGTCTGAAGCGGGCCAATCTGCCGGAGTCGGATCTAAATGCCCTCAAGCAGGCCTTTCGGTTGCTGTATCGCTCGGAGATGCCCCTGGAGAAGGCTCTCCAAACTCTGCGGGACTGGCCGGAGTCGGATCTGATCTCCCATCTGCTGACCTTTTTGGAGAACTCCCTCTCTCAGCCCCAGCGGCGCGGCCCTCTGCCCGGTCATCGTCCCCATCAGGGGTGAGCAGCCATGGCCCATGTGTTTATCTGCACTGGGGAGATCTCGGGGGATCTACAGGGGAGCCATCTGATCCGGGCTCTCAAGCGGCATCGACCGGATCTGCAGATCACCGCAGTTGGGGGAGAGCGCATGGCGGCAGCGGGGGCGACCTTGTTGCATCAGACTACGGCGATCAGCGCCATCGGCTTGATCGAGGCGATCCCGTTCATTGGACCCGCGCTGTGGCTGGAGTGGCGGATCCGGCGCCATCTGCATCGGCAACCTCCAGATCTCTGCATTCTGGTGGATTATATCGGCGTCAACAGTCGGATCAGTCAGGTCCTCCATCGGCGGGGCATTCCGGCCATCTACTACATCGCCCCTCAGGAATGGGTTTGGGCTCAGAGCTCTAAGCTGTCCTATCAGTTGGCAGAACAGATGCGGCTGATGCTGGCGATCTTTCCGGAGGAGGCCCGCTTTTATGAGAAACGAGGGGCGAATGTGCGGTGGGTGGGTCATCCCCTGATCGATATCCTGCAGGGGGCACCCACTCGGGAGCAAGCCCGGCAGCAGTTGGGGATCCCGAACAATCAAATCGCTGTGATGCTCTTTCCTGCCTCTCGCAACCAGGAGATCCGTCAGATCGTGCCCGTGCTTTTTCAGGCAGCCCAGCAGTTGCAGCAACAGATCCCTTCAGTGCAGATCTGGCTATCCTTGGCCTCCCCTCGGTTTCGGGCTCCGATCTTGAAGCAGGCGCAGCGCTATGGTCTAGAGCTACAGCTGATGGAACCCTCGGGGGCCGATCACCATCAAACCTTGCTGGCAGCCGCCGATCTGGTGTTGGCCAAGTCGGGCACGGTCAATTTGGAGACGGCGATCTTGGGGATCCCTCAGGTGGTGGTCTATCGGCTCAGTCCTCTGACTCACTGGATCGCCAAACATCTCCTCAAGGTCTCAGTTCCGTTTATCTCCCCGGCCAATCTGGCCTTGATGCGACCGATCGTGACGGAGCTCTTTCAAGATCAGGCCCAGCCCGAGGTGATCGTGGCCGAGTCCCTATCCCTGCTTATGGATCCGCAACGGCGCCAGCGCTTGCAACAGGAGTATGCACAGATGCGGATCGCTTTAGGGAGCCCAGGGGTACTCGATCGGGCCGCGACAGAGATCTTGAGGATCCTAGATCAGCCAGTTGGCCCCAGATGAATTTCTAAGCCTTACCTTGCTTGCCCAGAGTATAGCCAATGATGCCTCCCATGATTGCAGTCAAGATCCCATTCCCAAAGGTCTTTTGTTCAGGTGTGAAACGGGGGTCAAGGAACACCCACACGGAGAAACCTGCACCTGCCACCAGAAAACAGATGCAGATGACAAAAACGATCAAATCCTTTCTGCGACGGTGTTTTGCTTCCTCCGGTGTCTTGAGAGTCCAGCCTTGCTCGACCAGGGAATCTACATCGACCCGGTTGCTCATCTAATAGATCCCGACGATCTCCGTAGAAAGTTCTTGGCCTGGTTCCGCCACACCAAACTTCTTGCCCTCTTTTTGAGCCTCGACAGCTACCTTCATCAGAGCTAAGCCCCGACGGAGCACATCGCTCTTGCTGGTGTGGATCTCATTGGCCAAGGACTCGATGAGCTCATAGGCATCCTGAGGCACATCAACCGTCAGACGAACCGTTTTCTTGGGTGATCCCATCTTTCCCACCTCAGTATCGCTTACTGATATATTACTGCAAGCCTAGCACGGCCCCCTCGGATCTTCCTCAGAGAGAGTGATGGACTCAGCTACCTCTGTGAGGAACAGGGATCTGTCGCTCTCGCCACCGAGTCGGTCTGTTGATCACCTTGAAGCGTCTGAGGTTTGATACCCGTCAAAATGAAAAAAGCCCTGCCGCGTGAGGAAACCAGCAGGGTGAGGAATGAACTATTCTTATGATATCGCCTTCAATGGGACGGATCACGGGACACTTGGGTCGAGAAACCCTCGCTTTTCCGCAGGCTCTGGATCGGAAATGTCCCGAAAAGTACAGGTTTTGGGAATCTGCTGATACCCTAGGGGGGCTGAGAGAATGTCTGCTATGGGGGATCTGTTTCTCCAACTGGCCCATTACAACCACTGGGCCAATCAACGGCTCTATCACAGTTGTGAAGGGCTAGATCCTCAAGCGTACTACCTCGATCGACAGGCTTTCTTTACCTCGATCCACGGCAGCCTCAATCATATCCTGTTGGCGGATCGGATCTGGCTGGGACGATTCATGGGTAAACCCTATGGTTTCAATCGATTGAATGATATTCTTTATAGGGATCTACCCTCACTGAAGCAGGCCCGGATCGAGCAGGATCAACAGATCATCACCTATGTGGCAGGGTTGACTGCTGATCAGATGGAGGGATCAATCACCTACACCAATAGCCAAGGAGATCCCTTCATCCAACCGTTGTGGTCCTGTTTGAGTCATTTCTTTAACCATCAGACCCACCATCGGGGCCAGGTCCATCAGATGATCTCGGAGGCAGGTATCGATCCCCCCATACTAGATCTGATCGCCATGTCGCGGTCATAGTTGGTCATCCAACAGGGGCGTCTGGGCCATATCCTCATAGGTGAGCTGGGCATCCTTCTGCAGGATCTGGATCGCCTGATGTTCCTCTTGAATGTAATCTTGATACTCCTGAGCCAGCTGTAGCTCCCGCGTTTCATAGGCTTGATTCCAGAGCTTGGTCCAATAGCGATAGCGTTTCTGCCGGATCTCTAGCTCCATGTTGGCGATGGCGGCTCGCACTACGATCTTAGGTCGCATCAGGGCCACGCGATTATTCTCATCCAACCATAATAAATGACTCAGCCGTTGATTCAAGTTCTGATCATGGGCGCAGATCGTGCGGAGGGCGGTCAGTAAAGCCTCCCCTTGGGTTTCGATCTCCCGATCGCTGACCACTAATTCCAGGATCTGTTGCCAGAGATCTCGATGGGGTGGGTGACTGAATTGTAGACCTCGATCCGTCAGATCCTTGCGAATGCTACGACGATACTCGACAAAGTGCAGAAAGATCTGTAGTAGATGGGATTCCGACTGCAATAGTTTAGAGGCTTTAGTGCCGCTAGGTTGAATGGGTTTGGACCAACGATACTGCCGGACACTCCGTCTCAGATCCTCCTCCAGATCCCGCGTTAGCCGTCCATTGCCCTGACTCAACCGCTCCGCCACCTGGTGCAGATAAAGGGATCGCCAGTTGCCTCCCAATCCCGCCAATACTTTGACCAGAGCCTGATTGGCCTGTTGAAAATCGCTGGCCCGACTCAGATCCTTATCCACCAACACCTGATCGATTTGCCAGTCCAACCACAGAGGTGCTTCATCCAATAGCTCCAGAAACGAGAGAGCCGAATGATCCTGCAGATACTCATCTGCATCCTTCCCCTGCGGAATGGCCAGGATCCGTAGCTCCACCTCCCCCCGTCTAGCCCGATCTCCGATGGCCTCGATGGCCCGTTCTGCCGCCGCCAGTCCCGCCCGATCCCCATCGAAATTGAACACCAACCGCTTGGATTCCGTATAACGCAGCAGCTGTTTGACCTGTTCCTCCCCCAGAGCCGTGCCCATGGCCGCCACCACCTGTGGGATCCCCGCCTGATGTAGGGCGATCACATCAAAATACCCCTCCACCACCAACACCTGATCCTCTTTAATGATGGCGTCGCGGGCAAAGTTCAAGCCATAGAGGATCTGACCTTTATTGAACAGTTCTGTATCTGGAGAGTTGAGATACTTAGGCTGTTCATCCCCCAAAGTCCGACCGGCGAACCCGATCACCTGACCCCGAGTATTACAGATGGGCAGCATCACCCGGTGGCGAAACCGATCGTACCAGCCCCGGCCCCCGGAGCGAGCCCCCACCAAACCAGCAGCCTCCACCAGATCCACAGGAAATCGTTTCTGGCCCACCAGATGATCGTAGAGATTCTGCCATCCCGGCGGCGCAAACCCGATCCGGAACTGATCTAAGGTCTCCGTCTGTAGGCCCCGATCCTGGAGGTAGCGACGGGCGATCCCACCTTGTTTTGACTTGAGGGTGTGTTGGTAGAAGCTGGTGGCCTGGGCCAGGATCTCGAGCAGTTTCTCCTGACGGGACATCCGTCGCTCGAACTCCTGCTGTTGTTTAGGGGAGCGACTGGCGATGGGTACCTGATACCGTTGAGCCAGCTGTAGCACCGCCTCGCTGAAGGGTAACCGATCCAGTTGGCTGACGAACCGGAGCACATCCCCCCCGGCTCCGCAGGAGAAGCACTTATAGATCTGTTTGCTGGGGCTGACCTGGAAGCTGGGCTTGCGATCGTCGTGGAAGGGGCAGAGGCCCAGGTAGTTGCGACCCTGCTTGCGGAGCACCACCCGTTCGGCGATCACCTCAACGATGTCAGCCTTCTGCCTGACCTGCTGGATCGTTTGGGGGTGGAGGGCAGGGTTATCCATAGACGGCGATCTTACCGCCCTTCAGGTGGCAGAACTAGATCTATCCTACCGGCCCTAAACCGGAATAGGTGCGCTGTTGGCCCTT
Source organism: uncultured bacterium (assembly GCA_964429885.1). Taxonomy (GTDB): domain Bacteria; phylum Cyanobacteriota; class Cyanobacteriia; order Thermostichales; family Thermostichaceae; genus CAYSEO01. The sequence goes on from CAYSEO010000132.1 coordinate 10,074, forward strand.
GACAATCTGAGAATCTTCTATCCATCCCTCTGCAGGAACACGCTTCTAGAACCAAAGCAGATCCCAGTACTCTTGTTGCTCCACCTGGGGATAAGTATTGCAGTCGCTACTCCCATTGAGACGCCCGGATCAGGCGTAGCTTCAGGTCAAACGATCGTCATGTCCTAAGGAGTGTGGCGACTGCAATAAGTAGATCGGCAAAATTGCTTTGACACGCACTATATAGACTGTATAAATGTTTTTGCTGATCTACTTACCAACCCCTGCATCCTGAATGTAGAGCTTATGAAGAACGGGATCTAAGCGGCTCTCAGCTCATCCAGCTTGCGCCGCACCTCCTGAATGTCCTGCCACATCAACCATTTGGGACTGCCGGGTTCTCGCTTCGGATTCCGTAACAAATAGGCGGGATGAAAGATCGGCATGGCCCACCGGCCTTCCCACTGACGCCAAGTCCCTCGGATCTTAGTAATGCCTTTCTTCTCCCCTGTCAAAGACTGGACGGAAACCTTGCCCGTTAGGAGAATAATCTTGGGATCCACCAGCCGGATCTGTTCCACCAAATAGGGACGGCAAGCCGCCATCTCCTCCGCAGAGGGATCCCGATTCTCAGGGGGCCGACACTTGACCACGTTACAGATATAGACATCCGTGGCCGGATCCAGCTGCACTGATTGCAGGATCTTGTCCAATAGCTGACCGGATTTACCCACAAATGGCAGCCCTTGTTCATCCTCGTGACGTCCAGGTCCCTCGCCAATGATCAAAATATCCGCTTTGGGGTTACCCCGAGAGACCACTGCATGGAGTCGCCCCTCTGAGAGACCGCACCGTTGACAGATCTCACAATGCTGTTTCAGATGATCCAGGCTGGGGTAGGTACCTGTGGGGATCGGCACACTAGCGTGGTAAGGGATCTGATCATAATCCACCTCTTGGGGTGAGGAGACCGACTCACCTCCCAGATCTCCAAATAAGCTTTGTTGCAGATCATCTGACATAGCAACTCTCTCAAGTTGGGATCCGCTCGGCCCCCGAGGCCAGGATCACGGGCATAGCTCGGATCTTACGTCTGTTAAGCTCTAATGTTGTCGCATATCCCGCTCCCCCTTGTCAAAACCTGAGCTCGGGAACCATGGGATCCTCAGAGCCCTACTGTTGGGGCAAGGGAATGCCATTGACCTGCAGACGGCGCTGAGCCGCAGGGTAGTCGGAGAGACTCAGGGAGAGACTACGGGATCCTCGCAGGGCAGCCGTGGGCACCCGAACACTGCCCTGGAAGACCTCACCATTGGGGGGCAGATCCCTCGGTAACCCTTGGGCGGAGGCGGTGATGGCTCGACCCCGATCATCGGTCACGTTCATGAAGCTGTAGAGGAAGCTAACCGATTCCTGGGAACGGTTCTGCATGGCCAGATTCAAGACCACCTCGCCCCCCAGTTGTTGGACGGATAGCACCTGCAGACTGATCCCGCCCTGGGATTGGGGAGCAGGCAGGACCAGAGGAGTGGGAGTAGGGGCGGCCACCACTGGGGTGGGAGTGGGGGTGGGGGGAGGGGGGGTGGGGGGGGGAGCGGCGACCCGCTGCTGGGCCGGGGCCTCCCC
>CAYSEO010000133.1:0-11578 GCA_964429885.1 uncultured bacterium
ACCGGAGAGCTTGACAGCCCAGGCAGGTTCCTCTGAGATCCGTAGCAGTTCCGATAGTGCTGAGCTGGTGATTGTGGGCGGGATCCAGGAGGAGCGTTTGGGAGCAGGCAGTCGTTTGCAGGTGGAGGCGATCAATCCAACGGATTATGTGGTGATCTCGGCGGTGGCTCGGTTTGATTTCTATCGGGGGGATCAGATCGTGGATACCCGGCGGGCGGCGTTTAACCCCAGTGATGTGTTACCAGGGCAACGGGTGACGGCTGAGGTGGTGAAGACGGAAGCGGATTGGGATCGGGTTACAGTCAGCTTTGAGTGGAGACGCTAGAGAGCTCTAGTACGTCATCCAGATACGGGACTCGACAGTGCAACCGATCCCCCCCATCCTGCAGCAAGGTCTCGTAAGCCGACCAACTCACGCCACTGAAGACCATTTTTTACCCTCTCCCTCCTGAGGGGCTCAGTTCTGACTGCCGTTCTCGCGGCTGAATCTGACCAGCTGCCTGATCTCCTCAACGGCCTCCGTTAGCTGTTGAACAGTCCCGGTCAGCTGTCGGTTGAGCTGTTGTTGCTCCTCAATGAAGCGATTAAACCGCCGATCAGCCTCTACCCTGGCCTCATGCTCCTGTTGATAGATCTGGACCAACATCCGTTGGCCTTCCAACAAGTCATTGAGCTGCTGTCGCATCTCAGTCAATTGAGCTCGGTTCTCCGCGGTCAGCTCAGCCTGCCGATCCAGCATCTCATCGGTCCATCGTTGTACTGCCATGGGTTATCCTCTCAGTAATAGATCGGCAAAATGGATTTGATACACACTATATAGTTTGTACAAACGTTTTTGCTGATCTACATTGATCGGGAACCGGATGTCAGATGAGCGGCCCTTCTATCGCTGACCCTGACTGAAGGGTTAGCTCATGAGTTATTCCCGATCGCTGTACCTAGTGATTGATTGTCTGAGGCGATTAGGGTGCCCTCCCCCCCGTGAGGGCTGAGGGGATCAGTTCTGACTGCCGTTCTCGCGGCTGAATCTGACCAGCTGCCTGAGCTCCTCAACGGCCTCCGTCAGCTGTTGATTGAGCCGTTCCTGGCTCTCGATGTGCCGATTAAACCGCCGATCGGCCTCTACCCTGGCCTCATGCTCCTGTTGATAGATCTGGACCAACATCCGTTGGCCTTCCAACAAGTCATTGAGCTGCTGTCGCATCTCAGTCAATTGAGCTCGGTTCTCCGCGGTCAGCTCAGCCTGCCGATCCAGCATCTCATCGGTCCATCGTTGTACTGCCATGGGTTATCCTCCCAGTAGTGATTGATTATCAGAGGCGATCAGGGTGCCCTCCCGAGCGCCTTCTCTATTGGAGGAGAGATCTCAGCTTTTATGCAAGTCTCCCTCCTAGGTGCGTGAGGCTGAAGGAGAATAGGCCCAGAGATGAAACCTTGATGAAGAGATCGAGGTTCTAGACAATTTCTTGAAGGGCGGACGATGGGACTCGAACCCACGAATGGTGGAACCACAATCCACTGCCTTAACCACTTGGCTACGCCCGCCACGGCTCATAATCGAGCTTACCTAGCATAGCATGGCTCTCTCAGCTCGCCTAGCCCCTCCAGATCTCGATTCAGCCGCTGTCCCAAGTTGGATCCCCAAGACAGTCTCTGGTGCCTTACCCCATCGGGTGAGATCTGGATCCGCCGCTTGCCGTCAGGAACGGATGAATGACTTCCTGCTCCGCCAACAACAACCGCCCTCCGAGGAGGACTCCTCAGTCTGTGTGCTATACTAACAGGCCGTAAGTCCAAAACGAGCTGGGGCCGATGAGGCAGGGAGGCGAAACAAGGACTGTGGTGTTGTGCCTGATGAGATGCTTATTCCTTCTGAATTAGATTAGTACTACAGAAGATGCTAACCTTCCAATCTCTGATCCTGACCCTGCACGAGTTCTGGGGCCAGCAAGGGTGTCTGATCGTCCAACCCTATGATATCGAGAAGGGAGCTGGGACCATGAGCCCTCATACCTTCCTTCGATCTCTAGGACCGGAACCTTGGCGAGTCGCCTACGTGGAGCCCTGCCGTCGCCCTGTGGATGGTCGCTACGGCCAAAACCCCAACCGCCTGCAACGCTACTTCCAATACCAGGTGCTGATCAAGCCCTCTGTGGATAACATCCTCGATCTCTATCTGGACAGCCAGCTCGCCCTGCAGATCGATCCAGCCGATCATGATGTGCGGTTTGTGGATGATGACTGTGTAGCTCCTAACCTTGGGGCCTGGGGCGTTGGGTGGGAGGTGTGGCTGGATGGGATGGAGGTGACCCAGTTTACCTACTTCCAGCAGGCTGGGGGACTAGATTGTCGTCCAGTCTCCGTCGAGATCACCTATGGTCTGGAGCGACTGGCCATGTATCTGCAGGGGGTGGACTCCGTCTACTCGATCCTGTGGAATCAACACCCGGCCACCGGCGCCATCTCCTATGGCCATGTCTATCAACAAAACGAGGTGGAACACTCCCACTACAACTTCGAGCTCTCCGATCCGGATCTACTGCTCAACCTGTTCAACCAGTGTGAGGGGGAGGCCCTGCGCCTAATCCATCATAGTCAGTCCCAGCTGAGCCCTGAGGATCCCACCCCTGTTGGTGAGGTGATCCTAATGCCCGCCTACGACTATGTACTCAAGTGTTCCCACACCTTCAACCTCTTGGATGCCCGTGGAGTGATCGCCGTGGCTGAACGCACACGGTATATTGGCAGAATCAGAGCCCTGGCTCGCCAGATCGCCCAACTGTATGTCCAACAACGTGCTGCACAGGGGTATCCACTGCTGGATCTGACCGCCTCCACTCCGATGGCCGCCTGATCCGCAGATCCTTACCCTCGACAGCCTATCCTGACTTGCCCTACAGAAATCATCACTACTCCAGGTAACCCATGTCTCCAACCGCCGATAATCGGGTTTCCATCTTCATCGATGGCAATAACATGTTCTATGCTCAGCAGAAGAATGGCTGGTTCTTCGATCCCCGCCGGGTACTGGACCATTTCGTCCACCGGCCCCCCAACGTGGAGCTGATCAACGCCTTCTGGTACACCGGCATCAAGGATCCCCACGATCAGCGAGCCTTTCGCGATGCCCTGATTAGCCTGGGCTTTACCGTCCGTCATAAGCTGCTCAAGGAGTACCGAGATGATGAGTCCGGTCGCTACTCCCAGAAAGCCAACCTGGACATCGAGATCGTCGTGGACATGTTCAATACCGTCGATCAGTACAACCATGTGATCCTGTTCAGCGGTGACGGCGACTTCGAGCGGGCCGTGGAGCTCCTGCGCTCCAAGAACACCCACATCACCGTAGTCTCTACCGAAGGCATGATCGCCCGTGAGCTACGTAACGCCACCGATCGCTACATCGATCTCAACGATATCCGCCCCTATATCGAGAAGGAGTAGCGGGTCGGGTCCTGACCTGGGGAGAAAGGTCTTTACATCAGGTCCATTTTCCCCTACAATTACTATTTGCTGATTTGTTCAGGTAGGTTAGATCATGAAGGTGCGAGCATCCGTCCGCCGGGTCTGCGAGAAGTGTCGGGTCATTCGGCGACACGGTCGGGTTATGGTGATCTGCTCAGCCAACCCCAAGCACAAGCAGCGGCAGGGATAGCTTTCTTGGATCTCCCACCCAGATCTATCACAAACAGGCCGAAAACGGGTTGAGAAAACGGAAAACACACCATGGCAAGAATCGCTGGGATCGATATCCCAAGAGAGAAACGGGTTGAGATCGCTCTAACCTACATCTATGGCATCGGGCGGACTCGCTCCAAGGAGATCCTGCAGAAGACAGGCATCAACCCAGATATCCGAGCTCGGGATCTGACAGATGCGGATGTGGCTTCACTCAGGGGCGTGGTGGAGAGCGACTACCAAGTGGAAGGGGATCTGCGCCGCCAGGAGTCGATGAACATCAAGCGTCTGGTGGATATCGGGTCCTATCGAGGCCGACGTCACCGCATGGGCCTCCCTCTCCGAGGGCAGCGGACCCGCACCAATGCTCGTACCCGTAAGGGGGGTCGCAAGACTGTGGCGGGCAAGAAGAAGGCGCCAGGGAAGAAGTAGTCCATCCCGGCAGCAGGGTTTAGCGTTACCGAATCATGTACTAGGAAGGTTGAGAACTCATGGCTCGTCAACAGCGTCGCGGGCGCAAGATCAAGCGGAATGTTCCCAATGGGGTGGCCTATATTCAGTCCACCTTCAATAACACGATCGTCACCATCACCGATCCCAATGGCGATGTGGTCTCCTGGTCCTCGGCGGGAGCTAGCGGCTTCAAGGGAGCCAAGAAGGGCACTCCCTATGCGGCTCAGACAGCAGCGGAAGGGGCAGCTCGCACGGCGATGGATAGCGGCATGCGTCAGATCGAGGTGATGGTGAGTGGTCCTGGGGCAGGTCGTGAGACCGCCATTCGGGCCTTGCAGGCGACGGGGCTGGAGATCACCTTGATCCGAGATATCACCCCGATTCCCCACAATGGCTGTCGTCCACCCAAGCGGCGGCGAGTCTAGGCCAATCTAATTTCGATCCTGGGGGTCTGAGGTTCGATCCGTGTCGGCAGCCGGATCGGGTTGGGCTACTTGGGACTGTGGTGGATGGAGAGCGGCGATCGCGGAGCGCATAGATAAGGGAGGCATGCTGATGGCATCGTATCAGATCGATTGTGTGGAGTCTCATCAGGATGAGCAGGGAGCTCTGTATGGCAAGTTTGTGCTAGAGCCTCTGGAGCGGGGGCAGGGGACGACCGTGGGCAATGCCCTGCGTCGGGTGCTGCTCTCTAACCTGGAGGGCACGGCTGTCACTGCCGTTCGGATCGCGGGGGTCAATCATGAGTTCTCGACGGTGCCGGGGGTGCGGGAGGATGTCATGGAGATCCTGCTTAATATGAAGGGGTTAATCCTCAACTCCACAGCTGCTGATTCTCAGATGGGACGGTTGTTTGCCCAGGGTCCGGGCCTGGTGACGGCGGAGAAGCTGCAATTGCCCAGTGAGGTGCAGATGATCAATCCCAATCACCCCATCGCCACCCTCTCCTCAGGGGCCACCTTGGAAATGGAGTTCTCCATCGGTCGAGGTCGGGGCTACCGAGCTGTGGATCACACTGATCATCAGTCCATGGCCATCGACTTCCTCCAGATCGACTCGATCTTTATGCCAGTGCGCAAGGTCAACTACGCCGTAGAGGCGGCTCGGGTGGGGGAATCTCTGGAGCAGGATCGGCTCACCCTGGAGATCTGGACCAATGGCAGCCTGTCGCCTCAGGAGTCCCTCAGTCAGGCCTCCCAGATCCTGGTGGGTCTGTTTAGTCCCTTGCAGGAGATCACCTTCGATGCCCCCTCCCAACCGGCTCAACCGGAGGACAATCAGAAGAATCAGATCCCGATCGAGGAGCTGCAGCTGTCGGTACGGGCCTACAACTGCCTGAAGCGAGCTCAGATCAATACGGTGGCGGACCTGTTGGTCTACACCGAGGAAGATCTGTTGGAGATCAAGAACTTCGGACAGAAGTCCGCAGAGGAGGTGGTGGAGGCCCTCAAGCAACGGCTGGGGCTGACTCTACCTCGGGAGAAGAGCAAGTCCTGATCCGGATCAGGCCCTCCCAAAACTGTTTGTGATCGTAGTGATGGATTGAGTTAGATCTATGCGTCATCGTCGTCGAACGCCCCATCTGAATCGGCCTGCCGATCAGCGCCATGCCATGTTGCGGGCTCTCACCACCGCTCTGCTACGGGAGGGTCGGATCACCACCACCCGAGCTCGGGCCAAGGCGATCCGGTCCTCAGCGGAGAAGATGATCTCTCTGGCCAAGGATGGATCCTTATCCTCCCGGCGGCAGGCCCTCAGCTATGTCTATGACAAACAGCTGGTGGCCTCTTTGTTTGAGCTGGCCCCGGAACGCTACAGCGAGCGGCAGGGGGGCTATACCCGGATCCTACGCACGGTGAAACGGCGAGGGGATGGGGCGGAGATGGCGGTGATCGAACTGGTCTAAGGGTCGAGATCGTGAGATCAGCCTGATGTCTGAGCGGATCGCCTTAAAGCTACAGTACCTGGGGGCTCAGTTCCATGGGTGGCAGCGTCAGGCTCGCCATCGCAGTGTGCAGCAGGTGTTGGAGGAGGCAATAGCCAGTCGGGCCGGTCATTTCGCCGTGATCCATGGGGCGGGACGCACAGATACCGGTGTTCATGCCGCTGGGCAGGTGTGCCATTTCGAGACCCACTCCCCGATCCCTGCCGATCAGTGGCGGTTGGTGCTCAATAATTGTTTGCCGGAGGATGTGGCGATCCTGGCCTCAGCTCAGGTCCAGCCCGAGTGGCATGCTCGTTTCTCCGCCAGTTGGCGCCGCTATCGCTATCTGATCCTCAACCAGCAGTTGCCCGATGTCTTCTGGCGGCCCTTTAGCTGGCATCACCGCGATCCTCTGGATGTCAAAATGATGGATTATGCCTTACAATCGATCGTTGGCGCTCATGATCTGGAAGCATTCCGGCGAGCGGGCTCCCCTCGACCTCACTCCTGGGTGACGGTACAACAGGTGAGCTGTCAGCGAACGGGCAACCTGATCTCGGTGGAGGTGCAGGCCAGCGGGTTTCTCTATCGGATGATGCGACTGCTGGTGGGCGCTCTCGCCTATGTCGGTCGCCATGAGCTGTCCCCCCAGGGATTTGAGCGGCTGTGGCAGACCAAGGATTGGACCACATTGCGATCTCGCTACTGCGCGCCTCCCCAGGGACTCTGTCTGATCGGGGTGGGCTATCCTCGGGATCCTTTTGCGGATGTCCATCAACCGGATCTGCAACTCCATCCCAACCCTTACTTGACCCCATCACCTCTGGCTTCACCGTGTTCGCTCACGGTCCTCTCCTGACCCTAACCTAGATCTTCGACCTCCGAGACCCATGAACAAGACCCCTCTACCCACCGTTAATCCCAACAATCGCACCTGGTATGTGGTGGATGCCGACGGACAACGCTTAGGTCGTCTGGCTGTGATCGTTGCCTCTATTCTGAGAGGTAAACATAAGCCGGATTTCACCCCTCACCTGGACACGGGGGATCATGTGATCGTGATCAATGCAGAGAAGATCGAGGTCACGGGCAAGAAGCGGACCCAGAAGCTCTACCGGCGTCATTCCGGTCGCCCAGGGGGCATGAAAACGGAGACGTTTAATCAGCTGCAGAACCGTCTGCCAGAGCGGATCATTGAGAAGGCGGTCAAGGGGATGCTACCCCATACCCGTCTGGGTCGCAGCCAGTTCACCAAGCTGAAGGTTTATACCGGCATGGACCATCCCCACGAGGCCCAACAGCCCCAGCCCTATCCCATCAACACCATTCCTGGAGGTAAGTGATCATGACGCAGGCAACGGAGACAAGAGCGGTTTACTGGGGCACGGGTCGCCGCAAACACGCCATTGCTCGGGTGCGATTGGTGCCTGGAGAGGGCAAGATCGTGATCAATGACAAGGCTGGAGAGCTCTATCTGCAGTACCAGGACAAGCTGGTGTCTCAGGTGAGATCGCCGTTGGAATCCTTGGGTTTGGAGGGATCCTACGACGTGCTGGTGCGCTCCCAGGGGGGTGGAGTCAGCGGTCAGGCAGAGGCGATCCGCATGGGGGTGGCGCGAGCCCTGTGTGAGATGGATCCCAACAACCGTCAGCCCCTCAAGAAGGAAGGGTATTTGACCCGTGATCCGCGAGCCAAGGAGCGGAAGAAGTATGGTCTGCGGAAGGCTCGTAAGGCGCCTCAGTACTCTAAGCGCTAGATCTGAGCTAGTTTAAGCTAGACTCGGTCAACCCCTCTCTCTCAACTTGTAGTCACTCTGTCACGGAGCAGCACTGATCATGCCTAAGAAAGGAATCCATCCCAAGTGGCACTCTGAGGCCAAGGTGATCTGTAACGGCGAGGAAGTCTTGACGGTGGGATCCACGAGCCCTGAGCTACGGGTAGATGTCTGGTCCGGGAATCATCCCTTCTACACCGGTAACCAGCGGATCATCGATACCGAGGGCCGGGTGGAGAAGTTCAACCGCAAGTATGGTTTGGGCCGCAAGAAAAAGTCCTAGAGCGCGGCAGATCTCTCAGACTGCAGCAGGGGGGATGGGTCTGTCAGGATCACTCTATTCTGAAGAGAGGGATCCCCTCCCTCAGGTTTCCTGTTTCTAGGGTCAAGATAAAGGAATCGCACCGATGGCGACACCCACTCAGCTTCTCAACCGCCTACAGGATGTGGAGGCCAAGTTTGAGGAGTTAACTTTTCGTCTCTCCGATCCAGATGTAGCTGCAGATCCTTCTGAGCTACAGCGGATTGCCAAGGCTCGCTCCTCCCTGGAGCCCACGGTCAACACCTTTCATGAGTGGCGCTCGGTGCTACAGGAGCTGGAGGAGACCGAGGAGCTGCTGAAGGAATCAGAGTCCGATCCGGATCTGAAGGAGATGGCTCACTCCGAGCTGGAGCAACTGCGTACCCGACAGGAGGAGCTGGAGGATCAGTTACGGATCCTGTTGCTACCGAAGGATCCCAACGATCACAAAAACATCATGTTGGAGATCCGGGCCGGAGCGGGAGGGGATGAGGCCGCCATCTGGGCTGGGGATCTGATGCGCATGTACAGTCGCTATGCGGAGACGGTCAACTGGTCGGTGCGACTGGTGAGCCTCTCGGAGGCCGATATGGGGGGCTGCCGGGAGGCGGTCCTGGAGATCACTGGGGATCAGGTCTATAGTCAGTTGAAGTTTGAGGCTGGGGTGCATCGGGTGCAGCGGGTGCCCGTAACGGAGGCCCAGGGACGGGTCCACACCTCCACAGCCACGGTGGCGATCATGCCCGAGGTAGATGAGGTGGAGATCGAGATCGATCCGAAAGATATCGAGTTGAAGACAGCCCGGTCTGGGGGTGCAGGCGGACAGAACGTCAACAAGGTGGAGACCGCCGTGGATCTGATCCACAAACCCACTGGGATCCGGATCTTTTGTACGGAGGAGCGATCCCAACTCCAGAACCGACTGCGAGCCATGCAGCTGCTGCGAGCCAAGCTCTATGAGATGAAACTGCGAGAGCAACGGGAGGCCATCAGCTCTAGCCGTAAGATGCAGGTGGGCACAGGTGATCGTTCCGAGAAGATTCGCACCTATAATTACAAGGATAATCGGGTTACCGATCATCGCCTAAAGCAAAACTTCCCCTTGGAGCCCATCCTACAGGGAGATCTGGAGGATATCATCCAGGCTTGCATTGCCATGTACCAGAGAGAGCTCTTAGCTGAGATCTCCAATGACCAGTCCGCATCCGAATGAGCGCATTAGAGGCAAACCTTCATGCATCAGTCCAGCGGGATCCGGGGGCAGTGGATAGGAGGAGCACTCTGCATCCTGGCAGTGCTGTTTCTTATGGTTGCTCCCGTTCAAGGCGCATCCCTTTCGGCTTTGGATTCTGATCCAGGGATCGAGCAGACCGAGGTTACCCCCCAGGATCTAGAGGAGATCGAGCAGGAGGAGGAGGCCCAAGAGGAGGAGATCCAGCAGGATATTGAGGCGATCCAGTCTCAGATCCAGGATGATCTGGAGGTTCTGCAAACGGCTACCAGTGAGGCCACCTCAGCCGTATCCGATCTTCTGGAACAGTCCCAACGAGCGACTCGCTTGACGGCACGGGAGACCTGGGATGAGTTTCTCGATCAGCTAATGAAATGGAAGGTACAGGCTCAGCTCCGCACCCGTCAGCATATCCAATCCACCCGCCACCTATTAAAGTCAGTGGGGCAGGGTTTATCTCAGACCCTTGAGGACTATCAGAGCCGCTCCGAGCCGGGAGAGATCCCTTTACAAAACGAGACCCAGACTTCGCCGGATCCCGCCCTTGAGAGCCAACTAGTAGCTCCCCCCGCTCTTAGGTCCGCCCCTAAGCTGGGATGAGCTGTAGGATCAGAGCCCGTTTGTCTAAGGATTGGACCTGGCTGACCTCATTCAGATCCGTAACCACTCGCTCCAGCAACTCTCCAGCTCGATCGCGATGCTGGTGCTCCCGCCCCCGTAGGCGTACCTGAAACTTGACCGAGTTGCCCTTATCTAACCAGCGCACGGCCTTGTTGATGTGGACAGCATAGTCGGAATCCCCCACGTTGGGACGGAGTTTCACCTCCTTGACCATCGGCTTGGCGCTGGCTCGCTGGCGCTTCTTCTGCTGATACTTGAGTTTGCCGAAGTCAACGATCTTGGCAACGGGGGCGTCCTTGCCCTCTGAGACCACCACCAGATCGAGTCCATGCTGCTCAGCTAATCGAAGGGCGTCGCGGGTGTCAGTCAGGCCCTGATTGGTGTTCTCATGATCGATCAGGAGCACCTGAGGGGAGCGGATGCGGTTGTTGATAGCTTGAGTCTTAGCGATAGCCGTTCTCCTGAAACTCAATTCGTTTGCCTTGTCTGTAGATCCTAACATGCCTCCTGAGGAGGTCGGAGGGGCAGCATGAGTGGGGCCATCGGGATCATGTGGATTATCATCTCAGTAGATCGGCAAAATTGCTTTGAAACAGGATATGGAGTCTGTATGAACGTTTTTGCGGATCTACTTACCTGGTGATGCCCTGAGATACAAGCCAGGCTCAATATCTGATTGTGAGTGTCATATGTGCCTTGAATCGAGACGACTGACCTACGAGAGGCTTACTCAAGCCCATGCCAAGGAACTGGAAGGTGTCCTGTGCGATCCAAGGGTCTATGTCCATGTTGACGATGGTATTGCTCCTACTCTTAAGATCTAACATCTCCCAAGCCAAGTCCACTGGAGCGAAAGTGGCTTGACATGTTCAGATTCAGGGTACAGATCAATAACTCTGGGAATGATCCGGTCAGACAAGTTCTCGTCAAACAAGAGTTTCACTTGACTGCTACAAATAATTTCCTCTCACGATCAGCTGCAAAGGCAAGACAAGCTTTGATGTCTTCTGAGGTAAGCTCAGAGAAGTCGTTCAAAATTTCTTTCTCCGTCATACCGCTAGCTAGGTATTCCAAAATATCAGACACAGTGAGTCGCATACCTCGAATGCAAGGCTTTCCACTGCGTTTTCCGGGCTCAATTGTAATGATGTCATGATAGTCCATATCAAATTCTTCAGCAATTCAGAATTACTCACACCCTATAGCTTAACGTGAGAGCTTACCGGTCGGCAAGATTTCTTTCGGAATAAGCATATATAACAGTTAACGATAAGGGCAAATAGATTTCGTTTGCGCCGCCTCCTGCTAGAGTAAGGATCACCAAACATAAAACCGAAAAGGGTCAAGCCTAAGCTCAACCCTCACGTTCTTGCAAACCCTCAGTCTATGAGGAGGGAGCTGCTGCTTCACGACGACGACCCAGACGCTCAAACCAGGTCACCACCGAGTTCCAGGCCAACCGGATCATCGACACAAACCAATTGCCCTCTAGCTCCTTGAAGATCATCATGTTGAGCTTAAAGGCGTAGTTAGCCTCCTCCACGATCCGATCGATCGTCGGCTGATCCACCGGCAGCTGATCCACCACCGCCCGGT
>CAYSEO010000134.1:0-11454 GCA_964429885.1 uncultured bacterium
CGAATGCCTGAGATTGCGAGTCAAAGATATTGACTATGAGCTGCGACAGATCCTGAGTAATACAGAGGAAATCAATTTTTGAGGATCTCAATCAACCGATACATAAGGGGTGGCTAGCAGATGCTTATTGAGAATCAGACAATTATTCGAGGTGACCCCAAGGCTACGCCTGATTCGGGCGTCTCAATCGGAGTGGCGAGTGCAATACCTTACCGCCGATCCGCCTCCGTATAGACCCGCGAGATCCGTAAAGCACCTGATCCGGTCCAGCGCGCCACCCGTCTCAGCTGAGTTTGTACCCGCTCTCGCCCTGGATTATATCGAGCCAACACCGAAGCCACCTCCTGAACACAGCCCTCCAGATCTAAAGCCACCTGAGACTCCGCAAATCGGATCACGATCCAGCCACAATCCAGAAACTCCTCATCCCGTCGATCATCCTTACCGATCCAGTGATTGGGACATTTGCGACCATCTCCCTCCCGAAAATACCAGGGCTCATCCACCTCAATACAACACCAGAGCCCCAAGCTCCGATCCTGTAGGATCACATCTGGAATGTGGATGCCCAGTCGCTGTTGCTGCATCACCTCTACCTCCGGGATCTGTCGTAACGCCTCCGCCAAAGGGATCGATACCCCCTCATGTTGGATATCAGTGGGTTGGGTGTAGGCCACGATCGTGAGCCCCCGCACCCGCTCCTGCTGTTGCTCCAGGCGATCCCGAGACAAGATCTGTTGATAGCGTCGCAGGGAACGACCGTAATCCCAGATCGCGACCCCCAGACAAACCGCCGCCACCCCTAATAGCCACAGAGCCCACCAGGCCAGGATCAGAAACACCCCCGTCAGGATCAAAGCCAGCCAACACCAGGGGGAGGGACGGAGCTGAGGCAAAACCGCAGGCTGCTCCAGGACGGAGAACCGCTCCGGTACCTTGATCACAGGGTAGGTCTCCACGGTTCCTCCTTCGGTGTTGCCCAGATCTTAGAGTCTTAGGCTCGGCGCCCACCCATGGGATCAATAGGATCATTCAAGGATCCTTGATATTACATTTTTGTTAAGAAACTTTACGGGGTGGGGCGAATCGACCTATCCTCCATAATTGAATGCCAATTTTTGGCCGTCATGTGATGGGCGACACAGTGAAATACTTCCTGATCCCCATTCATGGCTGGATTCGATCTAACCCCTTGGCTTACAGGAGATTTAGCAATGCCTTTTGATCATCCTCATCAATCACGCCCCCTGACTGCTCGGGAATTGGACGATATCGGCTCCAATCGCACCTCCAATCGGACCTTTGCAGATGTGTTGGCCACCCGGTTTAGTCGTCGGGCCGCCCTACAGGGGCTCACCGCCACGGCGGCCATGGGTGTGTTCGCCAGTCTGTTCGTTAAGCCGGAGTCCACGGCCCAAGCTCAAGAGGGTGCTAGCTCCTCCCTCGGCTTTGAGGAGATCCCCCATGACTATGTGGAGAGCCATCGCGTGGCCCCTGGGTACAACGCTGAGGTGCTGATCCGCTGGGGTGATCCGGTGGCCGCTGGTGCCCCCGAATTCGATGTCACAGCTCAATCTGCCGCCAAGCAGGAGCAGCAGTTTGGCTACAACAACGACATGATCGCCTACTTCCCGCTGCCTTTGGGATCGGACAACAGCGAGAACGGTATCCTCTGTGTCAACCACGAGTACACCAACACTCACCTGATGTTCGCTGATTATGATTCGGAGGCTGGAGCCAGCGCGGATCAGGCGGATATTGAGATCGCGGCTCATGGGGTGTCCATCTTCGAGGTTCGGAAAGAGAACGGCAGCTGGTCTGTGGTGCCTGATAGCCAGTACAACCGCACCATCCGCCTCAGCAGCACCCCGATCGCGGTCTCCGGTCCAGCAGCAGGCCACGATCTGCTCAAGACCTCTGCCGATGCCACCGGCATGGAGGTGATCGGCACCATCAACAACTGTGCTGGGGGCTGGACCCCCTGGGGCACCTACCTGACCGCTGAGGAGAACTTCCATCAGTACTTCAAAGGCGAGTCTGAAGAGGTGATCTACACTCGCTATGGCGTTGGTGGGGATCCCAGCTACAACTGGGGAGATTACATCGATCGCTTCGACATCACCAAGGAGCCCAATGAGCCCATGCGGTTCGGCTGGGTGGTGGAGATCGATCCTTATGAGCCTGAGTCTAAGCCGGTGAAGCGGACGGCCCTGGGTCGGTTCAAGCATGAGAACGCGACCACGGTGGTGGCTCCCAATGGCCAAGTGGTGGTCTACTCCGGTGATGATGAGCGGTTCGACTACATCTACAAGTTCGTGACTGAGGGCACCTACAATCCCGATGATCGGGAGGCCAACCGGGATCTGTTGGATGAGGGCACTCTGTATGTGGCCAAGTTCGAGGATGATGGCCGGTTGCTGTGGATGCCGGTGGTGTATGGTGAGGGACCGCTGACGGAGGAGAACGGTTTCACTAGCCAGGCGGATATTGCCATCGAGACTCGCCGTGCAGCAGATCTGCTGGGGGCGACCAAGATGGATCGGCCTGAGGATGTGGAGACCAACCCGGTCAATGGTCGGGTCTACGTGATGCTGACCAACAACAGCCGCCGGGAAGCCGATCAGGTAGATGCGGTCAACGATCGGGCTGAGAACATCTGGGGCCACATTGTGGAGATGATCCCTCCGGGTGAGGGTGCTGATGCGGATCACACCGCCACCGAGTACACCTGGGAGGTGTTCATCAAGGCGGGTGATCCTGAGGATGCGGCTGCGGAAGCTTCCTATGGGGAAGGGACCACCGCGAATGGCTGGTTCTGTAACCCCGATAACGTGGCCTTCGACAATGAGGGTCGCATCTGGATCTCCACCGATGGCTGCCCTGGTTTTGGGTTCTCCGATGGGATCTGGGCTGCTGACACCACCGGCGAGGCCCGAGCGGTGACCCGTCACTTCTTTGCCTGCCCTCAGGGCGCAGAGATGTGTGGACCGAAGTTCACCCCCGATGGTCGCACCCTGTTTGTCGCCGTCCAGCACCCTGGGGATGATGATGATTCCACCTTTGAGAATCCCTCCACCCGCTGGCCTGACTTTGAGGATGGCATGCCTCCCCGTCCCTCTGTCGTGGCGATCACCAAGGAAGATGGCGGCGTGATTGGCGCTTAAGTCGAACCTTTGATGGAGCTGGGGATCTTAACCTGAGTTGCTTGGGGATCTCCAGTTCCACACCGGCCATGGCTGGTTACCTGGATCTGCTGTAGTCCCTATGTTGCCTAGAGAGTAAACCCAAGCTTCTGGGGCTCCAGAAGGATCTCAGTGGGAACGAGAGGGCTGGGGCAGATCTAAAAATTTCTGAATCCAACCCACCATTTTGCGAGTGATCTCGCGGGGCTCCTGATCTGGCATCGCCATATGAGACTGGCTCGTGTAATCTCCGATCACCACAGGTTCCCCCTCGGTCAAGACCAAGATCACCTGACAGTGGTAGGAATATTCCCCCTCTCCATAGCGATTGCTGGCCTCCCGATCCGTACGCACCTGTTTTATCCCTGAGAGCGATCCCTCAAACAGAACCGGGTTATACAGCCAAAACCGATGTTGGATCCGTCGCACCCGATCCTTAGACTTGTCAAAGATCAGAGTCTCCCCCAACTGAGCCGGAAACCCTAGGTAAAGACCGATCCCCAAGCACAGTAAACCCAAGCCCCAAGACTGGGACCACCACTGGATCCCGACCCCAATGATGACGATCCCAGCCAACACCCGCAGAAACAGATCCCGAGCGGCAAAAGGACGGATCCCGATCAGCATCTGGGTGGGGGTGCGCCGTAGCAGCTTCAGGTGTTTGAGTTGAGCAGTGGTGGCCATCGGGGGATCCGTCCTCTAACGTAGAACGATCGTAATCCCTCTCGTCCTGTCTGACGATCCTGGCGGATCCGGCTTAGAAACGAAGACCTGATCAGCTATAGCCCATCTCAGGAGAGGGAGCTGGGGTTGAACCAGCGGCCAACTGGGATTGAGAGGAAGGTAAGGAATGTCCCGATCCCCAGGCGGAACGTGAGCCGTTGCCGGAGCGGAGCTGTCGCATCAGAGTCGCCATCTCCAGAGCATTCATGGCATACTCCCAACCCTTATTGCTCTTGATCCCGGCCCGTTCCAAAGCCTGCTGCATCGAGTCCGTCGTCAGGATCCCGAATACCACCGGCACCCCGGTCTGAAAGGCTGCTGCCGCCACCCCTTTGGAGACCTCCGCTGCTACATAGTCAAAATGCGGCGTATCCCCCCGGATCACAGCCCCCAGACAGATCACCACATCATACAGACCACTAGCGGCTCGCTCCCGCGCCACCAAAGGCACCTCAAAGCTGCCCGGCACCCAGATGTAGTCCACCTGAGCTCCCTCCGGATCCACATCCACACCATGGCGCTTGAGACCATCCTGACAGCCCTGTACCAGCTTGCCCGTGACCAGATCATTAAAGCGTCCGATCACCATAGCCAGACGGATATCCTGAGTCTGGAAAAAATTGCCTTCAAAAACAGCCATCGATCTCCTGCGCTTGCCTGAGGGGCCTAAGGACCATGCCCATCTTTACTTAAGAAAGTTCAGCACAGCCACCGCCACAACCCAGCCTACCCAGACCAGCGAGCCGATCAAGATCACGTTTTTGCCCTTCTCCCAATCACTGGCCGAGCTGTACAACACTGGAATGACCACCACCAGCAGCAGGCTGTAAAGCACCAAGCCCAGCAGCGAGAGTTGGAAAACGATCCCCATTGCTTATTTCCCCAGAAACCTTAGCAATACCCAAACTACCAGATCACGATGCCCCCAGCGCATTCCTATGGAATCCTTAAGCGGGATCTGATGTATCGTTATGTGTCCTGCTGCTGGAGTTTCTCCAGCTCCGCCTCCAGAGCATCGATCTCCTGGCGCAAGCGGGCCGAGTCGGTCAACTGGATCGCCGTGGACTCCTGTTCGTCCGCCTCCCCCATATCGTCGATCTGGATCTTACGGGGACCCGAGGCAGGGGGATCCTGTTCCTGCATATCCTTAACCTGCTGGGGAGCCCGCTGCATCAGATCGTCCATGTAGATCTTGGCGTCCTCCGCCGACATCTCACCCCGCTTGACCAGCTCATCGGTGATCTTTTGGGCTCTTTGTCGCAGTTGGACGAAATGAACGGGGGCACTACGGGCGGCAGCGGAGGCCTTGTCTGCTGCGAAGGAGGCTAGCCCCATACCAAAATACAAAGCCTTCTGAGCCAGGTTAGCAAGATTTTTTTCCATGACGGGTTGAGAGCTAAGGTCTGGTCTAGGTCGAAGGCGACCCAGGAGTTCGCGCCTACTTCAAGCATCCTTTATAGCTGCTCCGTTCCCGGCCTGACTCGTTCAGGCGTTGGAGTCGCACGATCCCAGGTCTGTACTCAGACTAACACTTCATCCTGGAGGGTGGCATCCTAGAGATCCTCTGCTGGACCCCAGTCGTAGGTGCGGATCTGCTCCAGCAGCTGATGGAACGGTTTCCAGTCATCCTCGGTGGTGATGGGCTCCCAAGCCGACTCGATCACAGGGCGGGTCAGGACCACAGGCGGATTATGGTGGCGCAGTCGCTGCGGGATCTCGTCGATCTCTGACCGGGAGAGTTGGATCAGACGGTGATGATAGCCCTGTCGCCACTGCTGCAGACAGTCCTGTCCCTCTGGCGAGAGCTGCCCCAGTTTGCCCTCTAGGATCCCCTCACTGCCGTGGCACCAGATGGAGGAAAACGATCGGGTGAGGGTGGCAAAGAAGTCGTGATAGCCCAAGTGGGCCACGCTGATCAATTTCAGGGTGAGAAACAGCAACTCCTCCGAATCGATCACTTGATCGGGATGAAACCCTAACTTGCACATCATCCGGCGGGTATAGATACGTTGGTAATCCTGATTGAACTCTGCTAAGGAAGCCTCCGTCTCCGCCATCGGGATCACCCCCTCCAAGGCCTCCGTCAGTCGCTCCAAATTGACCCGACAGATCTCTGGCTGATTGCCGAACCGATAGTAGCCCCAGTAGTCGAAATAGGCAGCAGTGAACTTGGGATCATAGGTCTCGATAAAGGCATAGGGGCCATAATCAAAACTCTCCCCCAGGATGGACATATTATCGGTATTCAGCACCCCATGGCAGAACCCCACAGACATCCACTGAGCCGCCATCTCCGCCACTCGGTTCACCAAGGCTCGAAAGAAATGAGGATAGGGATCGGGCTTGCCTTCCAGATCAATGTAATAGGTTTGGATGACATGATCTAGCAATTTGCGGATCAGATCGGGGCGCTCTAGATAGGCTAGTCGCTCAAAAGTCCCGAACCGAATATGGGTCCGATTCATACGCACCATCACCGAGGAGCGAGTGGGTGACACCTCATCTCCTCGCCAAAGAGATTCTCCGGTCTCGATCAGGCTCAGACACCGACAGGTTCTCACCCCCAATCGATGCAGAGCCTCTCCGGCTAACACCTCACGCACTCCTCCCTTGAGAGTCAATCTGCCATCCGCCCCCCGAGAGTAAGGTGTGGTCCCCGATCCTTTGGTGCCGAGATCGTAAAGCTTGCCATCCTCTCCCCGAAACTGACCGTAGAGAAATCCACGACCATCCCCGAGAAACGGATTGTAATCCCCAAACTGATAGCCGTGGTAGCGCATGGCCAACAGGGGACGATCCACCTGAAATTGGCCCAACGCCTCGATAAACTGCTGATCGCTCACCTGAGCCGGATCCAAACCGAATCGCAGCAACAGATCATCATTGCGAAAGCGCAGGACATGACGAGGAAAGGTGGCGGGCTGTACCGGGTCATAGAACTCCGGTCCTAACCCAGCAAAAGCAGCCTCATCCCGCAGAGACAAGAGGGGGTTGGCAACGATCACGATGGCGCGTCAGAACTCCTAACGTGGCACTAGCTCCACTCTAGAAGATCCTTCCCCTCGCCCCCTACTCCGACGGACGCACATCCATCACCGTGCCCCGCAAGGCATAGGCAAAAGTCTCCAGTTCCAGAGGTGTCCCGATCTTGACCTTGTTATTCCCCAAGACCATGCCACTCTCCGTCTGTTGTCCCTCACCCGCCACAGTGATCACCAGATCCCATCGATAGGCTTCCGGATCCGGCACAAACTCGATCTCTCCATCGTTACTGGCCACGGGGATCTGGCGGGTCACATCCTCCACCTCGATCACCTGCACTTGGCCATAGGGCTGGTTACGAATGATCAGATCCGCCTTCTCCCCCACCTGAAAGGGCTCCAGGGAGCGACTACTCACCCCCCGCACGATCATGTCCACCTCGATCGGGAACGACTCACCCCCTCCCACCTGCACCACACTGCCAGCCTGCTGACCTGGGAAGAACAGGATCGCCGCGATCGCCACCCCAATAATGATCAGTGCCCCCAGATCCAGGACACTGATCCGTCCCCACAGTCTGCCCTGCCCATCGATCAGACGCATCCTTCACCTCATCACCGTCTCTGACAGCTATCTAACCAGACATAACCTACTCCTGAAAGGGAGGATCCAGAAGATCACCTATGCCAACCCACAAAAAGAAGCAGCAGCCGATCTAACTCTAGATCCACTGCTGCGCCTGTGGGATACTTGCGGTCAACGTCGGAGAGAACCGATCCCGCTAGCTGGCCATGGCCTCGGCCCGATCCTCGATCACCCGATCCACAATGCCGTAGTCAACAGATTCCGAAGCGGAGAGATAGAAATCCCGTTCCGCATCCCGCTCGATCCGCTCCAGGGGTTGCCCAGTGGCATCCGATAGGATCTGGTTGAGCTTCCGCTTGATCCGGATCGTTTCTCGGGCTCGGATCTCAATGTCGCTGGCCTGTCCCTGCACACCACCCGAGGGTTGATGGATCATGATCCGGGAGTGGGGCAGCGCAAATCGCTTCCCCTTAGTGCCCGCCGCCAGCAGGAAGGAGCCCATGGAGGCCGCTAAGCCCACACAGACGGTAACGATATCCGACTTGACATGGTTCATCGTGTCGAAGATCGCCATGCCTGCGGTCACCGATCCGCCCGGTGAATTGATGTACATGACGATATCTTTATTCTGATCCTGGGAGTTGAGGTACAACATCACCGCGATCACCGTATTGGCCACATTGTCGTCGATGGGCTCCCCGATGAACACGATCCGCTCCTGGTAGAGGCGGTTATAGATGCTGATCCACTGGCTGTAGGACTCACCAGGGATGCGATAGGGAACGCTGGGTACTCCGATGGGCATTGCAAATCTCCTGTCAATGTTTAGAGGTGAGGAACGCTAACGGGCAGTACCCGCCAACTCAGCTGGGCTGCGAGTGCCCGTCAACACCTGATCGATCAGGCCGTATTCCTGGGCCTCATCCGGGGTCATGAAGAAGAACCGCTCGGTGTCCTGCTTGATCCGATCCAGAGGTTGGCCGGTGTCGTGGGCCAGTTGCTCCAGCATCATCTGCCGGACAGTCAACACCTCACGGGTGCGGATCTCGATATCACTGGCCTGTCCGCGTGTGCCCCCGAAGGGTTGGTGCAAGACGATGGTGGCATTGGGGAGGCTGGCCCGGAATCCCTTAGCCCCCGCCGCCAGCAACATGGCCGACATACCGATGGCGTTGCCAATACAGATCGTATGAATAGGGGGCTTGATGTAGTTCATCGTATCCAGGATGGCGAAGGCCGCCGTGTCATAGCTGTAGGTGCCCGTGGAGTTGATGTACATGCGGATGGGCTTCTCCCGATCCTCATATTGCAGGTACAGCAGCTGGGCGATGATCAGCTTGGTGACGTTAGCATCCGCCTCCTCGGCCAACGGCAGACCCAGATACACGATCCGCTCCTGCAGCAGCAGCGAGGGCAGATCGGGGGGAGGGGTTCGATAGGGGGCTCCACCGCCGCCGGGATAATAGGTGGTCTGAACAGCTTGCAGATCCATCAGTGGCTCCTGATTCAGCATGGACGGGCTCTGGGGGTCGCAGGATAGACAGATCGGCAAAATTCGTTGACATGCATGAATAGCCTGTACAAACCGTTTTGCTGATCCACCCATGACGATCTTAGAGCGGAAAAAAGGGAGCAATCACCTTGCCCCCCGAGATGCGATATCCGGTTGGGTTACTCCGCCCCTTGAGGCAGCAGGACCCGCTCCGACTCCTCATCGCTGACCAGCACTTTGGGCTTACTATCGTCATCCACATCGATGGTGGCGGTTGCCCCTTCCTTGATCCGACCCGTCAAGATCTCCTCCGCCAGGATATCCTCCAGCAGCCGCTGGATAGCCCGACGCAGGGGCCGCGCCCCATAGCTGGGGTTGTAGCCTTCCTTAACGATCAGATCCTTGAACCGATCGGTGACCTGCAAGGCGATCTTCTTCTCGGTCATGCGGGCGAACACTTCCTCCAGCAACATGTCGGCGATCTGTTTGATCTCTCCTTCATTCAGCTGTCGGAAGACGATGATCTCGTCCAGTCGGTTGAGGAACTCAGGCCGGAAGTACTGCTTCAGCTCCTCGTTGACCAGATTCCGGATGCGGTTGTAGGTGGCATCCCCCTCATCGGCATTGAACTCGAAGCCGAGGCCGCCGCCCCCCTTCTCGATCACCTTAGAGCCAATGTTGGAGGTCATCACGATCAGGGTGTTCTTAAAGTCAACGGTGCGACCCTTGGCATCCGTCAACCGACCATCCTCCAGGATCTGCAACAGCAGGTTGAAGACATCCGGATGAGCTTTCTCGATCTCGTCGAACAGCACCACGGTGTAAGGACGCCGCCGCACTGCCTCCGTCAACTGACCGCCCTCGTTGTAGCCCACATAGCCAGGGGGAGAGCCGATCAGCTTGGAGACCGTATGGCGCTCCATAAACTCCGACATATCCAGCCGCACCATGGCGTTTTCAGAGCCGAAGAAGTAGGTGGCCAACGCCTTGGTCAGCTCCGTTTTACCCACCCCAGTGGGTCCGGAGAAGATGAAGCTGGCAATGGGCCGACTGGGACTCTTGAGACCCACCCGTGCCCGCCGGATCGCCTTGGAGATGGCCCGGACAGCCTCTTCCTGACCCACGATCCGGGTGTGGAGCGTGTCCTCCATCTGCAGCAGCTTGTTGGACTCGGTCTCCGTCAGCTTGGCCACCGGCACCCCAGTCCAGGAGCTGACGATCTGAGCGATATCCTCCTCGGAGACCACCGGGGTTTCCTCCCGATTCTTCTCCTCGGCTTTCTTGGCGGCAGCGATGGCTCGGATCTCTTGCTTGATCTCCATCTCCCGCTCCCGCAGCTCACCGGCCTTGTCAAAGTCCTGGGAGCGCACCGCTGCGTCCTTGTCCTTGAGCAGTTGCCGTAGCTCCTGATCCAGATCCTTAGCGGCTGGAGGCAGTTGGGAGTTGATCAGGCGGACCCGCGAGGAGGCCTCATCGATCAAGTCGATGGCCTTATCTGGCAGGAATCGATCGGAGATGTACTGATCCGCCAACTTGGCTGCCGCATCCAGGGCCACATCAGAGATCTTGAGCTTGTGGTGTTGCTCGTAGCGATCCCGCAGGCCGAATAGGATCTCGATGGTCTCTGCCACGGAGGGCTCGCCCACCATGATCGGTTGGAAACGTCGCTCCAGGGCAGCATCCCGCTCGATGTGCTTGCGGTACTCATCCAGGGTGGTGGCCCCGATGCACTGCAGCTCTCCCCGAGCCAGGGCTGGCTTCAGGATGTTGGCGGCATCGATGGCTCCCTCCGCAGCCCCCGCCCCGATCAGGGTGTGGACCTCGTCGATCACGAGGATGACGTTATTGGCGGAGCGGATCTCATCCATGATCTTCTTGAGGCGCTCCTCAAACTCACCCCGATACTTGGTGCCCGCCACCAGCAGACCGATATCCAGGCTGACCACCCGTTTCTCCGTCAGGATCTCGGGCACATCCGCCTGGATGATCCGTTGGGCTAGACCCTCCGCGATGGCGGTCTTACCCACACCGGGCTCCCCAATCAGCACCGGATTGTTCTTGGTACGACGACCCAGGATCTGGATGACACGCTCGATCTCGGTCTGTCGTCCCACCACCGGATCCAGCTTGCCTTCCTGAGCCAGTTGGGTCAGGTTAGAGCCGAACTCATCCAGAGTCGGGGTTTTGGTGCGTCCCTGGGAGGGGCTGGCGGAGACCTCAGCGGACTCGCCCAACATCCGGATCACCTGGGTGCGGACCTTGGATAGATCCACGCCGAGATTCTCCAGGACACGGGCTGCCACCCCCTCACCTTCCCGGATCAGGCCGAGTAGGAGGTGCTCCGTGCCGATGTAGTTGTGGCCCAGCTGACGAGCCTCTTCCAGCGATAGCTCCAACACTCGCTTGGCGCGGGGGGTGAAGGGAATCTCCACAGCCACGAAGCCTGACCCCCGGCCAATGATCTTCTCTACTTCAATACGGGCATCCTTC
>CAYSEO010000135.1:0-11400 GCA_964429885.1 uncultured bacterium
CCTCCATCACCTGCCCGATCAGGTACAGAGATCCACACAACACCAATCGCTCCCCCAGATCCACCTGGTTCAAGATCCGCTGCCAGGATCTGAGATCCTCCACCGCCTGCCCATGACTCAGCCGAGGCTCGATCTGCAAGGCGATCTGCAATAACTGATCGGGATTGACTCCAGCATGGCCTGAAACCGGCAGAGCATAGAGCCGATCCCCTGGACGTAAGAGAGTTCGACAGATCCCTTTGACATCCTTGGTCTCCAACAGACCTATAAACCAGGTGATGGATCTGATCTGCAGTCCATCCAGATACTCCCGGAGCGCCTGGGCTGAGGGCTGATTATGCGCCCCATCCACCAGGATCTGCTTCCCCTCGATCTCAAGCAGCTGCAACCGCCCCGGCCATCGCGTCTGAGCAAACCCCTCCCGAATCGCCAGATCCGAGATCTGCCACCCCTGTTCCCGTAAGGCTTGTAGGGTCTGCAGAGCGATGGCGGCATTGATCAGCTGGATCTCCCCTCGTAACGGCAACGGATAGCGATTTCCCTGCCACTCGATCTGACCCTCATCCACCCGATGGGCCAACCGTACCCCCTGCAACGGAGCACTCAACTGCTGGGTTGTCTCGCCGATCACCTCCAATACCTCTAACACCTGGGGACCACAGACCAAGGGTACTCCTGGCTTAATGATCCCTGCCTTCTCCCGTGCGATCGCTGTCAGAGAATTCCCCAATCGTTGCCAATGATCCCAACCAATACTGGTGATCACGGTAACCGCTGGCTCGATGGCCGCATTGGTGGCATCTAACCGTCCCCCCAGACCCACCTCCATCACCGCCAGATCCACCTGCTGTTGCTGGAAATACAGCCAGGCTGCCGCTGTCACCACCTCAAACTGGGTCGGCCAGGGGATTTCCTCCGGGTATTGCTTGAGATGTTGTTGTAAGGCGAACAGAATCGCCTCCCACTCTGAACAGGGGATCCACTCCCCACTCACCCAGTTCCGCTCCCGCCAGTGCACCAGGTGAGGGGAGATGTAACGACCCACTCGATAACCCGCCGCCCGTAAGACCTGACTCACCAGAGCACAGACCGATCCCTTGCCATTGGTGCCTGCCACATGGATCACCGGGATCCCGTGTTGGGGATGATCTAGGCGACGCAACAGCTCCAGCATCCGATCCAGGCTCAGATCCACCCCAAACCGTCCTAAGGAGCGGAGGAATGCTTGCCAGTCCCAGTCCTGGATATCCACAGATCGAGAGGACGAGGGGGCCAGAGTCGGGGATACGGACTGGGATTGAGTCAGATCAATGCTCAAACGCTTCACCTCTTGAGTTGCGATTCAACCAGGGAGCCAACGGATCCAATCCATACTGTCATACTGTAGAGCATCTCCTCCCCCCGGCTCAAAATGATAGTCCAGCCGTAGACTTTCGAGGAAAAGATCTATTAAGATGGCTTGATATCCCATCAACCTAATCTTAACCACTTGCATCGATATGGGGCCAGCCACCGCACTAGCAACCCCTGAGGCCGAGTCCTTTGATATACCAGTACCGGACTGGTTGTCGGCCTATCTGGGTGCTGACCCACTCGACCTGCCAGAGGAGATCCCCTACGATCATCACGGCATTGGCCCCCGCCTCTTCTCCGGCCCTGAGATCGATCGGATCTGTCGCGCCTTCCGTCTGGCTCACGATCTACATCAGGGGCAGAAGCGCAAATCTGGAGAGCCCTACATTGCCCATCCCGTTGCCGTTGCGGGTCTGTTGCGGGATCTGGGGGCGGATGCCGATATGGTGGCAGCAGGCTTTCTCCATGATGTCTTAGAAGATACTGAGACCAGCCCAGAGGATCTGGAGGAGCGGTTTGGGGGCGAGGTTCGATCCCTGGTGGAGGGGGTCACCAAACTCTCCAAGTTCAACTTCTCCAGCAAAACTGAGCAACAGGCGGAGAACTTCCGGCGCATGTTCGTGGCCATGGCCAAGGATATCCGCGTGATCGTGGTCAAGCTGGCGGATCGTCTCCATAATATGCGCACCCTGGAGTTTCTCCCGGCAGCTAAGCAGAAACAGATCGCGGCTGAGACCATGGAGATCTTCGCCCCTCTGGCCAATCGGTTGGGGATCTGGCGGTTTAAGTGGGAGCTGGAGGATCTGTCCTTTAAGTATCTGGATCGGGACTCCTATCGTCGGGTGCAGGAGCTGGTATCGGCTAAACGCAACCAGCGGGAGGATCAGATCGACTCCTTCATTCAAACCCTACGGGCTCAGCTACAGGAGATGGGTCTGGAGCAGGTTGAGATCAGTGGTCGCCCTAAGCATCTTTATAGTATCTATCGCAAGATGGAGCACCAGCATAAGGAGTTCCATGAGATCTACGATCTACTGGCGGTACGGGTGATCGTGGGTACTCACAGTGAGTGTTACCGGGCTCTGGCGGCGGTCCATGGTTGCTTCCGGCCCATCCCCGGTCGATTCAAAGACTACATCGGTCTGCCCAAGCCTAATCGCTACCAATCCCTGCATACCACTGTGATCGGTCCAGGGGGAGCACCGGTGGAGGTGCAGATCCGCACGGAGGAGATGCATCGGGTGGCGGAGTATGGTATTGCAGCCCATTGGAAGTATAAGGAATCGGGGGGTAGCTCCCATCTGAAGGAGGATGATAAGTTCACCTGGCTGCGACAGCTACTGGAGTGGCAGAAGGATCTAACAGATGATAAGGAATATCTGGACACGATCCGGGAGAACCTGTTTGAGAGCGAGGTCTATATCTTTACCCCCAAGGGGGATCTGTTAGCGCTACCTCAAGGATCAACACCGGTGGATTTCGCCTATCGGATCCATTCTGAGGTGGGGGAACACTGTGCCGGGGCACGGGTCAACAACAAGATGGTGCCCTTAGAGACCCGCCTACGCAATGGAGATATCGTCCAGATCATCACCCAGAAACAAGCTCACCCCAGTCTGGACTGGATCAATTTTGTCGCCACCAGTTCTGCCCGCAATCGCATTCGCCAGTGGTATAAGCGCTCCCATCGAGATCAGAATCTCCAACGGGGTCGTCAACAGCTGGAGCGAGGTCTAGGCAAGAACGGTTTGGATGCGCTGCTCAAGTCCGATCGGATGCATCAGGTGGCGGAACGGCTCAACTACAGCAGTGTGGACGATCTGTTAGCGGGTCTGGGCTATGGTGAGGTGACCTTGACCACCGTGATCAATCGTCTCCAGGACGGCAATAAGTCAGAACCGGCGCTTCCTCCTCAGGCCCCTCCGAGTGCTCCCACGCCCTCCGATGGGACAAGTCGCTGGCGCGAACGGGAACGACAACAATCGGCGATCCTGGGTGTGGAGGGGATGAAGCATCACCTGGCCAAATGTTGTAACCCGCTGCCAGGGGATCCGATCATCGGTGTCGTCACCCGGCTCAACCGAGGCATCTCTATCCATCACCAAAGTTGTCCCAATATCCATTCTGTTTCCGGTGAACGTCTATTACCCGTCACCTGGAACAATGAGCTGATCAAACAAAAGGGACAGACCTATCCGGTGCAGCTGCAGTTGGAGGTGATCGATCGGGTGGGGGTGCTGAAGGATGTGTTGATGCGTCTATCGGATCGAGACATCAATGTCCGCAATGCCCAGGTGCGCACCTTTGCTAATCGGACTGCTGTGATCGATCTCTGTATTGATATTCGGGATAAGCATCAGCTGAACCATGTCACGGGTCAACTACGTCAGCTCTCCGACGTGTTGGGGCTGCGATCGGATGTCCAGAAAGGCGTATGGTGAAGCGAGCAAAATCCACTCACGCTGTCCCGGTCTTTGATAACGTTCCAGGCTGATCCGATCTGGAGCCACCCTCAGATAGTCCTGTAGGGAGGGGAGTTGGCGATAGCAGCGGAACTTCTCATGAGTGACGCTTAAGGGGCTAAACAGATCTGGGTCCGGATCACCCTGATCCTGGTCTATGGCTGCTATCACCCCCTCTAGATCCGATCCCAGTAGGTCGTAAAGAAATATAAATCCGATCCCCATCCGGCTGCGTAATTTAATCAAGGGACGCTCAGACCCCGGATCCCGAAATTGGGATCGGTCTGCAGAGCTCCGGTATACCGACACGAGCTTCAGATTTAATCCACAGATCCCGCTTGGGATCTCACCTGGTTCTGCTGCGCCCTGTTGCAGATCCCACATTGATGTTGACCTATCTAGGAGTGAAACCATGGCGATCCATCATCGCTATCCAATGCTCGCAGCCTTCTCTACCCTCCTGTTGGTCGCGTGTTCTTCCAACGCTACAGATCCCGTCGCCCTCTCCCCCGACTCCGTGACCTCCGCCCCAGAGACCGCCTCTCTAGTCACCGCTGAACAATCCGAGGAGGAACTGCTCTTGAGTAACGGGACAACCCGAGGTGACTTCCGTGACAACGTTCTGAATGGCACCCCGATGGACGATCAGATCCGAGCCGGAGCTGGGGATGACATCATCGATGGCCAAGCAGGTGCCGATCAGATCGCGACGAACCGGGGCGAGGATGCGGTGGTTTACACCCCCACTCAGTTGGGCTCAGGTCCCGATCAGCTCTCTGATTGGTTGACGGATGAGGATCGATTCCTACTGGATGCCAGTGGTTTAGGGGTCACCGGAGATCTCGCCTTTGTCAACGCCCTGGCTGCCGATCTGCCCACAGGGGATGTCAATGTGATCGTGTTGCAGGATTCTGACGATGACAACGATCCCAACACCGTGTTCAATGCCCGCTCGGCAGCTCGCCTGATCGGAGCCCAGATCCAGACCCCAGGCCCTGGATTCTTTGTCTACTTCAACTCCGGCTTGGGGGTGAATCGGTTGGTCTTCTCCGAAGATCTGGCTGATGGAGAGGCCAACTTCAGTGTGCTAGCGGCCATCAACACGATCTCTGAGCAGGCGGCCATTGATGAACTGCCCCAATTCTCCGCTGCTAATTTCTCATTCATGAATGATAGCGACATCGGCGGGGGTTTGTTGGGCAACGAGATCTTTGGCACCGATCTGGATGATGTGATCAACGGCAGGACGGGACGGGATCGGATCGATGGTCGAGCCGGTGCTGACCAGATCGCAACTGGCCTAGGTCGGGATACTGTAGTCTACACAGAAACCCAACTGCTCTCCTCCCCCGATCAGCTCTCGGACTGGCAGGTTAGAGCCGATCAGTTCGCTCTGCTGGCCTCGGATTTCGGTGTTATGGGGGATCTCTCCTTCATTAATGCCCGAGCGGCGGATCTGCCCACCGGCGGCGTCAATGTGATCGTGTTACAGGACTCTGATGACGACAACGATCCCGCTACTGTGTTCAATGCTCGTTCTGCTGCCCGCCTGATCGGAGCTCAGATCGAGACACCAGGACCAGGATTCTTTGTCTACTTCAACTCCGGCCTAGGGGTGAACCGACTGGTGGTCACAGAGGATCTATCCGACGGAGAGGCTAGCTTTACCGTTCTGGCTGCCATCAATAGTGATGTGGATCAGGCCGCGATCCGCACCTTACGTCGCTATAGTGAGGCTAACTTTAGCTTCTTTTAGATCCCATGAGCCCCCTCGGATCATCTGGATGGGTCTCGGTTGATCTCAATTGATCCGAGGTCTCAACCCCGGAGAGGGCAGGGACCGGGCAACTCAGGTTCTGTTGTCTCAGTCTTCTGTCCTCTTTGCACTCATCCTCTGAACCCTGTGGATCTAAGATCCATAGGTGATCTATAGATTCTTAAGACCTTTTCATTGATCAGCTCCCCTATGATCTGATAATGAACTTGTCAGGGCCAACCCACTCCAGGATCAGGCAAGCGATTCATGGGATCCCCCACTTTAGATCCTCAGACCATTGGACCCGAGGCCACTGACAGTGAGTTACTGCGGTGGCTGAAAGCTGGATACTCCGCTGCCCTCACTGTTCTCTACCAGCGCTATGTGCGTCTGATCTACACCGTGGCCATGCGAATTCTCGACAACCCGCAGGAGGCAGAAGATCTGACCCAGGAGATCTTTGTCACCTTTTGGCAGAAGCATACCTATGATCCCAAACGGGGCTCGTTGAGTAGCTATCTGTGTTTGCTCACCCGCTCACGGGCTCTAGATCGGAGGCGGTCTAAGGGATCCTATCACCGTTTTCTGGAGCGCTATCAGCAGGCGGATTCAGGCATCTCCAGCGCCTCTCCCTTTGAGCAGGTCTCCAACCAGGAGCGAGAACAAACAGTGCAGCGCGCTCTGCAAGAGCTCCCAGAAGCCCAACGCCAGATCTTGGAGATGGCCTACTATGGAGGGCTGAGTCAAACGGAGATCGCCCAGCGGTTACAGCTGCCTTTGGGAACGGTCAAGACCCGATCCCGTCAGGGATTACTAAAATTACGACGCCTGTTGGGAGGGATCCTGCCATGAGCACTCACCTATCCCTCGACCAAGTCCAGGAACTCCTCGCTGGCTACGTCCTTGGGGATCTCTCCCCTGAGGAAAGCCAGATCCTAGAGCAGATCTTACGAGAACACCCTGAACTCGAGGGGGAGATCGATCGTTTACAGGAGAGCCTGGGTTTACTGCCCCAAAGACTTACCCCGATCGAGCCCCCGGCTCATCTCCAAGCCGCTGTACTCCAATCAGTAGAACAGACTCTAGGATCTCAGGCTACAGGATCTCAGAGGGCTCAGGGGGCTCGGCAGACCGTCGTCCAATTTCCCACCCGCCGTCGTCGCCGTAGACAGATCCTGGAAGTTTTAGGGGGATCCATTGCAGCGGCTTTGATCCTGACCTTAGGCGTCGATAACCTTCGCCTGCGGCAGCAGCCCAATGTCGTGGTCCAGATCCTGAATCAACCCAATACCCGACTGGTATCCCTACAGGGGGATCAGCAAGCAGCTCCTCAGGCCAGTGGCAGTCTCCTGTTCGTTCCCGGTCAATGGCAGGAAGTGGTGATCACCTTCAAGGATCTGCCCCCACCTCCATCAGGTCAGATCTATCGGCTCTGGGCTCGATTTCAAGATGGCAAGCTGATTCTCTGTGGCGAATTTGAACCCGATCCCGCAGGTACGATCGTGGCCCGTCTGCAAACCAGCGATCTACCCAATCCGGGATCAGGTCTGGCTGAGGTCTTTGCTACATTGGCTTCTCCCGCCACTCCTCTAGAGCCTGAGGGGCCTGTGGTCCTAGAACAGATCTGAGCTCGATTCAGGGAAAAGTCAGGATCCTGGCCAAACCTGCTCTGAGAAAGGGTCAGGTAGGATAGGAGCCTACCTCTCAGATCACCGATATGGATACCGTCAATCGCTTCTCATCCAAAGTCGATCATTACGTTCGCTACCGCTGGGACTATGATCCGCAAGCCTTCACCACCCTGATGGATCAGACCCAACTTACCTCAATGGCCCGAGTAGCGGATATCGGCGCTGGACCCGGCACGATCACAGGTCATTTACTAGATCGAGTGGCCCAAGTGATCGCGGTCGAACCCAACTCGGAGATGAGGGCGATGGCTGAGCGATTGTTGGGAAAACATCCCCATCTTGATCTGAGGAATACCCTTGCGGATGATACTAAATTACCCGATCACAGTGTTGATCTGATTACAGTCGGTAGAGCGTTGCATTGGTTCACTCCAGAATCAACTGCTGCTGAGTTCAGACGGATCCTGGTACCAGGGGGATGGTTAGCGATCTTGAGAGTGGCCTGTGCTGACAAGGCCTTATTGGAAGCAACCCAGGAATTTAGAACAGAGGTCTATGGTTGGGATCCCACCCCCTCTCCTGGGGATGTTGATCAGTTACCCTTATCCACTTATTACGGTCACGATCAGTATCAGATCTTGCAATTTCCCCACATGCTACAGGAGACCTTCCCCGACTTTTTAGGCCGACAGATCTCAAAGTCTCGATCTCCTGATCCGGGAGATCCCACCTATCCAAACTTTGCAGCCTGTGCACAGCAGATCTTTGATCGCTTTGCTCCAGGTGGGATCTTGACGATCCCTTTGGTAACTGAACTGAAGTTGGGCCAGGTCTATCTCCCCTGAGGAGAGTGAGATCCAGCAGCCTTGTCTGAGGAACTCAGATCTGAGGTCTACCCGGATCCGAAGCCGTGTCTCTAACTCGCTCACTCCCAAAGCCCAGCCGGTACCATACCAGTGTTGCCTTTCGATCTGGCCACGACTCCCCTATGTCCAAGCTGTTGCGTACCCCCCGTCATCTCTGGTTGCTCCTCGTGATCCTCAGCGATGGAGTGTGGATCTGGAGTGCGTTTCTGCTGGGCTACGGGATCCGGGCGCTCAGCCCCAATGCCCTGCTGCCGTTGGATATCTATCAGGGATTTGCCACCATCTGTGTGCTCTGTTACTGGGGGATCGAGGCTGGGTTGAGAGGCTATGACGAGTCAAAGCTGCTGTCTCAATTCGATGAATTGGTGTTGGTGCTGGTGGGGCTCTGTCTCTCCTTTGGGGTGGTATTGGCTGGGGCCTTTTTCATTCGTTCCATCTCTCTATCCCGTTTAGTGGTGGGCTACGCGGGCTTACTCTCCTTCTTCGGATTAGTGCTCACCCGGATCCTGTTGCGGCGGCTGATGGGTCGATTGCGAGCACGAGGCTATGGTGTTCAATCCGTGGTTTGGGTAGGACATAATGCCCTATTGGAGGATGTTTTGGATCGATTACACCGATCTCCTCAGCTAGGATTTCATGTGGTGGGACGTGTGGCAGTAGATCTCGAGGAAGGTCGACATCAGGATCTTGAAACCTCAGATCAAGATCTTCCTACCGTCACCGATCTAGCCCATCTAAGTCATTATTTACAGATCCATCCTCAGATCCAAGAGGTATGGTTTGCACAGCCGGAGTTAGCTACAGCGGAGCTGTTATTTAGCCTGCAATGTCGTGGCCCCGATCGCATTCAGATCCGTCTTCTCCCTGATATCCTTACTTTTCTGACCGTCAATCTCAGTCTCCAATCCCTGGATGGGGTGCCGCTGTTGACCCTTAAAGATCCTCCTTTACGGTACTGGCATAATCGTCTACTCAAGCGGGGTTTAGATATCCTAGGATCCTTGCTGGGATTGATCCTACTGGGGCCATTGTTTGCCCTAATCTCTCTAGGGGTCCGCTGGTCTAGTCCGGGTCCTATTCTTTATCGCCAGGAACGGATCAGTTTGGATGGGCGCTCCTTTTGGATCTATAAGTTCCGGACCATGCAGGTGGATGCGGAAACGGAGCAACAGCCGGGCTGGACCCGAGCTGAGGATCCCCGTCGAACCTCCATCGGTGTGCTATTGCGTCGCCTCAACTTGGATGAATTACCCCAACTCTGGAATGTGTTACATGGGGAGATGAGTTTGGTGGGACCTCGGCCCGAGCGCCCCTTTTACGTTCATCAGTTTAGTCAGGAGATCCCGAAATATCTAGATCGCCATCTAGTGAAAACCGGTATGACTGGCTGGGCACAGATCCATGGCCTGAGGGGAGATACCAGTATTCCTCGACGCACTCAGTATGATCTCTACTATGTGCAGAACTGGTCTCTTTTATTAGATCTACGGATCATCTTTATGACCCTCTGGCAAGGGATCAGAGGTAAGATCGAAGGTTGTTGACCCACTTTGATTGGAAGAAGAAACTAATAGATTTTGCAGGAAAAGTCACTTAGCAATTGCCATTTATTGGAGTTGCTACTCCCATGGAGACGCCCGGATCAGGCATAGCCTCATGTCCTAAGGAATGTGGCGATTGCAATATCTGAGGAAATGCTCAGGGTCAAAACTAGGGATCGGCAAAAACAAAAGCAGGTAGGGAACCTGCTCAGAGTGGGGGTTAGGTTGTCTTGAGGGACGGCTGTGACTGGAGCTCTTGCCTGAAGAGGAGGGAGAGGAGTTGGAGCTCTCGTTGGCCTTGAGGCGCTGCACTGTGGTCTTGAACCGCTTATCCAACTGGCGTTTACGGGCGCTACCCCCTCTCCCCTTGTCGTTACGGCCCTGACGACGGGGAGACTCATGGGCTTTGAGTCGCATGATTTCTCCTAGAGATGACTTCTACAATCCTAGCTCAAGCAGATCGAAGGCTGCCACAAAGGTTGCACTGGACCTTAAGTAGATCGCCAAAATTGCTTTGACATGCACTCCATAGCCTGTGTAAACGTTTTTGCTGATCTCCTGGAAGATCTGTTTAACCTGCCCATGCGCTTGATCCCGTTGATGCCCAAGGCAAGCCAGCCCCAGGTGTCAATAAAGACAGCTTTGGGATGAGCTTGCATGGGAGTTCGTCACCATAAAGCTCTTGGTCGATCTGCTGACTGGAGATGGGCTTTCCTGTCAAGGCACCAGCTAGAGAAAGTAGGGGATCAGGTTGATCAGAATCTGCAGATGTAGGCTCTGAGAGGTAACGGGAGCGGGATTCAAGCTGAGTTAGGAAGGCTAACACCTCTGGCAGAAGGGGATCAGGTAACGAACGTAATCGCTCATCAATCAGGTCTCGTGTGGAGGACATATGGGATCAGTTGCTGGGTTACCCTCATCTTACTCAGAGGTGGAACTGTGAGTGATACGGAGGTGGAGGTGGGATTGTATCTGGGGCAGCCGGTGCGGTGTGCTCGGCGGTGGAGTCGGGCGGAACAGTTGCGGATCTTGATGATCCATTCTCTGTTTACGGGGCGATGTCGAGGAAACTCAGCATAGACGAAATCAGTAAGCGAAAGGGATATAACCAATATGTGACAGTGATCAGTGATTTAGAGAACCATTGCCTGATAGAAGTCATTGATAGCCACAAAGCAGAAGAGATCATTGAGATGCTGAAAGGCTTATGGACAGAAGAAGAGAGGGCAATAGCTGAGGAAGTGAGTATTGATATGTGGGTAGGATTTGCGAAGGTTATCAAGGAAGTTTTTCCGAATGCAAAGACTGTCTATAACAGATTTCATATCATGAAGAAGGTTATTGATGAATTAGACAAGATCAGAAGACAATCGGGTGCGAGAGGGAAGGAAGCGAAGAGACTGATTCTAAAGAAGGGAAAAGACTTAAGCGAAGAAGAGAAGGAAAAGCTAAGCGAATATTTGAATAGGAGTAAACGGTTAAGACAAGCCTATGAGTGGAAGGAGAGATTTCGGGAGATATATGAGAGCGGAAAGACGGTGGAAGAGAAAAGAAACAAATGGAGGAATGGATCGGCCAAGCGAAGAAAGTTTACAGTGATGCTGTGAAGACAATTAGGAATCACCTGGAGGGAATCTACCAATCTTTTGCTAACCGTTCGCGCCAGCGGCGCCTTGGCGCAGTGACAAGTGGGGTCATGGAGGGAATAAACAATCGGATCAAGTTAATTAAGCGTCAGGGATATGGCTTCACGAATATGGCTAACTTTCGAGCTCGATTGCTAGCAGCATT
>CAYSEO010000136.1:0-7763 GCA_964429885.1 uncultured bacterium
GCGCTCCGGCGCCCCTCTCGCCCCCGCGGCCCCCCGGGCGCGGGATCGCGGATCAGCCTTGGCCTCGCCGGTTGTTGCTGACGTTCTTTCACTCGATCTCGGCGCGGACGGCGGGGTTTGCGGCGATCCCCATGGTGGATCTGGCGGAGGCCAGTCAGCTGTTGATGATGGGATTGATGTTTATTGGGGCGGCGCCTGCTTCCATGGGGGGTGGGGTCACGACGGGCACGTTTGCGGTGTTGGTGTTTACGTTGTGGGGCTATGCGCGGGGGTTGGCGACACCTCAGATCGGGGGACGGCGGTTGGCTCAGGATATGGTGCGGAAGGCGTCGGCGGTGTTGACGGTGTCTCTACTGGTGGTGATGTTTGCGACCTGGCTGATCTTGATGACCCATGAGGCGGATCTGGATCCGGTGTTGTTTGAGGTGATCTCGGCGTTTGCCACCTGTGGGTTGTCTCAAGATTTTACGGGGGAGTTAGATCTGTTTGGGAAGCTGGTGATCATTGCGGTGATGTTTTGGGGGCGGTTGGGGGCGTTGACGATCATTTTGGCTTTGGCGCAGCAGCGGCCTCGGCAGTTGGTGGTCTATCCGGAGGAGCCGATCTTGATCGGGTGATCAGACACCATCGAGGAAAAGCTAGTCGTGATCCAGGGTGAGGAACAACGGGAGACAGGTCAGTTTCTGATCCAGACCCTTGATGAGGAAAGATCACCTGATCGGAAGCTGTTTCCAGCTGAGATGAAAGGCATAACCTGGTGAGTAGAATCATACTTACCTCAGAAGAATAACCTATGGCCATCCAGTTGACCTAAGAGTATGACGATCGTGAGTGATCTACAAAGCCTCAAGTCGGGGAGCTTAGTTAAGGTTGACCGAGGGCATCCAGACGAGCCTTGTAGAGGGCTTGCTGTTGAGCAGGGGCCTGATCCTTTAACGACTGAAGGGCTCGAGTTAGGCTCTTATGGGCTGAGCTACGACTGTACCCTGACTGGATCGCCAGCTGGATCGCCTCTCGATCCGCTCCAATTATCGCAGGCCAGCCCTGTCTTTGCCGCCGCCGATACAAGAGAACCCCTGATACGGTTGCCAATCCTAAACAGAGGCCGAAGAGCAGTCCATCCTGGACCCAGATCTCTCCTACCATGCCTCCCAAGCCCAGAAACAGGGCTGCTCGCTCCCATCCCTCCTGGGGAGCCGTACCTGACTGGATCCGAGCCACCTGATGCCAGAACAATAGATCTCGTTGATCCTGAGCCAGACTCATCCAACGGGAACCATCGCACTCGATCACCATCCCTCCCCGCGGGTTCTCACCACACCGGATCAGCTCAGGTAGGGAGCGAGTGACGGCTTCCACCAGCACTTTGCCTTGGAGAGACTCGGGGAGAAGGGAACGGAGTCGTTGCAGCTCGTACTGGGGAGTTGTTGCGGATTGAGCAGATGGGTTCACGATGGCTGAGATGAGATCGTCATGGGATCAGCATAGGGGTTCAGGCGGATCCAACTGCGCCATTAAAGGGATGATATTCGATCCAATGACGGGCAATATCGACCCGACGACAGATCCAAACATCGCTGTGGGATTGCACGTGATCGAGAAACCGTTCTAGGGCAGCTACTCGGCCCGGACGACCAGCAAGGCGATTGTGGAGACCCACAGACATCATCTTGGGTGAGCTCTCGCCTTCTCGGTAGAGAACATCAAAGGCATCCCGCAGGTAAGTATAGAAATCTTCGCCGGAGTTAAACCCTGGAGCGACACTGAACTTCATGTCGTTGTTATCAAGAGTGTAAGGGATCACCAGATGAGGCTTTCCTGTGATCGTCACCCAATAGGGCAGATCGTCATTGTAGGCGTCGGCATCATAAAGAAATCCGCCCTCCTCGACCACAAGCTCCCGAGTGCGGGGACTATTGCGACCTGTGTACCAGCCTAGGGGACGGCTGCCGGTGGCCTGCTCGATCGCTTCAATGGATCTACGAATGTGATCCCTCTCTACATCGGGGCTGATGTACTGATAATCGATCCACTTCCAGCCATGGGAAGCCACCTCATGTCCCTCCGCCGCCAGAGCCTTACCCACCTCCGGGTTACGAGCGATCGCCATGCCCACCGCATAGACCGTGATCGGGATGCCCCGCTCTCGAAACACCCGCAGCAACCGCCAGATCCCCACCCGGCTACCATACTCATACATGCTCTCCACGGTCATATCCCGACCACCCCGTAAGCGAGCGATCCCTGGCACCTCCTGAAGAAACACTTCAGAATACTCATCCCCATGGAGGATGCTGGACTCTCCCCCTTCCTCATAGTTAACCACGATCTGTAACGCCAACCGAGCTTGATGGGGCCATTGGGGGTGGGGGGGCAAAGAGCCGTAGCCCACCAGATCACGGGGATAGGGAGAGGAGGGATCGAAAGACATGGGTTACCTGTGGAACACTTGGGAGGTCCGAATCATTAGCCAGATCCGATGATCGGAACTCATGATAAGCGATCTCCGGAAGCTTGATGCAGAGTCCCTTGAATGAGGGGATAAAGATCGGGGCTAGGGTTTCTCCAGTACATCGGCCCAGATCCCCTGTTGAGCAGGTCCCTCCATCCGATCCTCAGTCGGGGAATCATAGATCACCATCAGTGACTCAGCTGCCGATCCTTTGCCCCCTCGGGAGAATACAGCCAGCCCCTCAGCCCGATCAGCCCCGTTCACGTAGGGGATCTCTAAAATCGGCTCTAATCGAGAGACACTACTATCCTTAAGCTCAGCTGGATCTGACAGACGAAATAGCCGTTGAGGACCATCAGCGTCCATCGTGGGACCCGCCAGGATCAAGAGATCATCACCCTCAAAACAAAGATCTCGGATCCCTAACCCCTCCAGTTGAACAAAGTGACGTTTGTAGCGATAGCCATCCTCAAAGGGAGCCAATTCCAAGATCCCAGGACAGGCGACGGAGTCCACAGGTCGGATCCGAATCAGGATCGCTACACCTCTCAGCACAGGACCTCTTAACCCTAACCATACCTCTCCTTGACGGACAGCTAATCCCTCAATGTCGAATCCATTATCTTTACTGGGTAAACCGATCCGAAGGATATCACCGATGTAAGCATCCCCCTGGAGTTCGTCTAGTAAAGCATTGCCACCATCCCGATATCTGAGATGAGCAGCTCGATAGATCTGTTGGAAGTCCTCATAGGCTGGAACAGGATCACCCTCTGGGTTCAATGGGATCCGAGCCAAAAGATAACGGTTGGTCTCGATCTTATTGCGTGAGAATTGTAGATCCTCAGCGGTGGGATCATGCTTAACTTTCTTGCGTTTGGTGCTGTGGGAGCCAACCAACCAGAGGTAGGGAGGATCTGTATCCAGTCCCTCAATATCCACCTCTCCGTTGCCATCATCAAAGCCCTGGAGCAGATCCTGCAGTCGGAATGCTTGATGATCTGAGGTCTGCCATGCTTTCAAATCGAAACTGACTCGATCGAGAGTATTGTGATCATCAGCATAAGCTTCATCACAACCTAACCAGATATGATATGAATCCTCATCCTTGCGGGTCAGGATCACCGCGGACAGATCCTCGCGCAGATCCTCGCTATCCTTGCCAAACTCTAACCAGAGACGTTTCTCCTT
Organism: uncultured bacterium; assembly: GCA_964429885.1. Classification (GTDB taxonomy): domain Bacteria; phylum Cyanobacteriota; class Cyanobacteriia; order Thermostichales; family Thermostichaceae; genus CAYSEO01. The sequence continues at coordinate 3,644 of CAYSEO010000136.1, forward strand.
CATCCGATCACATGGGTGGGGTTTGCATTCCAGATCTAAGGGCTTGGATCCAAGGGACCTCGGGTCACCCCCAGGCGGCTCTGTAACTTTAGCGTGCGCCAGAGCTGAGATCCCGTGATCTCGCCCCGCAGGAGTTGCCGATAGGCATCGATCGTCTGTGAGACCTGTTCTGGACCCTCGTGAATGAACTCGATGCGGAAGGATCTGAGGCCGATCTCCAACAGCTTCTGGACATATTCAGCCCCCGTTTGGGCCATGCCATTGAAGAGAGTATTGCGGCAACCTGCGTCGGCTTGTAACACATGTTCGGTACCAACTCGATCCCTAAGTTTAACCTGATGAGTATCGCAGGGGCGTCCACAATTGGTGTAGTCCGTTCCGTCGGAAAGGAAGGCGCAGAAAACACAATGCTCCATGTGGAAGAGCGGCATATGTTGATGGATCGTCACCTCAAACCAGTCTCGAGGACAGGCGGTGATCAAGGTCTCCAGCTGGGTGATATTGAGATCGTAGGAGGCCGTTAGTCGTTCCAAACCATAGTGAGACTTGAACAGATCAGCAGTCAAGGGGTTGGCAACATTGAGGGAGAAGTCACCGATGCACCGATCCTGGGCAAAGAAATGTAGGTGATCTGGGTTCCGCACCAAGTAACCGTCCGCCTCTGAGGATCTAACCTGTTTCAAGATCCAATTCTCGTTCGGTTTGGTGATCCGAGGTGGGGCAACCCAGATCGAGGTCTCTGTCGCCACTTGACGAACCTGTTGGACAGCCTCCCGGTATTTGACTGGATCCTCGAACTCGCAATAGAGGGTTTGGATCCCAGCAGATAGCGCTGCCTGGAGTTGAGCAAGATCTCGGATTAAGACGATCAACTGGGGATCCTCTGAGGAGATCGGGTGTGAGGATGGCATCAGATCTGTGAATTTGGCCTCTGGATCTAAAGTCCACCGTTTTGGAGTAGATCGTAAGGTTTGTAGCTGATCCACCGCTTCCCTTCTTAGTCGATTGAGTTCGCTGGCGGGCAACATAACAGGCCCTTGGATCTGAGAGGTGAGGGATCCTAACTGAAAGGGGGTATTGCCCAGGCGACCTAACTGATCCCGTAATCGTTGCTCATCCAGGGGTTTGGTATGAGCTTCGACAAGTAGGATCTCCGATTGCACCTGCACCACATGACCTTGTTGATCCCGAGCGATCAAAGTCAAGGGAGATCCTACTTCGCCATGGATCTCGAGATCGAGCGGGCGATGAAACTGAGGTTGATCTACAGCAAAGCTCTGCCGTAATCGCTTCTCCAACTCCGGATCACTGGTCTTCCACAGCTTATCTCCCACTCGGATCCGTTTCAAATTCAGATCCCCTTTGCCAAACCGGATCACCGCCTGATCTCCATTACGATCCACAGTATGGACCCGTCCACCCTCCTCCTTTGCCTCAGGATGTCCTTGATCGAAAACCACACCATCCCCAGCTTTGAGAGGAGCTTGTAGACGTAAGGTGATCCGATCTCCTTTGATCCGAGTCACCTCCCCCAGGTAAACCCCTCGTTTCTTACCAAACCGGCCATGTACCAAAGATTGATTATCGATCCCCCGCAGCCAACCGGTGTACAACCCTCGGGAGAAACTCATCTCCAGATCATATCGATCCTGTTGGGAAAACAAACGCTCGGATCCAGCTAAAGCTCGATCTAGGGCTTGACGATAGACTCGGGTGACATTGGCCACATATGCCGGCGATTTCAAACGCCCCTCGATCTTAAAACAGACGACCCCCACCTCCACCAGCTCCGGCAACACCTCCAATCCCGCCAGATCTTGAGGGCTGAGCAGATATTTCCGATCCCCTAGGGGGACCGGCTGCCCATCGGCGATCAGATCGTAGGTCATACGGCAGGCTTGGGCACATTCCCCTCGGTTAGCAGATCTGCCCCCCAACGCCTCGCTGGTGAGACATTGCCCGGAGTAGGCCACACAGAGCGCCCCATGCACGAAGACCTCTAGGGGCAGACTCGATCCCCGCTCCCTCAACTGGGCCTGGATCTTGTGGATCTCTTGGAGGGAACACTCACGGGCGAGCACCACCAACTGACACCCCAGGGATTGGGCAAACTCCACTCCAACAGCACTGGTGATCGTCATCTGGGTGGAGCCGTGGATGGGTAGGTTGGGGGAGAGGTGACGGATCAGCCGACAGATGCCATAGTCCTGGACGATCACGGCATCCACTCCGGCGGCGATGATCGCCTTCAGATAGGGCTCAGCCTCAGAGAGCTCTTGGGTAAAGATCAGGGTGTTGAAGGTGACATAGCCCTTGACCCCACGGCGATGCAGGAACGCCATCAGCTCCGGCAGATCCGCCTCAGTAAAGTTTTGGGCACGCATGCGGGCATTAAACCGATCCAGGCCAAAGTAGATGGCATCAGCCCCATTCTCCACAGCAGCCTTGGCGCACTCCCAATCCCCAGCAGGAGCCAGGATCTCCGGTCGGCGATGGGCGGCGGATTGAGTTGGGATCTGGGGAGCACTCAGCATGGTCAGGTGTGGATCGGGACTGGGATCTGGATCTACTCTAATAGGGATCTATCTCTACTGCCCGCCCCGCACTCATCTGAGACTCCGTTACACCTCTGTAGAGATCCGACACAGTTCTTAACGAAACGATGACAACTTGCAACAGGATCGGGGGCGATCTCTCCAGCCACACCCTAGTGACCTACCGTGATCCGTAACTGCCGGGTCGATCTGCGATCCTGGCGTTGACCTGGAATAACACACCCTGATCTGAGAACCCTATGATGATGAACCTGTTGCTCCTGGCGGAAGTGCCGCCGACCCCCTCCTGGTCCCCCACCGTCTCCCTGGTGATGATTCTGTGCAATGTGGGCGTGATCGTGCTGTGGAAATCGGTCCTGTCCTTGATCAACTCCTGGTTAGGAGCCATCGGCTATGACTCCCGTGCCAACCTGTCCGTCCCCGAGGGCAATGAGATCTTCACCATCAACTTGCCAGGGCTGACCCTAACCTTGCCAGAGCTGATCGCAGCGGCCAGCTTCGGCCATATCATCGGCGCCGGGGTGATCCTGGGCTTGACCCGCCTGGGAGCGATCTAGGCCAACACCGTAGTTAACCACAGGCCGCCTCTCCGTTTGAGGTGGCCCGGTTGGGGCTCAGAACCCGATCTGGATCATGCTCAAAATTTTTGTTAGATCACAGTGGTTGATCTCGACATCTATCGGCTATCCTGTGCCTATCTCTTTTCCATGACTGACCTATGGCCTGATCGCTGAGCTAGAGAAGGGATATCCCGGCTTGAGCCTGGCATCAAGGAGAGAGGAGCCAGTGGACCCCCGCTCGCCCGATCTTGTCCCAGAGGCTACTGTAGGTCAATAGTTCACCTTCCTCTAGCAATCCCTAGGGTCAAGCACATGAAGCTATCTAACTCTGTACTCAAACTCGCCTGCATCCTGCCAGCTACCCTGATCCTGGCGGAGAGCCTGCAGGCCTGCCCCTTCCGTCATTCCAGCTCCACCACCGAGCGCCCTGCTACCGTGCGGCTGATCAGCTCCGGCAACCAGTATCACTACCAGCTGATCCCGGCCTCGACGGAAACCAGCGTCCGTCCCTACGGGTTCATCGGTGTGGCCATCGAGCCCCTGACTCCCGAGCGGGCGGAGTGGCTCAACCAGGAGCAGGGGGGCTTCAACCTGCTCAACTGGTTCCAGGGTCGTCGCGCTGTGCCTGAGGTGGATGGCGTCCTGGTCGTTCGTACTCTGGAGAATGGTCCAGCTGCCGCCGCTGGTCTGCAGGATGGCGATGTGTTGCTGGGTGTCCACGGTCAGATGGTGGACAGCGTTCGTCGTGTGCAACAGCTGATCAGTGCTACTCCGGTCGGGGCTGACGTGCCCATCACCTTCCAGCGCAACAATGAGGTTGAGACCGTGCTGGTGTCCCCTGGCGATGGTCGGGTGCTGCGCCCCATGATGCAGGATCAACTGCGCTAGATTCTTCCTCCCATCATGAATACTGATCCAAGGGGTGTAGAGGATCTGCACCTCTTTTTCGTGTTATGGCCGTGATCATGGGAGTGGATCGCCAAGCCTAGATCCTGGGTCAAGCTT
>CAYSEO010000136.1:7863-11367 GCA_964429885.1 uncultured bacterium
ATCGGATGCAGGTGGGGGTTGCTGCTGTGGGATTAAATTAGCACGGATTCCTAATCAAGCCTGAGGCTAGTGGGCTCTCCCTTGAACAGCTCCAGGATCTTCAATTTCCCTCAAACAGATCGAGGGATGTAGTTCAGCGATTGATCCCTGGTCATCCTCGATCAATCTCAGGGGAAGGGTGCGCGGGTCAGAGGTTTTTGGTATGGTCAGGATTGGATTACACCCGGTAGCCGTTCGCCGCAGGTAACGGAGATCGGGATGACGTCTTGGGGATGGCGACGTAGCTATGGGTCTCTGGTCCTTTCTCTCCTCTCACTGCCGCTCTGGCGATTCCACCTCTCAATCTTGGACCCGTTTGGGGTGGCGCTGGATCGGTCTCAGCTGCTGGATCTGGCTATGGCTGATGTTTCCGGCCCAGGCCAAGGTGTTGCTACGCATCGGCATCGAGGAGAATGTCCCCCAGATCACGGTGGGCAGCTCCATTGAGGCGCGGGTATTGGATGCCCAGGGCAGTCCCGTGGTGGCGGTGGAGGGGATGAAACCCCTGACGGCCTCGGTGGCGGGCAACGAGATCAAGCTGGGGGGTACCCAGGGAGAGCGGCTCTATCTGCAGCCCACAGCTCCGGATGGCCTGGTGTTCATCGCAGGCAACTGGTATCGCGGCTTGATCGAGCTGGTGATGGGGGAGAAGGGTCTGATCGCTGTCAATCAGGTGGGCCTAGATGATTATGTCTCCAGTGTGATCGGTAGTGAGATGGGTCATCGCTTTCCCACAGAAGCCCTCAAGTCTCAGGCGGTGGCCTCCCGCTCCTATGCCCTGTTCCATCGTAACCAGCGGGTCGGTGAGCCTTTCGATCTAGGAGACAGCCAGCTCTGGCAGGTATACAAAGGGGTGATCGGGGAATCTAATCTGACCCAAGCTGCATCTCAGGAGACCGCCAACCAGGTGTTGACCTATCAAAACCAGATCATCAACTCCGTGTTTCATTCCTCCTCTGGGGGCCATACGGAGAATGTGGAGCATGTCTGGCTGGAGCCCTTGCCCTACCTGATCGGGGTGCCGGATTTCGATGCTGATGCCCCCGTGTTCAGCTGGACTGAGACCTTCTCCTCCCAACAGATCGAGGGGATCACTGGTGGGATCGGTCGTTTGCGCAATGTGGAGGTCACCCAACGCACGCCCAATGGACGGGCGACCCAGGTGAAACTCATGGGCACCGAGGGGGAAAGGGAACTCTCAGCAGCGGCGTTCCGGCTCAAGATGGGTCTTAAGAGCACCTTGTTCAGTATCTATCCCCAGGGAGGCAGCGCGACGACGGCCAGTTTGGTGCCTGTAGCAGGAGCTCCCACCCATTACCAGATCAAAGGTCGGGGCTTTGGCCATGGTATCGGTATGAGTCAGTGGGGGGCCTCAGGGCTCGCCAAACAGGGCTGGACCTATCAACAGATCCTGGCCCATTATTATCGGGGTGCTAACCTGGCGGTGGTGGAGTTGGAGTAACGATTCTGATCCCTTTTCTGCTGCCTGCTAAACCAGGGAACGATGATGGGCTGACATTGGACTGCCCCTCTTGCTGATGGTTAAGCCGCATAGCACCTCCCGAGCCCTCTCCCACTCTTTCCCACAGTGTCATGGTTGGAAGAGGCAATCATCTCCAGCTCCGGCAGATCATTCCTGTATTGAGCCACCGGAACTCCTGAAAGCGCACTTATAGCTCTGCCCCCTGTGATCCTCTAACACTGATCGTTGACCAATGGCGCATCGCAGGTGGCCGGATCATTGCCCTCACCTAAGATCTGACCCGAGAGATTAAAAACATTATCTCCAGCATTCTCCGTAAAGGTAACGGAGTTAATCAAGATCTGCCCAGTGGCGATCCCGATACCCGCTCCTTGGGGGGCTTGGTTACTGCTGAACCGGCTGTTTTCGACAATGAGGCGAACTCCCTCAAACTGGATCCCCCCTCCCAGGCGACTGGCTTGATTGCCGAGGAACATGGAGTTATCAATGGTGATCTGACCCCCAAGGGAGTAGATCCCACCTCCTTGATCCCCAGCACTGTTGTTCATGAGCGTGCTTTCATCTAGGATGAGTCGGCCATCAAGATTGGCGATCCCACCCCCTACGGATGTCGCCTGATTACTCATCAGTGTTACGGAGTTCAGTCGCAGTTGCCCCTGATTTAGGATCGCTCCCCCCTGATCAGCAACCCCATTCGTCAACTGGAGCTGTTCCAAGATCACCTGACTCCCTGGGGGAATCTCTAATAAACGAAACAGTCCTGTACCCCTGATCGTAACCTCAGGTCCTCGGATCAAGACATCGGCCAGCAGCGGCGGTAAAGGTGCGTTTAACTGCAGCAGACCTCCCTCCAGATCGGCAGCGAGGACAATCTGAGGACTCGGCTCCCCACAGCCTCCCACGGCGATTCTCTGATTAAGCGTGACGATAGCTTCTCGTAAGCTGCAGGTGGTATTGTCTGTGGTCTCATCCGCTAAAGTCGTCACAAGAAGCTGGGGCTCTGGATCAGCAGGAGAAACCCCTGGTTCTGAAGACTCTCCACAGGCCCAGATCGAACCGAGAGACATCCAAACACATAGATAGAGAGAGAGCTTACTAACCATGATTGCCCCTGCGCAAGAACGGATTTAGTTTCGATCCACTAGACTGGATGAGTCCCCGAGCTAGTGTGATAAAAACATCCTTATCCCTTAATCGCCAGTCTGGGCAACAGATCTGAGATATATCGCAACACTGTTTAGCAAAATACAGGCGGGCTGTAGCATAAGGATCAATTTATCGATCGGATTGAGTTTGAGTCAGGACAGTCTCAGAATAGGCTCGACAACTGGGCACAAAGATCTATGAGTCTTGGGCAACATATAGGGAAAACTTACCGGCTACGGGTTGAAGCTTCCGTATCTCTATCACTCTGATCCCAGCTTTGCTTCTGAAATATCTCATAGACTGTGCGCTTTACGGTAAGATCCTAATGTCCGTTCGTAATGAGTAACACAACATGAAACGAGTTACCTCTCTAGTGGCGGCCTCCGCCCTGGCGGCTGTGGGAAGTCTGGCCATCCAATCTGCTTCCTACGCTCAGTCCGCTGCTGGTCTGGCCACCTCCATTACCACCGACATCATCACCGCTGCTGGTGTGGCGGCAACCCTGGAGAACTCCACGGGCCTCACCAATGGTTTCTTCGCTGCCGGTCTGTCCGCTGGCGACTCCGGTGCTACCGCTACCTTGTGCTTGGATTCCGTCACCGGTGGCACCCTGGATCCTAACTGCTTCGCCGGTAACGAGTCGGTTGTGGGCGGTCCTCTGAGCACCTCTGACACCGTGGTCTCCCCCGACAACAACCTGGCCGTGATCGGTGCTTCCGCTCTGCCTACCGCTTCTCTGCCCCCTGGACCTCCCATCCCGGCTGGTGGCAACGTGGTGGTGCTGTTCGACAGCGTCTTTCCCGATCCTTAAGTAGAGCATTCGATCGAAAGGGCTT
>CAYSEO010000137.1:0-11291 GCA_964429885.1 uncultured bacterium
GAGATGGAGGGGGCTGCTGTGATCCGGGTGGCTCAGGATGCGGGGGTGCCCGGTATGTTGCAGCGCTCCGTCAGTGATGAGGGGGACAGCAGTGACTTTCTCAGCTTCCTGGAGCGGGTGGCTTATAACTCAGCAGAGATGGTGCGGGTGGTGTTGGAGGGCATGGGGACCCATTCGGCATCTCAGATCGAGACCGCATCCTGAGGGAATCCTGTGGTATACCCTTGGCAAACCTGGATCCAAGCGACCTTTGGAAACACCCGTGGTAAAATCAGCCGCAGATCCGCAGCGGAGCCCAAGCTCTGCCAATGATCTGTGTAGAGACCCATCTATAGCTGGGTTGGAGTCAAGTCAAGTGTCACGGTCAAGTGCTGCATGAGAGCGCGTTGGATAGGGGCGATCGGCCTCGGGATCATCTTGGGACTATTGGGATGGGGTCTGATCTGGGGAGACTTTCCCGGTCAGGCTCAAACCGTGGATCAGCTCCGCAATCAACAACAACAGCTACAACAACAGCTCCGCACCAATCAACAGCAGTTGGAAACCCTCCAACAACAGGAGCGAGCGGCTCAGGAGGGTATCAACACCATCCGTGACTCTATGCAGGTGACGGAGACCCGCATTGAGGACAATGAGTATCGCTTACAACAGGCCCAAAAGGATCTAGAGCGAGCTCAACAGGAGTTGGTGGAGCTGGAGGCCAAGTTAGAGCGACAACGGGCGGGCACAGCGGCTCGCTTGCGGTATCTCCAACGCCATGGGGCGGAACAGTGGTGGGCGCTGCTGCTCAGCAGTGAGGATCTAAATGAGTTCTTTGATCGACGCCACCAATTGGGGCTGTTGATCGAGTCGGATCGGACCTTGATCCAGCAACTGCAGGAGACCACAGCCCAGGTGGATGAACAACGGGTGGTGTTGGAGGAGCGCAAGAATGAGATCTCTCTGATCCTGCAGCAGCTAGCGGCCCAGCGACAGCAACAGGAGCAGCAGCTCCAAGCGACTCGGCAGTTGGTGGAGCGGATCAACTCCCAACGCTCGTCCTATGAGGCAGCACAGCGGCGTCTGCAGAGCGATTCCCGTCAGATCGGCGGCTTGATCCAGAAACTGATCGCGGAGGAGACAGCCCGACAGGCCGCTCGATCCTCTTCCGCCTCGGAGCAGGCTCCGGTGGTAACTGGGACCGGGCGGTTAGTGCGCCCTGTGGGGGGACCGATGACCAGTCCGTTTGGCTGGCGCATCCATCCTGTGTATAGAACCCGACGCTTTCATGCCGGTTTGGACTTTGGGGTGGCCACAGGTACCCCTGTGGGGGCTGCGGATCGGGGCACCGTGCTCTACTCCGGCTGGTATGGGGGCTATGGCTACACGGTGATCCTCAACCATGGCAACGGCCTCACGACTCTCTATGCCCACAACAGCGCTCTCCTGGTCAGAGTGGGACAGACGGTGCAGCGGGGACAGCCCATCGCGCGATCGGGCTCAACGGGGCTCTCCACTGGACCCCATGTCCACTTTGAGGTCAGGCACAATGGCCAACCTGTAGATCCGCGTCGCTATATCTAACAACACTGTCGTTAGCCTCATGGGTTCTGCTAGCCATAGACCACAACTGCTTCCCTGTTTGGGGATGCAGCCCGTCAGGCGGTGGGATATCCCTGTTGCTAGGGTTGGGGATCCTCTCGGTGATCCGGACTGGGGATCGTTAAGATGATAGACGGTCCAGCAGTTTCGGCAACAGATCACGGCATGACGGCAGTAGCGCTACCTGAGCTCCAGCACCAGATCCAGCGGCGGCGGACGTTCGCGATCATCTCCCACCCGGACGCGGGTAAGACGACTCTGACGGAGAAGCTGCTGCTCTATGGAGGTGCTCTCAACCTGGCGGGGGCGGTTAAGGCCAAGCGCAATCAACGTCATGCCACCTCCGACTGGATGAAGCTAGAGCAACAACGGGGCATCTCGATCACCTCCACGGTGCTACAGTTCAACTACAGCGACTGCCAGATCAATCTGCTGGATACTCCCGGTCACCAGGACTTCAGTGAGGACACCTACCGAACCCTGGCGGCGGCGGATAATGCAGTGATGTTGTTGGATGGGGCCAAAGGGATCGAGCCCCAAACCCTGAAGCTATTCGAGGTGTGCAAACTGCGGCAGCTACCGATCTTTACCTTCATCAATAAGATGGATCGGCCTGCCATGGAGCCTTTGGAGCTGTTGGACGAGATCGAGAAGACCTTGGGGCTGGTACCCTATGCCATGAACTGGCCCATTGGCACAGGGGATCGGTTCACGGGAGTCTACGACCGGGGCGCAGAACAGATCCATTTCTTTGAACGCTCGGCCCATGGTCAGAAAGCAGCTAGACAACAGGTGGCTCAACTCGGAGATCCCAGCTTAGCTGATCTCGTCGAGGAGGAGCTGCTGATTCAACTGAAAGAGGAGCTGGAGATCTTAGAGGAGATCAATCCTCCTTTGGATCTAGAAGCTGTCCATCAGGGCATGATGACCCCGGTTTTCTTCGGTAGTGCCATGACCAATTTTGGGGTGCAACTGTTTCTGGATCAGTTCCTCCAGATCGCTCTGAGTCCCGGTCCCCATGATAGCTCTGCGGGAGAGGTACCCCCGGAGGAACCAGAGTTCACGGGATTTGTCTTTAAGCTGCAGGCCAATATGGATCCTCGGCATCGCGATCGGATCGCGTTTGTGCGAGTCTGTTCTGGCAAGTTTGAGAAGGATATGTCGGTGCGTCATGTTCGATCGGGCAAAGAGGTGAGGCTCTCCCAGGCACATCGCTTATTTGCTCAGGATCGGGAGGTGGTGGAGACTGCTTTTCCCGGCGACATCGTAGGTCTGATCAACCCTGGTTTATTCGCCATTGGGGACACGATCTGTACCGGCAAGCCGCTGCAATTTGAGGGGATCCCCAGCTTTTCACCGGAGCATTTCGCCTGGATGCGTAACCCCAACCCCTCTAAGTTCAAGCAATTCTCCAAGGGAGTTACCCAGCTGCGGGAGGAGGGAGCGGTCCAGATCCTCTACTCGCGGGATGAGTCGAAGCGAGATCCGGTGTTGGCTGCCGTCGGTCCCCTCCAGTTTGAGGTGGTGCAGTATCGGATGGCCTCAGAGTACAACGTTGAGACCCGGTTGGAGCCCTTGGGCTATTCCATCGCCCGCTGGATCGAAGGGGGTTGGGAGACAGTAGAGTCCCTAGGTTCGATCTTTAATGCCGAGATCTTTAAGGATGTTTGGGATCGACCGGTGTTGCTCTGTAAGAATATATGGAGTCTGCAACAGATCCAGGATCGCCATGAGGATCTGAAATTGTTGAGCATTGCCCCGTTGCCCGCGATCGCCAAATGATCGCCAACAACAGGGCCAGCCTGCAGATCTGCCAAGATAGGCTGAATGTCTGTCTGGATCTGGGGGTAGCGCTTCCTTAGGAACTTGAGACGGCGTTTGAATCCTAAAGTAAACCGAATGTCTACCATAACCTAGGTCTCTAGATCGTCCCATAGCTGGGAGATCGGGAAGGTTTGTTCATGGGTAGCTTGCTTCAGGGAAGTCACCAGATCAGAGAGGAGCTGGGCTTTAGGCTCATACTCATCGATCCAGGCTAGGCCACTATCAGGATCTTGTAAGGCACTCATGACTTGCTCCCAGAGATCCAGAGGGACCAATACATCAGTTGTTTCTCCCACAGCGTTGGTGACATAGCGGACTCGGTTCCCAGGCGAAGTATCTGTCATCGGATCCCCTTTCCTGTTGTGTCCTCATTGTAAATCTTAGTTTTCTGGTTGCCCCTGTGAGACCTGTTCCATAACAATGTCATTTTTGATACTTTGACCTAAGATCCTAACTGTGCATCGAGTCCACTGAACCAGTACAGGATGGCTGAAGTAGAGTTGCCGATGTGTTTACCTCTGGGGAGAGCTAGCTGACTCGCCCATGCCCGTTCCGGAACGTTTGCCAGAGGTCTCTCTTCCCAGACCCCAGCCACATTTACGCTGGAACAACCAACTGATCTAGAGGAGCGCCAAGACGAGATCTAGCCAATGTTCGAGAAAAGACTATGATAGGGTCAAACTTTGGTAGACAATCTCGATTACGGAGGCTCCCCCAAGGACATCACTAGGGAGAGCCTCTGGGATCCGTTTGCAGCCCCAGTCACTTGATCCTGTCCCATGTTTATACTTACCAGACCCTATCTAGCCACTGAGGAAGTTCTCAATCCCTTTGAGATCCTGAGAGATCCATTCGAGCACTATGCTATTCCCTTGGACGAGTGGATCTCGGCTGTGATCCAGATCGTGGTGGACAACTATCGGCCCTTTTTCCAAACCATACGAGCTCCGATTCAATGGGTGCTAGGTCAAGCCCAAGCACTGCTGCTGCAGATCCCTCCCCTAGTGGTGATCTTGATTTTGGCCACGATCGCTTGGCAGATGGCGGGCCGCAAGGTAGCAGCCTTCTCCCTCACGGTGTTGTTGCTGATCGGGTTGGTGCAAGCCTGGGAGCCCGCCATGGTCTCCCTCTCCCTGGTGTTGACGGCGGTGGTGTTCTGTATCGTGGCCGGGATCCCCATTGGACTACTGTGTGCTGGCAGTGATCGGGTGGAGGGGGTGGCTCGTCCCTTTCTGGATGCTATGCAGACCCTACCCACCTTCGTCTATCTAGTGCCTGTGGTGATGTTGTTCGGGATCGGTGATGTCTCGGGGGTAATCGCCACCATCATCTTTGCTGTCCCTCCCCTGATCCGACTGACCGACCTGGGGATCCGTCAGATCCCGAAGGGCTTAGTGGAGGCAGGCTTGGCCTTGGGTCTCACGGAGAGACAGGTGTTGTGGAAGATCCAGATCCCTGTGGCGAAGCCGACGATCATGGCCGGGGTCAACCAAACGGTCCTGTTCGCCCTCAGTATGTCCGTGATCGCGTCAATGATCGGGGTGCCTGGACTGGGGCAGTTGGTTTTGCAAGGGATCTCTCGTCTGGATGTGGGTAAGGCGGCAGTGGGAGGCTTGAGCATCGTTCTCCTGGCCATGATGCTGGATCGGATTACTCAAACCGCTGGTCAGCTGCAGACAGACACCCCCTGGTATCGAAGAGAGCCCCTGGGATGGATCCTGGGGCTCTGGAGTCCTGAGACTGAAACAGAAACCCCATCTGGTAAGACTTAGGATTATTGCAGTCGCCAGGTTGTTTAGGGCATGACGATCGTTTGACCTGAGGCTACGCCTGATCCAGGCATCTCAATCGGAGTGGCGACTGTAATAGCGGCTCCTGGGATCGAGGTTAAGATCCCACCTCGCGGGCCGTGGCCAACCACTGATCGAACTGATCCCGGTTGCTCTCTACCCAGTCCTCCGCCATGGCTCGGATATCCTCCCGCTCATCCTCCCCCTCATTGATCTGTAGACTCACATCATTGACATCCTCCGCCGGGATCACCAACTGTTCCAGGAAAGCAACAGCGGCAGGATTGGCCTCGGCGAACTCATTGCTGACCACAAACCGACCCGCATCGATCACAAAGCCGTAATTGATCCCCTCGCGGGTGGTCTCCTCCTCCGTCAGCTCGCTCTGCTCATCGGGTAGATCGGTGTAGGGCACCCCCAGCACCACCACATCCTCATCCCACGCCAGCACGCTGTGTAGCCAATGAGGGGTGTAGAAGTAGTAGAGTACCGGCTCTCCCTGCTGGTAACGAGCAGCCATGTCCGCCACCAGTACCGAATAGCTGCCGGAATCCTGCTCCACCGTATCCTCCAGATCGTAGGCCTCGATATGATGACTGATCACCTCATTACAGCCCCAGCCGGGATCACAGCCCACCAGATTGGCTCGACCATCCCCATCGGTATCAAACAACCGAGCCAGCTCCGGATCCTGTAGCTGATCGATCGTCTCCAGCCCGTATTCCTCAGCGGTGGCCCTGTCGACCAAATAGCCCTGGTTGAGATCGTACAATTTGCCGACCCGTTGTAGTCTCTCCGTACCTCCAGCCCCCTCAAAGAAGCCAGCCTGCACCTTCTCCACATGTAGGCCCGTAAAATCCAGCTCGCCATTGGCGATCCCAGTCAGTTGGATGGCGTAGTCCAGCTCTCGGAGCTCCTCCACCTCATAACCCAACTCCGTCAACCCGATGCTGGCCACATCCGCTGAGAAGATCTCCTCCTGTAGGCTGGTGGCCGTTGGGCGCACTGTGACCCCCTCTCCAGGTTGTTCCTGAGCCTGTGTAGGCAGAGCGAGGGGAGGGAGGAGGCTAGCCAGAATACCAATGCAACTCAGTCCCAAAGACCGAAACCGGAGGGGTGAAGTGGAAACCATAATGATCCCCTAAGGATAAATAGCAAAGATCGCCAGAACTATAGGAGATCAGTACCTGAGAGTCAACCCTCACAACAGCTTCCGCAACCCCCGCGCGATCGGATCGAACCCCAGATCAAACTGGGTGGTCTCATCATAATCTGCCCCTTGAAACGAGGTCCCGGTCAAGTTCGCCCCCTGCAAATTGGCTCCCCGCAGATAGGTCTTGCTCAGATCGGCCCCCACTAGATCGGCTCCAGCCAGATTGGCCTTGTTCAACAACGCACCCCGCAGACAAGCCCCCGTCAACCGAGCCTGACTCAGATCCGCCTGGTCCAAAATCGTCTCATTCAGATCTGTTTCCACCAACCGGGCACGCTGCAGACACACCTGCCGTAAACTCGCCTTGCCCAGATCCGACCAACTCAGTTCCGCGGCCCCTAGATGGGCTGAGGACAATAAAGCTCCCTTCAAGGTGCAGTAATCCAGTATCGCCCCCGTTAACACCGCAAATCGCAGATCCGCTCGATCCAGACAGGAGGAGCTCAGCCGCCCCCGAGACAGATCCACCCCCATCAACTCCGCCTCCCGCAGATCCGAGCGCGACAGATCCGCCTCCATCAGGGCTTCCTGCCCCAGCTCGATCCCAGCCAGCTGCGAGCCCCGGAAGGATCGTTCCCCCTGGGCATAACGCGATAGCAGCTCTTTGGCGGTATAGATGGGCGTGTTGCGACGTTTCGACATCAAATGACATGATTCTTTTCATCTCTCAAGATACTGGCAGAACCAGGCCAAAGGATCAGAGATTCGAGCCGATCAGGACTGGAATAGACGGGAGTACAGCTGTCGATGGGCCTGACAATCCCGCTCCTGCAGGGGCGCAAAGCTAGAGAGCGGCTCCGATCCGAGGCAATGGGGCAAGATCTCTAGGATCTGAGGTTGAATCTGGGTCAGGATCTGTTGTCCCTGGGTATGTCCGAGGGGAACCAGCCGGACGGCGGCGGAGACCCAGCCCGTGATCGCGGCGAACAGATAGGCTCGTACTGTCTCAGGTTGGTCCAGACCTACTTGGGAGCCGATCCAGCCGAAGGTTAGACAATGATGAGGTCCTGGGATCTGGTTGGGGTGAGTAGGACAGGAGATCCCCCAGACTTTGGTGCTGAGCTGATCCAGCCGTTGACCGAGGGCGAGACTGGCCTGTCGGGGTTCCGGAGCCCAACGAGCGGCGTTGAGCCGATGGTGCAGTTGCCAGAATCGATCTCCCTCCTCAGTGATCCCACACTCATGGGCCAGGGCACAGGCACGTCCCTCCCAGGGTCCGATGGAGGTGCTCAAGATCCCTGTCAGATAGTGCAGGACCTGATCGGCGGTCTGGATCCGGCCCTCCTGGACAGCGGTCTCTAGGCCCCAGGAGTGGGAGTAGGATCCGATCGGTAAGGCAGAATCCGTCAGTTGCAGCAGTACCAGCAGTGGATCAAGAGTGGGATCAAGCAACATCTTCCTGCAGAGCGGCGAACTCCTCAGCACTCATCACCTGCCAACGGGTTTCACCAGCCAGGGACAATACCTGCTGATGATACCGGAGCAAGCTCATGCGATGGCCGACGCTGATGTAGGTGGTCTCCAGTTCTTGCAGCAGCCGATATAACCGCTGCTCGTTGGCTACATCCAGAGCACTGGTGGCCTCATCCAAGATCACGAACTTCGGTTTAGTCAACAACACCCTAGCAAAGACCAGACGCTGTTGTTCTCCCAGTGAGAGCACATTGGTCCAGTCCTTGATCTCATCCAGACCTCCCATGCGCTCGATCACCGTGGGCAAATTCACCTGCTCCAAGATCTGCTGCAATCGCTCATCAGGGATATCGGATCGGTTTTGGGGATAGATGATCTGATCCCGTAGAGTCCCTAACAACATGTAGGGACGTTGAGGCAGAAACAACATCTGATCGAGATCGGGTTGGACGATCCTGCCAGCTCCGTTATCCCACAATCCCCCTATGGCTCGTAGTAGAGAGCTCTTGCCACAACCGCTGGGGCCGACGATCAATAGATTTTGCTCAGTTTCGATACTCAAATTCAGATCTCGGAACAAGACCTGTTCTGAATTCGGTGTAAACAGGGTCACATTGTTGAGGGATATGGTACGCCCAGTACCATAGTTGACATGAGAATCCTGCTGATCGAGCCGATCCGGGTGTTCTAGTAGATCATAGAGATCTCCCAAGCGGTTGATCCCAGCAGCGAACTCAGATATCTCTCGAAATCGGTTGGTGATCAAGGATAGGGCACCCAGGATCTGGGAAAAGGCAACGAAAGATTGTGAGATGGTCCCGAAGTCAACTGTTCCCGAGAAGTAGAGTGGAGCAACAAGCAGATAGGGAGGGAAACGGGTTAAGTTGTTGTAATAGCGTTGATACAAATAGATAAACGTCCTCCAAATAATCAGTGAATCGAAGTTCCTCATCGTTTCTACAAGTCGTCCTGTGACCTGTCCTTTCTCTTGACCTTCTCCTCGATAGAACGCGATGGATTCTGAGTTGTCACGGACATGAACCATGCCATACCGGAAGTTTGCCTCAAGCCGTAACTGATTAAAGCTCAAACCGATCAGCCTCTGCCCCACCAAGATGGTAAATAGTGTCCCGATCACTGCATAGGCGATCAAACCTAGCATCAACGCCCTCGAGATCGAATAAAGGATCGCCGTGAAAGAGATCAAGACCAAAACGGAGTCAAGGACATCCAGTAGGAAGGAGAGTGTGGTTTCAGTGAAACTCTTAACATCCTCTGTGATCCTTTGGTCGGGGTTATCGATCTCAGTGTTGGCAGAGTTTGAGTCCAGCTTATAATAGGCCCGGTTGCTGAAGTATCGATCGAGAAATTGCCGGGTCAACCACTCGCGCCAATGTCTTCCCAGTTTAAGTTGAGCATACACGTAGACTGCCAAGATGGGGATGGCAACCAATATCACGATCCCGTACAACAATAGATATTGCCAGAAGTTGCCTTCCTCTCGATCTGCCAAGGTGTTGTCTAGGAAACGAGCCACAAAACTGATAAAGATATTAACACCTGTTACCGAGAATAGTAGTAATAGCAGAAAGCCTAGGATCACCCAAGGCCGCCATCGGTCTCCGATCTGTTTTCTTTCCAGTCCGAAAATAGTTGCACTCAACCCTAGGGCAATCAGTGCGGCAGTGATGAGTCGGAAATCATCAACGTAGCCTTCTATGCGAGAAATGAATCCCCCAGCAACTAGAGAAGCAAACTCAGGGAACAGAAAGTTGCCGATCAGAGTGAGAGCTATCAATAGAAGGAAAGCCGTTGGAACAACGATCCCAAGCAACAGAAAACCCAGGAGGTGAAAGAGGATCCAATTATTTGAACTCGCGGATCTAAATATGGCCCACTCTCGGATGGGAGAGTTACTTCTGCCAACCACGAACAACGCTGTGACTGCCCCTAAACCAGCAATTCCCACTGGCAACCAGGAGCTTGAGACCACTGAGACAAATTCCCAGGGAGGTGTTGAACCTTGAGAGGCGATCCACACAACGAGGGATTCTAGGATCAGACCCACTAGAGTTAGCAGCAAGAATCGGAAGACGAAGGCCTCGATCCCAAACACCCGACCCTTCCAGGCGGGTAACGTGCCGTTGGGGTAGAAGTAGGGCTGAGCAATCGTGATAAACCGCTCCCATAGGGCACGATCGAATCTGAATCGAGGGGTCTCCATTGTCAAAAAGCTCAATAGGTATCTATTAGTCTTACTAGAGTAGCAAGTCTCTTCCTGTCTGAGGTGTCGATCCCGACAGGGTGATAGGATCACAGCCGTTGTCTCCGATCAAGCCTCCCAGTAACCGCTCTGCGTCACATCGTCGTCAAAGTCAAGCCCCGCGCCAAACAGTACCCCGTAATCTACCCTTTATCTGAGGACACCATGTCAGCCATCCGACTCGATCAGATCCCACACTGCTCCTGGAAACAGGGCCTGCTCGGTCTACTGGGGGGAGTGATCGCTCTCTCCATCAGCGCCTGTGGTAGCTCTCCCTCCGCCACACTGATAACTGAGGCCCCCTCCACCTCCGACGATCCGGTTGCTCTGCTCAGACGGAAACACCCCACCGAATTTGACGCAGAGGGATTTATCACCCGCTGGGATCGGACCCTGGCCACCCTGGAGATCTCCACCGAGTCCTCACTGACCCTCAACGATCTGAGAGCCTTCGGCAACACCTTGGCCTATAGCCTGCTACTCGCCCTGGAGACCTTTGATCTGGGTCAAGAACTGACCTTGAGCTACTCGCTCACAATCACTCAGACCCTCTCCGGCGGTGTGGATGCTGAGGAACAGGCCACGATCCGGGCTGCCACTGCGACCCTGGAGGAGAATGCTGCTGCGGTCAGTGCCAGAGCCACCACAGCTCTAACTCGTCTCTCCGACCTCAATCTCCCTGATGATCCTGAACTAGCCCAGGCCATCACGGATCTGCAGACCACTCTCAACCAGACCCTGAACTCAACCGCTCAGATCCAGACCGATCTGGTGGATGTGGTGAATCCGATCCTGGCTGATGATATCGTCACCAACTCCGAGAGAGTTACCTTATCCGCTGTGGCGGGTGGCTCCGCCGTGATCGGGGGCCAAGTGCTTATCCAAGCTGCGACCTATACTGGTGTCTACTCTGATCAGGTCAACTTCTGCTTAGGTCTGGATTCTCTGCTGAGCCGACTGTGTGCTCTACTGCCCTCACTCACTCCCACCCCCACCCCGACCGCAACTCCACTCCCGAGTCCCAGCCCGATTGCTACACCGATCCCTCAACCCAGTCCCAGCCCGACTTGATCTAGAGTCCTAGACCCCTAACTTGCCTGGATTGAGCCGAGGGTCAGGATCTGATCTGCCCCCACAAATGAGTAAACTAGAATAAGTAGATCGGCAAAATTGCTTTGACATGCACTATATAGACTGTATAAACGTT
>CAYSEO010000138.1:0-7791 GCA_964429885.1 uncultured bacterium
AAGGGGAAGGGGTGAGTCGCTCCGGTAGTACCGAGATCAACACCTCTGGGGGTCCCTCCTTCTCTGTTGATCGGGAGACTAACACCACCTATGTTCAGGATGAGGGCATTCAACGGACCCGCAGCACCACCCTGCGTAATGGCGAGGGCGAGGTCCTGGGTACCTCCAGTGGATCCTCTTTGCTCAACCGGGATGGGGCCGAGAGCAGCACCACCTTCACCGGACGACAAGGCCGATCCGCTACCGTGGATTCCAGCGTCACCCCTGAGTCCCAGGGACGTTTTCGCCGCTCCACAACCCTCTCCAATGATCAGGGCGAGATCCTCGGTGGGGCGGAGACCACGATCGAGGTGGAAGGAGAACCCGGTCAGGGATGGACTCGACGGGTGACCGGCAGCACCGATTCCGGGCGACCGATCGATCGCACCATCACCAACGAGCTGATCGAGGAGGAAGAGGAGGAGGGATTGTAAGGTGGCGCCTGAGTGGGGAGAATCCACAGGAATCTAGACAACATCAACGCTTTGTTATGGGGATGTTCACAAATGGATCCCGATTCTCCTTATAATCGGCTCAGGTTCGATATCAGTTCTCCGCTGACTAACAGGTAAGGCTAACTGATCTCGTCCGAGCTCCTGTCCTTCCCTAGCAAGGATCATCCACCATGGCACTTGAAGGCACCTCCGCAACCAGCGCCATCCCGGAACCGATCACCTGTGATGGCTCCGATCTCGATCTAACCCAAGCGTTCCCGATCCAAGCCACTCCATCTCAGGATCCCTCTCACACGGGCTGGCTCTGGTTCAACAACATCAGCGTCAACAATGAGGTAGGCACGCGACTTTACCAGGGGGAACACCCCCTCAGGGCGGGCCGGATCCAGATCTTTGCCACCGATGTGGCTTGGCGCTATGGGTTCTCCTTCTCAACTGCGGTAAGGACACCTCTGGGACGCAGTGTCGTGACGGACGAGGGATTCCGCTTCCCTGGTCTGTTCCGTTATGGCCTAGTCCTATTTCAACCCCAAGCTGATGGCCAACTGCGGGCCTGGCAGATCAGTGCAACCCATCGGGAGAGTCCCCAGAATATCGATCTCGATCCCAATCTGGATATCTTGGTGGCGGTCAATGATGACAAGGGTCGCTATGGCGATAACAGTGGCTCGGTGGATCTGCACATCAAGCTGCTCTGATCTGGGTTGCTCTGGCTTGATCCTGCCCACGGGTCCTGGGCGATGGTCTAAGCTGAGATGAGTGGATCGACTGATACTGGCCCAGATCCAGGGTGTTGATCCCATCCGTCATCTCTATGTCATCCCGATCATGGACTTATTCGCACTCCAGTCGAACCTGAATAACGCGGCCTTTGTGATCAGCCTGGTGACCCTGATGCTCTACTGGGTTGGGGCGGCCTTCCCACGGATACCATTGCTGTCGGAGTTGGGCACGGCGGGCATGGCGATCCTCAATCTGGTGATCGCGGGTCTGTTGGGCGCCCGATGGATCGATGCTGGCTATTTCCCCCTCAGTAATCTATACGAGTCCCTCTTTTTCCTGGCCTGGGGGATCACAGCGGTGCATCTATTAGCCAGCTGGTTGGCTCAGAATCGCTTGGTGGGGGTGGTGACAGCTCCTGTGGTGATGGCGATCGTTAGTTTTGGCTCCATGGCATTACCGGATGAGATGCAGGTGCCTCAGCCCTTGGTGCCCGCTCTCCAGTCCAACTGGCTGATGATGCATGTAACGGTGATGATGCTCAGCTATGCCACTCTGCTGGTGGGATCATTGTTGGCTCTGGCCTTTTTGGTGGTGACGCGGGGACAGGCAGTCAGCTTAAAGGGAGATTCTCTGGGGGCTTCGACTTACCGATCTCGCACCCTCCAGGAGCAGGAGTCCACTCCGGTACCCACTCCCGTTACCACCACAGGATCTAGCACCGTTGCCGTCATGGATCCACCCCAGACCCGGACAGTAGTGACCTCAGATCTAACCCCTCAGAAGTTGAGCTTGGCAGAGATCCTTGACAACAGCAGCTATCGCCTGATCGGTCTGGGCTTCCCGTTGCTCACCATTGGGATCATTGCGGGGGCGGTTTGGGCTAACGAGGCTTGGGGTACGTATTGGAGCTGGGATCCGAAGGAGACCTGGGCGCTGATCACCTGGCTGGTGTTTGCGGCTTATCTTCATGCCCGGATCACAAAAGGCTGGCAGGGGCGACGTCCGGCCATCTTGGCTACCGCTGGATTTGTGGTGGTCTGGGTGTGTTATCTGGGGGTCAACCTGTTGGGTAAGGGACTGCATAGCTACGGTTGGTTCTTCTAGAGGGATCCCTGGGTATTCCAGGATCCCCCCTAGCTGCTCCTGTCCGTTACTCCAACACGATATCCGGGCGCTTATCCGTCGGTAACAGTCGCCGCTCGATCACCCCATCGATCAGACCGTACTGCTTGGCCTGCTCCGAGCTCAGGTAGAAATCCCGATCCGTATCCCGCTCGATCTTCTCTAGAGGCTGGCCAGTACGCTCCGCCATGATCTCGTTGATCTGTTGTTTGAGGAACGCCACCTCGTTGGCCTGGATCTCGATATCCGTCGCCTGTCCCTGGGCTCCTCCCAGAGGTTGATGGATCATGATCCGGGCATTGGGTAGGGCCAAACGCTTGCCGGGAGCTCCCGCCGTCAGCAGAAAGGCCCCCATACTGGCCGCGATCCCCATACAGATGGTGCAGACATCCGGCTGAATGAACTCCATGGTGTCGTAGATGCCCATGCCTGCATAGATCGATCCACCGGGGCTGTTGAGGTAGACATAGATATCGCGGGTGGGATCCTCCGCCTCCAGATACAGCATCTGAGCGATCGCCAGGTTGGCCGTCTCATCATCGATCCCCCGCCCCAGGAACACGATCCGATCCCGTAGCAGTCGGGAATAGATATCAAAAGCCTTCTCCCCTCGGGAGGACTGCTCGATCACCGTGGGCACCACCGCCTGGATGGCCTGTAGCTGATTGAGATCTCTGGGGTCAATATTTGGCAAACCCATGCTTTCCAACTCCAACCTATCCCCTCAGCATGGCACAGGATCCCAACCCATGAGATCAGGACTCGGAGGGTTGTCCCTCACCCTCAACTCCTGTAGAGGCCAACGACTGAGCCGTTGCCTCCTCTTGACGGACCTCTGTGACCAGATCTTGAAGCGATCCCTGCAGATCCGACTCCTCGATCCCAGGAGATTGCAGCTGATCCTGTTCCTCCGCCCCCGGTAACCAGCCCAGGAAGGGGAGGGGCAGCAAGGTGGAGAGATTGGTGATCAGAACCAAGGTGCCCAGGGAGGAGAAATCGCTCTCCGTCACCCCCAGTCCCTCCATCAGTAGCGATCCCAACTCATGGGACAAGGCCCCCGCCAGATTCAGCACCGACATCAACAACGCAAACAACGTGGCCTCGATCCCTGCTGGACACAAACGGGCTGCCAGTACCAACACCGGCATAAACGCGATCTGTCCCGCCACCGTCAAGATCACACTGTCCCCCAAACTAAACCACCGATCATCGATGCCCCAGTCCCGATTGAGGTGATAGACCAAGATCAGACTGGTCATCCCCAGCCCTGCCGAGATCACGGTCATCCAAGCCAACAGGGGCCGCAGTGGCATCCGTCTCAGGAATGTCTGAAACAGGAACACCCCGATCAAGCTGGCGATACTCGTGGCCAATCTCACCCGTCCCAGAAACTCCGGTCCAAAGCCCAGATCGTTAGTGACAAAGAAGAAGAAGGCGGACTCAGAGGAGGGGGTCGCCTGCCAGAGAAAGACGAACAGCACCGGCAGAAAGAGGGAGGGCTGCTTGATGGCTCGCCAGACTCGCGCTAGCTGCATCCCCATGGGTGGTCCTGTCTCAGAGCCCTGACGTTTGGGATCCTCGATCGCGAGCGCGGCCCACACCCGTAACATCGGCAGCACCGCCGTCGCCCCAAACACCACCTGAGCTGGATAGCGCTCCAATAACAGCCCCCCCAGATAGGCCGTGATCAGGGAGCCCATCGCCATCGTCCCCCAACAGAGAGACTGCAATGAACCTGTCCCCGCCCAATCCTGGGATCGAGCCCGCTCCACCACCAGAGAATCCGCGATCACATCTCCCAAAGCCCCCCCTAGGGAAGCCAGGGTGACCATCGCCGTTGCCTGCCAGGAGGTCTCCACCCACACCGCCATCAACCACCAGGCCAGACACCCCAGCACTCCCGAGAGCAACAGATAGGGTCGCCGTCGATACCCCCACACCGGCACGCTATCGGACAACCAGCCATACAAAGGCTTGATCGTCCAGGGGATGACCGTGATCCCGGTGAGAGCCGCCACCTGGGCCGGAGTTAACCCCAGAGCATCCTTGAAATAGAAGCTGGTGGCCAGACGCGCCAAACCACTGGCTCCCTGCACAAAGTAAACCGCCAGGATTCCCAGCAGATAAGGGTTACCCCAGATCGAACGACCCAGGTTCCAGAGCCGTTCCAGTTGCTGAGAGGAGGATGAAAAGACCAAGAGTTAAGGAGTGTAAACGACCCTCTCCATTGTAGGCAGCTCTGACCGTGAACATCCGGTTAAGCGCCAGGGGATGCAGATCCTTAGGTCTCAGATGGAGTCTCGTCCTCGGGTAGATCAGGATCAACCTCAGTATCCACATCAGCCTGGGTTGTGACCGACTCCGGTAGAGTCTCTACATCACCGCCATCCTCAGTAGGGGAAGGCATGTCACTGATCCCCGTCACCTCATACTCCGCCAGCACTACCGTGACATTGTCTCGACCCCCATGGGTCTTAGCTGCCTCGATCAGCTGACGAGGGATCGAGTCCAGATCCTCCTGTAGGAAGAACTCCGCGATCTGAGTGTCGCTCAACTCTTCCGTCAAACCGTCGCTGCACAACAGCAGCCGATCCCCAGGCTCGATGGTGATGGGCTGGACCGCCGGAGCTCCAGTATCCGGTCGCCCCAGACAGCGCTCCAGGATATGGCGCCAGGGGTGCACCCGTGCCTGTTCGCTGGTGAGCTCCCCTTGGCGAATGGAGCGGGCCACCAGGGTGTGATCCTCGGTCATCTGCCGCAGCTCGTCGCCCCGTAGTCGATAGAGACGGGAGTCGCCGATGTGAGCACTCCAACATTTATCGTTGGGATCAAATAGGATGGCCACCACCGTCGTGCCCATGTCGGCCCGCTCGGGATGACGCCGTTGATCCTCCAGAATGGAGCGGTTGGCCGCCTCCACTGCATCTGTCAGCAGCTGGGGGGCGGAGACGGTCTTCCAACCCCACTCGATCTTTTGTTTGATGGCCTCCACCGCTAGCAGGCTGGCGGTCGCCCCTGCCGCGTGGCCCCCCATGCCGTCGGCCACGATGAAGAAACGCCCCTGGGGGTCACAGTAACAGGCATCCTGGTTACTGCTTCGAACTCGGCCTGGATCGGTTGCGTAAGCAAATCGCATCACATCAGTCGCTCAGAGCGCTCTAAACGAAAAACTACCCTCAGCAAGGCTACAGCAGCAATCGCAGCCAGTAGTAGGGCGATGATTGTTAAGGTAACATGGCCAGCCACAAATAGGTGGGTCCCCGCCAACAGAAATGCCCCAAACATGACAGCGTAGATCGTGCCGACTCCAATAGTACTCAACTTCCGCAGCAAACGATCCGTTTCGGTAGCTCGCACCCGTACCCGCAACTCCCCCTGCTCCAAGCGGGTCAGGGTGGTCTCGATCTGGCGTGGCAGCCCCAGGCTGGTGTTGGTGAACTCCGCCGCCTGTCGCCCCACCTGGGCCAATAAAGTCTCGCCAGCGGATCCGTTGATGGAGATCAGCTCATCGGCAAAGGGCTGCGCCACCTGCATGAAGTCGAACTCCGGATCCAATCCCTTCCCCAACCCCTCCAGGGTGGTCATGGCCCGCATCACAAAGGTGAAGGTGGCGGGGAACCGGAAGGGCTGATCGTAGGCCAGCTCGTAAAGATCCTCGCTGATGGCCGCCACGGAGACATCATCGCTGTCAAAGGGCTTATCCATAAAATGATCCAGCATGTACTGAACCGAGCGCCGCACCGGGGTCATATCCGCCGTCGGCACCAGTGCCCCCAGATCCACCAAAGATTGCACCACCAGATCCGCGTCCTTAGACACCACTCCAGCCAGGGTGATCATCAGTTTCTCCTTGATATCCTTACGGATCCGGCCCATCATGCCGAAGTCGTAGAACACCAAGGTGCCATCCGGGCGGACGGCGATGTTGCCAGGGTGGGGATCCGCGTGGAAGAAGCCATCCCGTAGCAGCTGTCTCAGATAGGACTCCGCCCCCAGCCGCGCGATCTGTTTACGGTCCAATCCAGCGGCGGATAGGGCCCCATAGTCGCTCACCTTGATGCCCGGCATGTACTCCAGGGTGAGGATCCGACGGGAGGTATAGCGCCAATACACTCGGGGCACCCCGATCTGGGGGAAGTCTCGGAAGTTACGGCGGAAGGTATCGGCGTTACGACCCTCATTCAGGTAGTCCACCTCCTCCCAGAGGGTGCGGCGACACTCCTCATAGATCCCTGGCCAGTCCCGACCTTTACCTCCCCAGCGGGTGCGGTACTGGAAGAAGTCTGTGATCCCTTTGAGGATCTCCAGATCGATGCTGAACAGGCGCACCAAACCGGGCCGTTGTACCTTACACACCACCTCCTCACCAGAGCGCAGCTGAGCCCGGTGCACCTGACCCAAGCTGGCCGCCGCTAAGGGAGTGGGCTCAAAGTAGGTGTAGATATCTGGGATCGGCTTGCCTAGCTCCTCCTGGACGATCTGGGCCACCTGTTCGTAGCTGAAGGAGGGGACCTTGTCCTGCAGCTTAGCGAGCTCCTCCACATACTCGGTGGGGAAGAGATCGGCGCGGGTGGAGAAGAACTGCCCCACCTTGATGAAGGTTGGCCCCAGATTCAGCAGATTCTCCCGTACCCAGATGGCTCGGGAACGGCGCCGCCGGGCCTTCTGCTCAGCTGTGGGACGTCCCCCATAACTCCAGGGTTTCTGATCCAGCCAGACAAAGGTGAGAAAGGTGAGGACGAATCGCCAGATATCGATCAGGCGACCCTGGTGCGAGTAATCCTCCTTAGCCCACCGATAGGCGGTGTAAGGCTGGACAGCCTCCCGTAAGGAAGATGGCGAGGATGGGATGGCACTGGCGCTCAAGTGGACTGGCTCCGATACTTCTTTAGCTCCGACCGTAGCTGGGCCACCTCAGCCCGTAGATCATCAAGGGTGGCCTGTAGATCGTCCATGGGCATGGCGGTGAGACTGGGCTCCGATCCCTCTAGCTGAGTCCGCTCCTGCTCTGCACGAGCAAGCACATCCTCAGGAAAGGTTCTGATCTCCTCCTGAGCCTCAGCCACACTTTTACCGAGCCAGCTGGCCAGATCCGTTAGACCCCCCTCGACTCGCTCTCTCAGCAGATCTGCCATCGCCCGACCCAATAGGAAGGCGCGGATATCAGGGTTTGTCATAGGTCCCAACAACGAAGTCTCAACAAGAATTATAACGAATTGTGATCGGACTCTCATCCGAGTCGGTAGGGAGATCCTCTGTTCTGAGGGTAGGGAACAATGATTAAGGTCATGTTAAGGGCTAAATCATCCTGGGGTCTACTTTTGACCGTCAGGATCCTCTAGGGGGATCGACTCGGAGCGCAGCCCCCGGTAGAGTCGCAGTTGCATCAGGTCCTCTAACCGATAAACCTGTCCATCCCAGCCTGCCTCAAATCCAGCTCGGATCTCGGGGG
>CAYSEO010000138.1:7891-11288 GCA_964429885.1 uncultured bacterium
GGGCTACGGATCGAGGTGAGGGTGGAGGACATGGGCGGCAGACTCCTGGTTGATTAAACCTAAAGCTTACTTTATCGATCTGGGGGATCCGTTCTGTGCCCCTAGACATGGGGATGGATCATGAATCTGGGCTCACCCTAGGATGCAGAACTCCATGTTGTGGGCCTGGATCAGATCCACACTGGTGTGATCGGTGATATTGGTGTCGGAGAGCTCCAGGTTATAGAAGTCGATGGAGTCGGGTTGCTCAAACAGGGGACCCGCATGCCAGGTGCCCAACTCTAGCTTGATGAACCGATCCCCAGGGACCTGAAAGGCGACGATCTGATCGGGAGCTAGCTGAGGGGAGGGGGGGGCGACGGCAACATACCAGGGGTGACCTTGCAGAGATCCCAAACATTGAGTGCATTGGGCATGGTAGGTGATGCGGGTAAAGCTCAAGCCCCGCGCGGCAAGTCTCATGATGTAGAACCGGGGGGTGCCTCGATCCAGAACCAGCTGAGCATCCTCTTGATCGAACCCTTTACCATCCTCGCTGGCCTGGATCACTTGACCGTAGGGCTGGAAAGTTGTGGACGTCAACGGTTGAGGGCTGAGACGTCGGATGATTTTGGTCGAGGAAAGGCTCATAGGGATCGGCAGAGGGTGCTGAGGGGGAACAGGAAATTGGAGTCCATTCTAAGGCCGAGCTGACTCATCCTCAAGGAACCGCAGTCCCAAGCTTTGGGGATCGATCCCTGTATCCCAACGGGTTGTAGAGCTATACAGTGCCGACCAGGCCCCAGCCATCTCCAGATCAGCTCCCCGCAGATCGGCTCCCCGCAGATCCGCCCGCCAGAGACTGCAGTACTGTAGACAACTCCGCCGCAGATCCGCCTCTCGCAGATCCGCCCCGATCAGGCTAGCACCCGCCAGGTTCGCCCTCACCAAGGTAGCCCGTCTCAAATCCGCAGCGATCAGGTTGGCCCGCTGGAGACCGATCCATCCCAATTGAGCCCCCTGCAGATCGGCTCGCCAGAGATGGGCGCTGAACTCCCGCACCCCCTGTTCGTACCAGATGAGCAACTGCCCCGCCTGATTGACAGGAATGGGTCCAGAGAGCTGGGGTTGTCGGGGTGCACGACTAGAGGATCTGAGCATCCGCAGGATCGGACGCAGATGGGACAGATCGCTACCGGGGTCGGTGGACATAGAGCGGGGCTCCTTGGAGCGGTTCAGGCTAGGTCTCAGGCTGACGATCCAACTCTTTTCTAGGTCAGTTGATCGGCAAAACTGCTTTGACGCACATTATGTGGTCCACATAAACGTTTCTGCTGATCTACTTATAGGGTAACTTTGAGGATCTCAGCTGTATAGCTGCAAACATCAGGGCAGCTGTTTTTAGACCTTCGTCGGCAAAGATGCCGGATCGGTTCCCTGAAGGGTTCCGGTATGAGAGAATGAGAGGCTCGTGTGCTTTGACTCACTATCTGGCCAATTAGGGGATAGGGATATGGTGATGACACAATCACTATCTGGCCAATTAGGGGATAGGTCTTTAGCTCCTGTAGGCATGCACTGCATTCTTGAGCTTTATGACTGCCCGGCCAACCTGCTTGATGATGCCTGCTATATACAGCAGATGCTGCGGGAAGCTGCCCAAAAGGCAAAATCCACGTTGCTGGGAGAGGTCTCCCACCAATTTGAACCCCATGGGGTGACGGCGCTGGCCCTGCTGGCGGAGTCTCATATCTCGATCCACACCTGGCCTGAGACGGGCTATGTAGCGGTGGACGTGTTTACCTGTGGGTCACATACCCAACCGGAGGCGGCCTGTACTTTTTTAATTCAGGCTCTTCAGGCAGGGCGCCATGTCTTTTCCAAGATCCCCCGCTGCTCAGGGGGGGCCAAGGTGGAGGGAGCGTCCTATGGGGAGCTGGAATCTACGGTTCACCCCTGTCTTTCAGGAGGGGATTGATGCTGCAGACCGGATCGTTACCAACCTTGTGGTTGAGTGAGTACCACTCCCCTTGGGATATCTATGCCCACGGGATCACTCGCATCCTGGCCCAACGACAGACTCCCTTCCAACAGATGGAGATCGTTGAGACGGGCGCCTACGGCAAGTCCCTGATCTTGGATGGCAAGTGGCAGTCCTCGACCCTAGATGAGTTTCTCTACCACGAGGCTCTAGTACAACCGGCCCTGATCTGTCATGGCTCGCCTCGGCGGGTGCTGATCCTGGGGGGAGGGGAGGGAGCTGCGGTGCGGGAGGCGTTACGGTGGCAGACGGTGGAGCGGGTGGTGATGGTGGATATCGATGGGGATGTGGTGTCCGCCTGTCGAGAACATCTGCCGGAGATCCATCAGGGAGCCTTCGCGGATCCTCGACTGGAGCTGGTGATTGGGGACGCTCTGGAGTATCTAGATCACACCACTGAGGATTGGGATGTGATCATCTCCGATCTCTCGGATCCGTTTGAGACGGGACCGGCTTTCCAGCTGTTTACCCAGGAGTTTTTTCAGCGGGTGCAGCGTGCCCTCTCTCCCCAAGGGTTCTACAGTCTACAGGCGGGATCGATCTCCCCTATGGAGCTGCAGATCCATGCTCGGGTAATGCGGACGTTGGGGACGGTGTTCGATCATTGTCTATCGATCGTTTCCTACGCTCCCACCTATGGGGTGCCGTTGGGCTTGGGGCTGGCCAGCTCACAACCGATCCCGACCCGACCCGATCCGGTGGTGATCGATCAGCTCTTGGCAGAGAAGACCACAGGGGAGTTGAAGTTGATCGATGGTGTTACCTTGCTAGGGCTGTTGCAAACCCCCAAGTTTCTGAGGGAGGCGATCACAGCTCAGACTCAGGTGTATACCCTGACGGATCCGCCCAATGTGATCCATTAGATGAGGAGAGCATCGATCTCCGTGATCAGTCTCTGTGTATTTTGGGGGTGATTGAAGGGTGCCAGGGCAACACTGTCTTTGACTGTCTTGAGTGGAGTCACTGCTTCAAATTGAGAGGATTATCCCGTCTCCTCTCGATCGGATTGGGGTGGAGCAGGCAAGCTCTGCTGGCTACCGGAGGTTAATCGTCGTTCCAATCAGAGCAAGAGTTGATCCAGCGTGACAAACTGATATCCTCGTTGTCTAAGAGGCGGCACGATCCGTGCGATCGTTTGAGCAGCCCGCGCTCCCCGAGCTTGATCATCATAGATCTCACCCTTACCCTTGCCATCATGTAGGATCAGAATTGCTCCCCCATAGGCTCGATCTAAAATGTACCTTGAGGCGAACTCCACAGAGCAAATATGGGTGTCAAAGGGGAAGATCGATCCTAAAACAATTCCCCAATACTGGGGATTGGAACGAACGATCCGCATCATTTGGGGTGTATAGAGCCCTCCGCCTGGCCTGACCG
>CAYSEO010000139.1:0-4951 GCA_964429885.1 uncultured bacterium
CGACTCGCATCCCGCACCGCACAGGCCACCCTGAGTGGGCGCTCTCCCACGGCCTTGCTGCCATAGATCGTTCCCGGCTGATCGGCCCGCTCCAGCAAAGACACGTTAAAGGCTGCCGGAACCTCACTAATGGTGGGGATCTTATAGGTGCTGGGGGCATGGGTCCTCAACCGACCCTCAGGGTCCCAGACCAGTTCCTCCAAGGTCAGCCAGCCCAGTCCCTGGACAAAGCCTCCTTCCACCTGACCCTGATCCACTAGGGGATTGAGAGACGATCCCACATCATGAACAATATCCACCTGACGCAGCTTGAAAGTCCCGGTAAATCCATCCACCTCAACCTCGCTCACCGCCGCACCATAAGCAAAATAGTAGAAGGGATTGCCACTGTAGGTGTCGGGATCCCAGCTCAGATCAGGGGTCCGGTAGAACCCAGTTGCAGCCAGGGAGATCCGCTCGTTGTAGGCTGCTTTGACCACCTCATTAAAGGCAACCCGTTTGGCAGGATCCGAGTGACAATAGACTTGATCTTGCTCAAACACCATTTCCTCTGAAGGTTCTAAGCTCAATAGATGCGCAGCCACGGGGGCCAAACGAGACTTGAGGATCTCACAGGCATCCTTGACGGCCTGACCATTCAAATCCGATCCACTGGAGGCTGCCGTCGCCGAGGTGTTGGGGACTTTATCTGTGCTCGTGTGCATGACCCGGATCCGATCCATCCGTACCCCCAAAGCACGGGCTGTCACCTGAAGCATCTTGGTGTGCAACCCCTGGCCCATCTCCGTACCGCCATGGTTGAGCTGGATACTGCCGTCGGTGTAGATCAGAATCAATGCCCCCGCTTGGTTATACACCTTCTTGTTAAAAGAGATGCCAAACTTCACTGGGGTAAGGGCCAATCCTCGCTTGCAATAAGGCTGTTGTTGGTTAAACTGAGCGATCGCCATTTGACGTTGATCAAAGTCAGATCTATCCTTGACCTCCGACCAGATCCGCAGAATGCGATTATCGACTAATTCCTGACCGTAATGGGTTGTATTGGTCTCACCACGACCTCGGTAAAAATTGCGCTCTCGGACGACATGGGGCGGGAGTCCAACGGTACGAGCGATCCGATCCATAATCTCTTCGATCACCAACATCCCTTGTGGACCTCCAAACCCCCGAAAGGCCGTACTCGAAACCCGATGGGTCTTAGCCATATAACCTTTCAGAACAACGTTAGGAATGTAGTAAGCATTGTCCACATGCAGCATCGCTCGCAGCAACACCGGAGCAGACAGATCCAGACTCCACCCTGCATCACAGTAAAGATCAAGTTTCAGAGCCAGTAAGACCCCGGAATGATCACAGGCGACTCGATATCGTCCCAAAAAGCTATGGCGCTTGCCCGTGATGATCATATCTTGATGGCGACGGAAACTAATACGGGCGGGTCGTTCTGTTTTGATCGCAGCTAGAGACGCGATCGCAGCCAACGGATTCGCCTGGGACTCTTTGCCCCCAAAAGCTCCCCCCATTCGTAAACAAGTCACCACCACCTGGTTATCCTGGATCCCCAGCACCTGCGCCACCATCTGCTGAGTAGAGGTGGGATGTTGGGTGGAGGAATAAACTTGCAGGTTGCCCTCACTGTCAGGAATGGCCCAAGACACCTGTGTTTCCAGATAGAAATGATCCTGTCCATTCATGGACACCTCTCCCTCCAGGATATGCTCCCCCAAGGCAAAGGCCGCTTCCGGATCTCCTCGGTGACACACATCAGGAGCACTATGAAAATGATCAGCCGCGATCGCCTCAGGAATGGACAGGATCGCCTCTAGAGGCTCGTAGTCAATCCGGACCTGTTCAGATCCCAATCGGGCTGCGGTCTCGGTCTCCCCCACAACCCAAACCACAGGCTGTCCCCAATAGCTGACTCGATCTGAGGGCAATAAGGGCTCATCGGCCCGGATCACTCCCGTATTGTTTTGACCTGGAATATCTGCTGCCGTTAACACCGTCACGACACCCTTGACGGATAAAGCATCGGAGGTCTCGATCTTGAGAATACGACCATGAGCGTAGGGGGAGATCACCGGATAAAGAAACACCATGCCAGGTAGTAGGCGCTGATCATCGGTGTAGACCGCTTTTCCGGTCACATGACCGATGGCACTCTCATGGCTCTTGCGTTGATCCTGCTGTTGCATAATGCTCCCCCTTAACGCAGATCTGAGTCTACAAAAAACTTGTCGAACAAATTCGCAACCAATCGCCGACGATAATCAGCACTGCCCCGCAGATCGCTTAGAGGCGTAAAGGCAGTTTTGAGACGCTCTTTGGCTGCCAACACCGTTGCCCGTGTCCAGGGCTGACCCACCAGCCAATTCTCCACCGTTGTTGCCCGGATCGGAGTTGCAGCTACCCCCCCATAGGCTAGCCGAGCCTGCAGCACCTGGTTCTGAGCATCCAGATCGACCGTGTAGGCAGCGGCAACGATACTAATATCATCCGTGCCTCGTTTGCCCACTTTGTAGGACTGACTTAGCCGCCGTGCCGCTCCTGATAGGGGAGCTTTAGGAATGGTGATGGCAACGATCACTTCTCCAGGGTGCAGATCTGTAACACGATATCCCTTAAAGAAATCGGCTATCGAGATGCTGCGATGTCCAGCCACACCGGCCACCTCGACGGTTGCCTCCAATGCCAGTAAGACGGGCAGTAGATCGCCGATCGGGGAGGCCGTGCCTAGATTCCCCCCCAAGGTGGCTCGATTCCTCACCTGCCGGGCCGCGAACCAGTGCAGCATCTCATCCAAACAGGGAAAGACGCCCCGCAACTGATCCTCAATATGACTGAGGGGAAGGGCCGCACCGATAGTCACCGCAGCCTCTGTCTGAGTGAGTTGTAGTAACTCGGTGACCCCCTCCAGGGCAATGATCACGGGGTAACGTTGTCGGTACCAACTCATTTCCAACCCCAAGTCGGTTGAACCCGCCATCAAGGTGGCATCGGGATGGGCCTGCAAAAGATCAAGCACCTCTTGTAGATCAGTCGGACGATAAAATCGCTGATCTTGGGCCACGTAAGTAGTGGACTCAAGGTCTACCGTTCTCTGATCTAACCGTTGAGAGAAATCATCTGCGGGATGAGCCTCCGCCGCTAATCGCTGGGCCGCTCGCCGGATCGGCAGATAGCCTGTGCATCGACAGAGATTCCCTTCTACCGCGCCATCCTCTAACTGCTCCCCATAGTAAGCAGCGAATAGGCTCATAATAAAGCCGGGTGTACAGTAGCCACACTGAGATCCCCCCAACTCCACCATGGCCTGCTGTACTGGATGAAGTTCCTGCTCAGCAATGCCTTCAATCGTGTAAATGTCTCGGCCCCCCAGAGCCCCAACGGGCAGTAAGCAGCTATTGACGGCCTGATACTGGGATCGACCCTCTGCATCCCTGCCGATCAGCACCACAGTACAAGCACCACAATCACCATCCCCACAGCCTTCCTTGGTACCAACCCACCCCTGTTCTCGCAGGTAGCTCAACAATGTCTGGGTCGGAGAGGTTCCCTTGAGCTGCATGAGGATCCCATTCACAGTGAAGGTGACATCAGCAGTGGGATCTCCTGTGGGGACTGAGCGGATAGGCATTGTGAATTCGACAACTCCTCTGAACTCAGGGACAGGATCTGTTCTGGGACTCCCTTGACCCAGATTTGGCTTGCAGAGTAGCTCTTAGGTCAGCAGGGTAGAACTCGGAGCAAGCATAGCACGTCGGGATCACAGAGACATCACACTGGCGGCAGCCTCCCATAACCCCTTCTCCATCAACCATTCCTGGTTAAACAGCCGCGACTGATAGCGACTGCCCCCATCACACAAGATCGTCACGATCGTCTGCCCTGGCCCCAATTGTTTCGCCAGTTGCACCGCTGCCCCCACATTGATCCCACTGGAGCTGCCCAGGAATAAGCCCTCATCCCGCAACAGCTGATAGACGATCCGAATACACTCCTGATCATCGATCTGGACCGCCTCATCAATGGGAGCCCCCGCCAGGTTGGCCGTAACCCGACTGTTGCCGATCCCTTCCGTGATCGAGCGTCCCTCCGCCTTGATCTCCCCGGTCTTGATGTGGCTATACAGCCCACTGCCCATTGGATCCGCCAGACAGGTCAGGATCTGAGGGTTCTTCTCCTTGAGAAACATAGCGGTTCCGGCCACGGTTCCCCCTGTCCCCTCTGAGGCTACCCAGACCGTGATCTTCCCTCCTGTCTGCTCCCAGATCTCTGGTCCTGTTGTCTCGTAATGTGCGGTACGATTGGCGACATTGTCGAACTGATTGGCCCAGATGGCGTTCTCCATCTCCTCCGCTAATCGACCCGAGATCTTGACGTAGTTATTGGGATCCCGATAGGGCACCGCTGGCACTGGCCGCACCTCCGCCCCCAGGGTACGCAACAGATCGATCTTCTCCTGAGATTGAGTCTCTGGAATGATGATCAGGCATTTGTACCCTTTGGCATTACAGATGTGGGTCAGACCGATGCCAGTATTGCCTGCGGTTCCCTCCACCACGGTGCCACCGGGGTACAACCGCCCTTCCTGCTCCGCCTGACGAATGATATAGAGGGCCGCGCGATCCTTCACTGATCCACCGGGATTGAGGAACTCCGCTTTACCCAGGATCTCGCAGCCAGTCTCGTCGCTCAAGCGATTGAGTCGGATCAAGGGCGTATTTCCAACCGTGCCGACAAACCCACCCTTGATATCCATGCTTGACTACCCCGTGCCTCGGATTACAGATCTTTAGGATACGACAGATCTGCATGATTGCGTGAGAGATCTCATGATCTTGGCAAGGGCTCTTCTCGGGAGAATAAGTAGATCAGCAAATTGCTTAGATATACATTCGTAGTCTGTGTAGATGTTTTTGCCGATCCACTGAGTTCTTTGATATGACCC
>CAYSEO010000139.1:5051-11205 GCA_964429885.1 uncultured bacterium
ATTCGTAGTCTGTGTAGATGTTTTTGCCGATCCACTGAGTTCTTTGATATGACCCGATCCGAAATACGAATCCTGTGAGGAGGAATGACGTGTACATCTTCGATCCAGTGTGGGTTGGCCTGATCGGCCTCAGCCTTGGCCTCATGGTCAGCTTTGCCGGGATATGGCTCCTATACCTTGCCTTGATGGGAGGAGCTGAGCAACTGATCAATCCCTTTCTCGGTGTCCCTGTTTACCCAACGATGGATGTGGATCCGTTCACACGCAAGATCGTGCTGTTGGTATTCGGGAGCTTTTTCCTCCTAGTTGGTTTGATCCTTTTCTCTGCGAATCTACTGTTTTTCGTTTCACTAATCCCGGCCCCTGAATCAAACGACGAGGATAGCTCTAGCCTAGAAGATCCCGATCAGTCCCGCAGCTCGTAGACCACACAGTTGTCTGGGAGTAAAGATCAGGGCAACCAAGGGAACTGACGAAAATCGGGAGATCGTTTCTCCAAGAATGCAGTCTTGCCCTCCGCCGCCTCCTCACTCATATAGAACAATAGAGTGGCGTTGCCCGCTAACTCCTGGATCCCGGCCTGTCCATCACAGTCGGCATTGAAGGCTGATTTCAAACAGCGGATCGCTAGAGGACTATGCTGGAGGATCTCCTGCGCCCAACGCACCCCCTCCGCCTCCAATTCCTCCACCGGCACCACATGATTCACTAATCCCATCTCCAGAGCCTGCTGAGCCGTATATTGCCGACAGAGAAACCAGATCTCGCGGGCCTTTTTCTGTCCAACCATGCGAGCCAGATAGCTAGCCCCAAACCCTCCATCAAAGCTGCCTACCTTCGGTCCCGTTTGCCCAAAGATGCCATTCTCCGCCGCCAGAGTCAGATCACAGATCACATGCAACACATGACCGCCCCCGATGGCATACCCCGCCACCAAAGCGATCACCACCTTGGGCATGGATCGGATCAGCCGCTGCAGATCCAGGACATTCAACCGGGGCACCCCCGCCTCATCCTGATAGCCCGCCCGACCTCGCACACTCTGATCTCCTCCGGCACAGAAGGCATACTTGCCATCAGTATGGGGACCCGCCCCTGTTAATAAGATCACCCCAATGCGAGGATCCTCACGGGCGTTGGAGAAGGCGTCATAGAGCTCAACGATCGTCTCCGGGCGAAAAGCATTGCGTTTGTGAGGCCGATTGATCGTGATCTTGGCGATGCCCTCGGTCTTGTCGTAGAGAATATCCTGGTAGGTCTTGACCGGATGCCACTCGATCGTCATAGATAGCTCAGAACGCGATCACCGACTTGTCGATCGAAGCCGATCCACAGCCGATCCTGATCATAGACCTTGAGGGCACAGTCACCGATCAGCGGGTGATCTCAGAAAGCGATCGTAGACCGCACATCCGCCACCAACTCCTGCTGCTCGATATTGTTCATGCCTAGCAACGTGCGACGGGGATCCGTATGGGGCCGATCCTGTAGCAGATCGAGCGCCCCCATCACCTCCTTCTGGATCTGGGCCTGCCATTCCATCTGGATCTTCTCCCGCTGGAACTCGATCCCCTCCGAGGTGGTGGCGTAGAGGGCGGGTAACCGATTCAGGGTAAAGGCACAGGCATCCCCCAGATCCACCCGCAGCACCTGGTTTAGAACCCCCTGATCCATCTGGCGACTGATCTCCACCAGCACCGGCTGTTCCAGGGCATTAACGAAGCGCTTATAGGGGATCGTCCGCACCTGACCGGCCTTGAGGGCCTGCATGAGTCGATCCAGAGCCTGCTGTTGCTCGGCTCCCAACCGAGGGCTCTGACCTTCGATGCGGGAGATATCTGCCTCGATGGAGGGGCTGAGCAGACCTTGCCCGAGGGCTTGATCCACGATGGCCACCAGATCCGTATCCTCAGAGGAGACCTCTTGGGGGGTAAAGACAGACTTGAGCAAGGAACGCACCTGATTGACCAGATCCTCCCCCTGTTCCATACCCAACACCGTGCGGGACCGATGAGGATCGGGCTCAGCCTGGAGTTGTTGCAGGGATTCGGAGACCCGTTGGCTGATCAGCTCTCGCCACTCCTGACGCACCTTTTGCTGTTGATAGTTGACCCCCTCAGTAGTGGTGGCATAAAGGGCCGGGAGCCGATTCAGGGTATGAGCAGTGATGTCTCCCATATCCATACGGGGTACGCTAGCCACCCGAGCACTGGTCAACTGACGGCTCACCTCCACCAGCACCACATCCTCCAGAACATTGACGAACTTCTTGTAGGGCACCTTAGCGATCTGCTTCGTCTCGATGGCAGTGCTCAATTGGTGGAGGGCCTCAGCCTCGGTGGAAGGAAGGGGGGAGTTTTGGCTCCGGATCCGGTCGATCTCGGCCTCCATCGCCGGACTCAGGGTCCCGATCTGTTGGGCACGCTCCACAATGGACTGGATGCTTTCCATGACTCGTTATCCTCCAGACTCGATCAGACTGCTTGCAAATCGGCCAGTGTTGGGATCCGCCACATGCCCTCTGAGTGTTGAGCTGAGTGTTGAGCTGAGTGTTGAGCTGAGTGTTGAGCGTTTCTCCCCATCTATTCCCAGAGTCGTCGCAGGGGGGAACGGTTGAATCGCTCGTGGGTGTCGAACAACAAGCGAGGAATGGACAGATCCTCTGGACAACGAGGCAGACACTCCCCACACTCCGTACACTGATCGCCTTTTTTACCAGGGAACCAGTGTCCTGCTTGACCCAACATATTGTAACGATATTGACCATACTCAACCATATCATAGGCAATCCCAAGATTTCGCAACCGTAAGATCTCGGGGATATGAATTGAGACCGGACAGGGGAGACAAGCGTAACATTGGGCACATCGATCGGTGTCTAACTGCTGCTGTGCTGTTTCCCTCAGACGGAACTCGATGGCTTCCAGATCAAATCCATCCTGTGGAGGATCACCTATATGCTCAAGGGATTGTAAAGCTTGATGGATCTGTATCGGTGTCTCGGCCCCCAGACTGAGGGTGTGAATCCGGGGATCTTGGAGCAAGAATCGATAGCCAAACTCCAGTGGGCTGAGGGGAGCACAGAGATCTACTAGAGCCGTAGGCGGACGATAGAGCATCCCCCCCTTATCGGCAGGAGAGATGATGAATACTCCTATATCCCGCTCTTGAGCCAGGGTTATAGCAGGAGCATTACGTTGATTGAAGTAATAATAATGCAGGTTAATGAAGTCGAAGGCATCGGTTTCCAGGGTGCGCAGGAT
This sequence comes from uncultured bacterium, assembly GCA_964429885.1. Taxonomy (GTDB): domain Bacteria; phylum Cyanobacteriota; class Cyanobacteriia; order Thermostichales; family Thermostichaceae; genus CAYSEO01. Next base: position 8,315 of record CAYSEO010000139.1, read on the forward strand.
CAGATCCAGGGGGCCATGGGTAGAGAAGCCGATATGCCGGATCAATCCTTGATCCACGGCTCGCTGCAGGGTAGGTAGACCCACTTGGAGGACCTGATCGAGATGATCCGGTTGGTTGATGCCGTGGAAGGCGATGGCGTCCAGGGACTCGATCTGGAGTCGGGTGAGGCTGTTCTCGATTGCCTGCCAGAGATCGGCGGTTGATAATCCAGGGGAGACCTTGCTGGTCAGGATCAGATCCCCACGAGGAGGTAGGTCTAGGGTGGGATCGGTCCATAGCTCCTGGAGGATCCGACCCAGTTGGATCTCACTGTCGCCGTAGGCTTGGGCGGTCTCGATATGATTGATCCCAGCCTGGAGGGCGGTGAGCAGGATCTGGCGGGCTTGAGTGTGGGAGTGATGAACCAGACGCATGGTGCCCAGGGAGAAGGCAGAGATAGATCTCTCAGTGCGACCAAAGCGGTGGTAGAACATGGCTCCCCGATCCGAAGCTGTTCATAGGTTAGCACTGCCGCTCTCACTGGGGTTGGAACCCTCTCCAGGTCACGGGCATCTCTCCTACCGTGGTGCGGCGGGAGGGATCGATGGGGCGTTCCTGGGTGGTATGGTGAGCGGGATCGTTGGAACCTGTGTGATATTGAGGGGTAGGGTAAGGTGACATCTCCTGCACAGTCTGGGGAGTATCCAGGGGATGAGAGGGTTGGGGTCTAGGATCAGTAAGCTGCATTTCCTGAGGGGGAACCCGCTCCAGCTCATTCAGTTTGGCCCAGATGATCTTACCGTTTTTGAGGACACAGGCAGCGCTGCCTCGAGAGACCAGTCGGACCCGAGCCGCATCGTTGCCGAACAGCATCCACTTCTCCACGTCACAGCCCTTGTAGCGGACGCTGGCGTTGACCCCAATCGGTATCTCTCGCACCTTGACGCTCTCCATCGTTGCTCCTCTCCTAGGACCTGTGATCCTGCGGATCGCCCTTGTTCCCATCTTTTTGGGTAGATCCGCTTATCTGATCTGGCCTTATTGTGACATATATCACGGAAATCCACTACGCGGATCCGCTGAGTCTGGCTGGCTCAGATAGCGGAAATCCGGGAAATTAGGGAGAAGATCTGAGGACTCGCCGATCTCTGCGGATACAGGCACCCAGAGTAGCGAGTCAGTCTTCCAGGATCTCACTCGCTCCCTTGGTAGGGAGAGCCCTTCTCTCCGATAACAGACGTTGCCAAAATGGCTTTGACGTGTTGTTTCCAGTGAGCATGATCGCTTCACCTCACCCTCCACTCACCTTCTCAGAGGAGGCCCAACAGAATCCTTAAGGAAGCTCAGAGGGTTGCAGTTCCAAGGCTCCGATATCCACTATGGCTGTACCATTGCCATCTCCATCCACGATCCGATCAAACCCAGGACCTCTCTGATCGGTGGTCAACCCATCATTGGTAGCAGCAACGTTATCCCTAGCATCGACAGCCGGACTACCACTAGCCAGAGCCTGGGTCTGAGTTGTTGGGGAACTGGAAGATAGTATTGGATGAGAAGAGAGAGGCGTTGAGAGAGGAAGAGAGGGAATTGGTAATGAACTTATCTCCAGCCTACTTAAAGTGGAAGGAAGAGACTCTCCGGGAAGGGGAGCAACGGGGCATCGAGATCGGGGAGCAACGGGGGGAGCAACGAGGCAAGGAGGCAGTGGCCCGTAACCTGCTGGCAGCAGGCATGGATCCCAGCCAAGTTGCCCAGTTCACCGGCCTAACTCTAGAGCAGATCCAGCCGCTTCAGGTGGAATAGGCTCGCTACACTGACTTCAGGTGTATTGAGAGCAGCAGTGACTCAATCGAGAGTCCAGGAGAGAGGGCCACAGGATCGGAGGATCCACAAGCCATAACCAGCAGGCAGAGCAGGACAGACCGAGTCGTTGGGATCGGATCAAGTTTCTCAGGACAAATTAGCGGGTGGGTGGATCGCCGAATCCAAAGCCGAACTCGGCATCATTGCTGCCAGAGGTGAAGCTGGCTTCCGTCTCTTGGGGGCAGATTGAGGTGCGGTGTGGTCTTTCACGATTGATCTCCTTATCAAGAAAATAATGGGCAACAGAGGTCAGCCAGCCGTTAGTGAAAAAAGCCAGGATCGAGCTTGTTTGTCTGTGATCCAGATTTACTGGACCTCAAACGATCCGATGTCAGTTCCTGCTCCAACGGTTCGAGCTAAGCCCCGTTGATCAGTAGTCAGACCATTGGGATTAGCTCCGGCATCGATGGCGGGACTACCAGCAGGAAGAGCCTGGGTTTGGGTGGGTCCTCCGTTATTCGCCAACGGACTGAGGATGCTGGTGATCGTGGTTTGCGTGGGAACAACATCAGTGCCAACTGTGGGACATCCTCCAGGATTGTTGTTGAGCCCAAATAGATTGTTGCCTTGAGAAGTGAGAGTGGCATCGTTGTTACGGCACTCAGATCCAGAGGGAGCCGTGTTGCCTGAGATGATGGTGCTCCTGGTACTAACGATGCCGCTTTCATTGTAGATCCCGCCGCCGAAAGAAGCGGAATTGCCACTGAGAGTGGAGTTGGAGATCGTTACTGTCCCGCCAGAGTTGCGGATCCCACCTCCAGTGTCGTCAGGGAATGATCCCGAAGCCAGTCCATCCGCGATGGTTAATCCCTCGATCTCTACTGTCACACCCGAGCCGTTGATATCAAACACTCGGAAACTATTGGCCCCACTCACCGCCAGATCCGCAGCCCCTGGCCCATCAATCACCACATCTTCTGTAATCGTGGGCAATCCAGATCCGGTTAGAGTCATCGTGCCCATCAAACTGTTAGCAAAGGTGATAGTGCCCTGCGGATCCGTACATCCCCCAAAATCACTGCTGGTATTGTTGGCAATGATCGCTTCC
>CAYSEO010000140.1:0-6032 GCA_964429885.1 uncultured bacterium
GTCCCCTGGAAATCATCCGCGACCACGACCCCCCCTCACCCAAGCCCGATCCCCTCACCCACATCCTCACAGACACGGGACTTATCCACAGCCCCCACCAACTGCATATCCGGGGCCTGAGCCACCACCTTAATGGCCTCGCGCCCCATCTTACCCAGGGCACCCGCCACCACAACTGAGATCTGTTCTTCCGCCAAGATCGCCTCTACCGTTCAGCAGGTGTTAAGGATACTAGGAAACCTTCGTTCAGGTCCAGCCCCTTCAGCTCAACAGCCAACATCCCAATGGGAGCCAGGGTAAAGTCGGACACATTACTCATCTTTAATCAAGCGTGCGTTAGGGATCATTCTGTCTAATTCCTGCGATCGTTGTGACGCTGAGCCAGATTCCTGCTATAGTCCCCAATGCCAAGGATAACACGTCCAAACCTAATAACTTTTGCAACTCATGATCAGTCAACAACCGCCAGAATAGCCTCAGGGACAGCCCCGCCGTTCCTACCGACAACGTGATCGTGATCCAGGCAGATAGAGGGTAGGCTTGCTTTTTCTCATAGGAGAAGTATCCCCAGATCGCAGAAGAGACCACCACCAAGCTGATAATCAAAAATCCAGTTGGTGTGATCTCATCGATCAGAGTCTGCAGCATCGGCTTGGCTCTTCTCACTGTGCCACACGACGATGCCAGCACCTAGAGCTAGCAGGGGCATGGCCACCGCCCCAACCGTCACACTGCCAAACACATAGCCCACAATAGCACCCGCACCAGCAGCAACCACAGCAACATCGCCGATCCTTCTGAACCGCTCATATCCTTTGTGAGCAGATGTATGCCGATCTGACTGACTATTCTGCATCATGGCCTCCCTGGTCACGACTTGGGGTCCCAAGCTCATTTCTGATCACCTGCAAATCCGACGAGCCTTACAGCTTCACCTCAATGTCCACACCAGCTGGCAGATCCAACTTCATGAGGGCATCGATCGTTTTTGAAGAGGGGGAGTAGATATCAATGATCCGACGATGGGTCCGCACCTCAAAGTGCTCCCGTGAGTCCTTGTCAATGTGCGGGGAGCGCAAGACGCAGTAGATCCGTCGCTTCGTAGGTAAGGGGATCGGTCCTACCGGCACCGCCTGAGTTCGGTTGGCGGTCTCCACGATCTTGTCGCAGGAGGAGTCGAGTAGACGATGGTCGTAAGCTTTGAGGCGGATACGAATCTTCTGTTGGGTGAGGGTAGCCATAATGGGTGTTTGCAGGATCTGAAGGGTAGAATAGGCAGCCGGACAATGACTCAAAAAGAGAACAGGGGCTCAAGGGTCGAGCTGATCTCAAACGGATCATGCACAGACCTCCATTAAACCCCTGCTCTGGGAGGATGATCAACTACTTGAGGATCTTGGAGACCACACCAGCTCCCACGGTGCGACCCCCCTCACGGATAGCAAAGCGCATGCCCTGCTCGATGGCGATCGGCTGGATCAGCTCCACAGTCATCTTGATGCGATCCCCCGGCATCACCATCTCCGCCTCGGAGCCATCGTCAGCAGTGAACGCTGAGATCGTACCAGTCACGTCGGTGGTTCGCACATAGAACTGAGGCCGATAGCCGGAGAAGAACGGTGTATGACGTCCCCCTTCCTCCTTCTTGAGGATGTAGACCTCGGACTCGAAGTTGGTGTGAGGGGTGATCGACTTGGGCTTGGCCAACACCATGCCCCGCTCGATATCCGCCTTTTGGACACCCCGCAGCAGCACACCCACGTTGTCTCCGGCCATGCCCTCCTCCAGGGTCTTCTGGAACATTTCCAGACCGGTAACGGTGGTGGAACGGGTCTCACCCAAGCCCACCAGCTCAACAGTCTCGCCCACCTTGACGATGCCCCGCTCGATCCGGCCCGTGGCCACCGTGCCCCGACCCGTGATGGAGAACACGTCCTCCACCGCCATCAGGAAGGGCTTGTCCACATCCCGATCCGGTGTGGGGATGAAGTCGTCCACCGCATCCATCAGAGCGTAGATCTTGTCCACCCAAGGATCCTCGCCCCGCCCCGTCTTGGGATTGGCCATCATCGCTTCGAGAGCCTTGAGGGCCGATCCAGTCACCACAGGGATGTCATCCCCAGGGAAATCGTAGGCGGACAACAGCTCCCGCACCTCCAGCTCCACCAGCTCCAGCAGCTCCTCGTCATCCACCATGTCCTCCTTGTTGAGGAAGACCACCAGGCTGGGCACCCCCACCTGCCGAGCCAGTAGAATATGCTCCCGAGTCTGAGGCATAGGACCATCCGCCGCCGAACACACCAGGATCGCTCCATCCATCTGAGCTGCACCCGTGATCATGTTCTTCACATAGTCTGCGTGGCCGGGACAATCCACGTGGGCATAGTGGCGATTGCCCGTCTCGTATTCCACGTGAGCGGTGTTGATCGTGATCCCGCGAGCCTTCTCCTCCGGAGCCGCATCGATGTCCTCGTAGGAGCGGGCCTTGGATCCTGAAACGGACAGAGTGGTGGTGATCGCAGCGGTCAAGGTGGTTTTCCCGTGGTCAACGTGGCCGACGGTGCCGATGTTGACGTGGGGTTTGTTCCGCTCAAACTTTGCGCGTGCCATGGGTGTCTATCTTCCTTGTGTGTTACTCGTTTCCTTTATTCTTGGCGATGATGGTCTCCGCCACGTTGCGGGGCACCTCATCATAGCTGGAGAACTCCATCGAGAAGGTGCCTCGCCCCTGGGTCTTGGAGCGGATGTCGGTGGCATAGCCGAACATCTCCGCCAACGGCACTTTGGCCGTGACCTTGGAGATCCCGGAGGAAGAGTCCGTGTTCATCCCCTCCATCTGTCCCCGCCGAGAGTTGATGTCCCCGATCACATCCCCGAGGAAGTCCTCAGGCACCTCAACCTCGACCTTCATCATGGGCTCCAGCAGGACAGGGCTGGCTTTCTTGACCGCGTCCTTCATGGCCATCGATCCGGCGATCTTAAAGGCCATCTCACTGGAGTCCACATCGTGGTAGGAACCGTCCACCAGGGTGGCCCGGACGTCGATCAGGGGATACCCCGCGATCACGCCAGACTCACAGGCCTCCTTCATGCCTTGCTCGGCAGGACCCACAAATTCCTTGGGAACGGATCCCCCCACGATCTTGGAGACAAACTCAAAGCCGGTGCCCGCCTCCATGGGTTCTAGATCGATGACCACATGGCCATACTGACCTTTACCCCCACTCTGACGGACGAACTTGCCTTCCACCCGATTGACCTGCTTCCGGATGGTCTCCCGGTAGGCCACCTGAGGTGCCCCCACGTTGGCCTCCACCTTGAACTCCCGCAGCATTCGATCCACCAGGATCTCCAGGTGCAGCTCGCCCATGCCTGAGATCACCGTCTGGTTAGTCTCGGGGTCCACAGCCACTCGGAACGTCGGATCTTCCTCCGACAGAGCCTGCAGGGCCTTGGATAGTTTGTCCAGATCGCTCTTGGTCTTGGGCTCCACTGCCACCGAGATCACCGGCTCCGGGATAAATAGAGATTCCAGGATCACGGGCGCCTTCTCATCACAAAGGGTATCCCCAGTAGTGGTGTCCTTGAGGCCAATGATCGCCCCCAGGTCACCGGCGCGCAGCTCGTCCACCTCTTCCCGCTGATCTGCCTTCAGGATGATCAGACGAGACAGCCGCTCCTTCTTATCCTTGGTGGAGTTGAGGGCGTAGGTGCCCTTCTGCAGCACACCGGAGTAAACCCGCACGAAGGTGAGGCGCCCGTAGGGATCGGACATCACCTTGAAGGCCAGGGCCGACATCGGTTCTGCATCGGAGGACTTGCGGATCACTTCCTCGCCGCTAGGCAGCAGACCATGGATCGGGGGTACATCGATAGGAGCGGGCAGATAATCCACCACCCCATCCAGCAGACGCTGTACACCTCGGTTCTTGAAGGCAGAGCCACACAGCATCGGCATCAGCTCCCAGGAGATGGTGGCCTTCCGCACCGCTGCCTTCAACTCCTCCTCACTGAATTCCTCCTCAGCAAAGAACTTCTCCAGAAACGCCTCATCGGTCTCCGCCACAGCCTCCATCAGCTTGTTGCGATACTCGTCCGCCAGATCCTTAACATCCTCAGGGATCTCGTCGGTGACCTGAATGTCGGTGCCCAGGTCATTGGTGTAGATGTAGGCGCGCATCCCCACCAGATCGACGATGCCGGAGAACTCTCCCTCACTGCCGATGGGGATCTGGATGGGCACCGCATTAGCCCGCAGTCGATCCCGCACCTGATCCACCACCTTGTAGAAGTTGGCCCCGGTGCGATCCATCTTGTTGACAAAGCCGATGCGGGGTACTCGATAGCGCTCCGCCTGACGCCAAACGGTCTCCGTCTGAGGCTGCACGCCACCCACCGAACACAGCACCGTGATCACCCCATCCAACACCCGCATGGAGCGCTCCACCTCGATAGTGAAGTCCACGTGCCCAGGGGTATCGATGATGTTGATGCGATGATCCATCCAGCTGGTACTGATGGCCGCCGCCGTGATCGTAATGCCCCGCTCCCGCTCCTGAGACATCCAGTCCGTCACCGCGTTACCATCGTGCACCTCGCCCATCTTGTGGATGATGCCCGAGTAGAACAAGATCCGCTCGGTGGTGGTCGTCTTGCCCGCATCAATATGGGCAGCGATCCCGATATTCCTAACCTTCTCCAGCTCAAATGCCCGTGCCACGGTGACCTCCTCGATGCCTGTGCGGTAGTGCGAAACCTGAGGCTGTATCGACTAAATGTTCCGTTACAATCTTAGCGGCTTTTGTCGATCCCTTTGCCAGTCTAAATCCTGGGTGTACCTCTCCCCATCGGGATCCGGAAGGTTTTTGTGCCAGCTGAGCTGGCGGCTCCGGACCCTTGAAGATCAGTAACGATAGTGAGCGAAGGCCTTATTGGCCTCAGCCATCCGGTGGGTCTCCTCCCGACGCCGGATAGCGTTACCCGTCTCGTTGGAGGCATCCATTAACTCGTTAGCCAGCTTCTGGGCCATGGTCTTCCCCGGACGCTCCCGTGAGAACCGCACGATCCAGCGCAGAGCCAGAGAGGTGCCCCGTTCCCCCCGGACCTCCATGGGCACCTGATAGGTGGCACCCCCCACCCGACGGGCCTTGACCTCCAACATGGGGGTGGCGTTGCGGATGGCATTCTCCACAACGGTGAGCGGATCAGTGCCGGTGCGCTCCTCAATGATCGACATGGCATCGTAGGCCAGACGGGAGGCCAGAGATCCTTTGCCATGTAGCATCAGCTTCCGGATCAGCATAGTGACCAGAACGCTGCCAAATTTCGGATCGGGAGGGATATGCCGGTGGGGAGCACGATTACGGCGAGACATAAGCGTTGGTTCGTAATGGGTTCAGAGAACGATGGGTTGAGATACAGGACATGGACCGCGATCCTGCAGCTGCAGTGCTGAGCCGGAGGAGCGCCAAGGACGGGTGAGATCGACCACTATTTCTTCTTCTTGCCGCCGCTGCTATCCTGTTGCCCAGGCTTGGGACGCTTGGCCCCATACTTGGATCGTCCCTGCCTGCGATCCTTGACACCGGCTGCATCCAGGGTGCCCCGAATGATATGGTAGCGAACCCCTGGCAGATCCTTAACCCGACCGCCTCGGATCATGACCACGGAGTGCTCCTGCAGGTTATGACCGATCCCAGGGATGTAGGCTGTTACCTCAAAGCCTGATGTCAACCGAACCCGAGCCACTTTTCTCAACGCTGAGTTGGGCTTTTTGGGTGTGGTCGTGTAGACTCGGGTGCAAACCCCACGGCGTTGGGGACAGGCCCGCAAAGCCGGGGATTTTGTCTTGCGAAGGGCTACGCTCCGTTCATCTCGGATCAGCTGTTGGATCGTGGGCATCTCTGTGGTGGGGTCCCAGGGTGAGTTGACTTGACGAAAAAGGATCGTAGCAACTTTCTCAGGCCTCTGTCAATTGCCGGGGCGGGGCATCTGGGGGGCTGGTGCCGGGGCAGGGGAGCGCTGTTGCTGCG
>CAYSEO010000140.1:6042-11157 GCA_964429885.1 uncultured bacterium
GAGCTTTCCGGCGACAATGTTTGTGGCGGCGGCCGGTTTGTGGTGGCTGGTGACGTGGGCCGGTCGCCGCTGGCCGGGTCACGGGTTGCCCAGGCTGCTGACAAATGGACGTTGGGCTTGGGGAGCGCTGTTGCTGCTGACGTTCGATCGCTGCGAAGAGAGCTTGAAAGTTAGCCTCTCCAAACCCTTGAGCCCCACAGCGTCTTTGAATGATCTCGTAGAAGAAGGTGGGCTCCGGAAATAGGGGTTGGGTGAAGATCTGCAGCAGGAGCTGATCGAGGAACTGAGCCCGATCCACTAATATCTGACGGTGGGCCAGTTGCTGAGGATCGTAGTCCAGTAGCGGGTTAGGCAGATCCTGGTAGTAGGTTTGGGGGATAGGTAGAAAGCGGATGCCCTGCTGTTGCAATTGGGTGACGGCGCTGAGGATATCGACGGCGTGGAGGGCCACATGTTGAACCCCTGGCCCCTGATTGGCATCCATGAACTCCTGGATCTGAGAGGCGGGATCGAGGGGCTCATTCAGAGCGATCAGCAATGGGGGACTGGAGAGAGGAGCGGGTCCCATGACAATACTGTTGAGACCAGAGCGATCGGTGGTCACAGTGTAGCGGTAGAGGGGCTGCCAGTTGAAGAGGCGGGTATACCAATCCGCCATGGAAGCTAGGGCTCGTTGGGGCAGGTTGATCACCACATGATCGATGTGGGAGAAAGAGGAGATCGATGGAACGGGATCGGAAGTAAACCCGCTGTGGCCGGGGAGTCGAGTCTGATCCTCAGGCCCAGATCGTTCGATCAGGCTATGACAGAGATCCATTCCCTGGTGATCCGGCATATGGGAAGGTATGGGGATCTGCAGCTGTAGGTGTTTGATCGAATCTTGATCACGCCATTGCACGGTCTGCCCCTGGGCAGTCAACCAGCGATGGGCTTGCTCGGCGTCTGAGATCTGGAGGGCCACATCGGCGATGCCTTGGGGATGGCGGCGGAGGTAATCGGCCACAGGTCCCTGATCATGAAGAGCATGGGACAGGAGCAGGTGGATCTTCCCTTGACTTAGCCAGAGGCTGTGGGTGTCTGAGGTGATCCGTTGCCCCTGCAGTTGAAAGCCCCAGACCTGTTGATACCATCTGGCCCAGGGGAGCGCATCATCCAGATAAAAGTGGAGGTGATCGATCCCAAGACAGGCAAAACCCGGATCTACTCCCCCATTGCTCGTTGCCGTCATGCTGTCCTTACTCCCGATCTCCCGCTATCAGCATAGGCTCAGGCTGGGACGGGATGTTGTTGCAGAAACCGATCCAGGATCTGTAAATAGGCGTCTGGAGCCTCCAGCATCGGAAAATGTCCCACTTTAGGGATCTCCTCGTACTGGATCTGGGGGTTGACCTGGATGGCCTTTTGACCGAGACGGGGGGGAATGATCTGATCCTTTTCACCTGCCACCAACAGGGTGGGTATCTGTAGGTTCTTTAGCGCCAGGGGCAGGGTCTCCGCTGCCTGTCGGCTAACGGCGGTGTAGAGGGTGCCCACGACAGTGGTCTGATCCGCCTGCAGATAGTCCTCCAGGAAGGCTCGACTTAAAGGGGTAGGCAGGGGGCGATGCACGAACCGAGCCATAAACATCCGTTCCATCCCCGGCAACCGGGATAGCCAACGGGGACGCAGGCTCACCACCCAGCTGCCGATCTGATGAAACAGACCGAAGGTGATGGGATTGTAGGTATACAGTCCACTGCAGGTGAGGATCAAGCGTTCCACCCGCTGGGGAGCGATCACCTCGGCGGCATAGAGGGTGGCGATGGAGGCTCCCATGGAGTGGGCATTGAGGGTGATCCGACTCAGATCCAGTTGCTCCAGGAGTTCCCCCAGGTCGGCGGCATAGGCAGCCATGCTAAAGCGAGGATCACGGGGATGGCTAGGGGTCTCAGGGGTACGACCGAAACCCCGCAGATCGTAAAGGAGACAGTCAAATCGATCCGTCAAGCGCTGGGCGGTCTGTTCCCAATAGCGACCGGATCCGCCCCAGCCGTGGACAAACACCATGATCGGCTTATCGCCACTGGGGTGAGGGGCTGCCTCGGCGCAGATCCACTGGATGTGGTGGGGCACGCCCCTGATCTCGAGGGTGGTCATAGCGAATTTAGATCGGGCAATGACGGATGATGACTTTTGTCAGCTTAGTCTTAGTCTGCCAGAGATCCGGTCTCCCTTGGGCGAGGATAATGACAGACAGACTTCATCCGATAGAGACCCGAGGGGCTCGGGTGATCGACCTAACCCACCCAGGATTCAGACTATGGCCAAAGAGATGACGATCATGGATCTACTACAGCGCTATGCCACCGGAGAACGGGAGTTCCAGGGATTGGATCTATCGGGTGTGGATCTCAGCGGGGCCACCTTGAGCCAGATCCGATTGACGGGAGCGGATCTCAGTCAGGTGAAGTTGGGGGACAAGGCGGTGCTGATCGAGGCGGATCTGCAACGGGCTCGTCTCACCCAGGCGGATCTGACGGGGGCTAACCTGCAGCGGGCCAACCTGCGGGGCGCGGATCTCTCGGAGGCGGATCTGAGACGGGCGGTGTTGAGCGGGGCGGATCTCTCGGAGGCCAATCTGCGGGGGGCGATCCTGCACAAGACCAATCTGGTTCAGGCCAATCTGTATCGAGCGGATCTGCGGGGGGCTGATCTGCATCGCACCACCCTAGAGGAGGCCCGCCTCACGGGAGCCTACTACGATCGCGACACCTTGTTCCCCCCTGAATTTGATCCGAGCGGGGCAGGCATGAGCCCGATCGGGGCGGTCAGCCTACGACCTTCTCATACCCCACAGGAGGACTAAGTGGAGGGGCCTACCAATCAGAGGGCTGGGAAAGCTTAAATTCTGGAGATTTTGTTAAATTTACCCTAAACTGTGGGAACATGTGCCCAAGTCGGGATCATGGTCTGAGTCGGGCAAGTCCCCGAATTCCCCCAAGGACATCTGTGGCGGCGGTTGCTTGAGTCACCGTTCCTCTCCCCAGGGTCCGCTGTGTAGGCGCGATGCCGAGTGACCCTAAGCCGACCCTGATCACCCCATCATTCCTGAGGGAGCTCAATTGGCCCTTAGCCCCTGTTTATCCGAGGAGAACCTATGGCAGCAAAACCAGATCGCGTTGTAATGATTGGCGTCGCCGGAGATTCCGGATGCGGCAAGTCCACCTTCCTGCGTCGGCTAGGGGATCTGTTCGGCCATGATTTGATCACCACCATCTGTCTGGATGACTATCACTCTCTGGATCGCTACGAGCGCAAGAAGGTGGGGGTGACGGCCCTGGATCCACGGGCCAACAATTTTGACCTGATGTATGAGCAGGCTAAGGCGCTCAAGCATGGGGAGTCGGTGGATAAGCCGATCTACAACCATGAGACCGGATTGATCGATCCGCCGGAGCGGGTGGATCCCAATCGCATCATCGTGCTGGAAGGTCTACATCCTCTCTATGATGAGCGGGTGCGGGATCTGTTGGATTTCAAGGTCTACCTGGATCTGGGCTCAGAGATCAAGGTGGCTTGGAAGGTGCAGCGGGATATGGCGGAGCGGGGTCACACTCGGGAGGATGTGTTGCGCTCCATCGAGGCCCGTCGCCCGGACTTTGAGGCCTACATCGATGTTCAGAAGAAGTTCGCCGATGTGGTGATCGAGGTGCTGCCCACCAAGCTGCTGCCGGAACTGGATCAGGAGCATAAGGTGCTGCGGGTGCGAATGATCCAGCAGGAAGGGGTGAAGTACTTCCAGCCGGTGTACCTGTTCGATGAGGGTTCCACCATCACCTGGACTCCCTGCGGTAAAAAACTCACCTGCTCCTATCCCGGCATGAGGATCAACTACGGGCCAGGTGATTACTACGGCTCGGAGGTGTCGGTGCTGGAGATCGATGGCCAGTTCGATAATCTAGACGAGATGGTCTATCTGGAAACGCACCTGAGCGAGGTGGGCACCCGTCACTATGGGGAACTCACCGAGTTACTGCGCAAGCACCCGGAGTACCCTGGGGCTCACAACGGCACGGGTCTGGTCCAGACCATGGTGGGTCTCAAGATCCGGTCGGTGTACGAGCAGATCGCAGCGGAGTCCTCTGCCCGCGTGGCGGTCGCTTCCTAAGCTCTGGGCTAACTCCCATAAGATCACGAGGATCGTCAAGGTGGCGATCCTTTTTTGTGATCTGCTGGGGACAGATGGACGGGTCGGCCTGGGCGAGCTTGGCTCAGGGGTGGCCCTTGTGATTGTGGGCTGAGGACCCCGGATCGGTCAGTAAGGTCTCCAGATCGAGGCCCAGGGCCAATAGTTTCTCCAGGGCAGGCTTGTACCGTAGCGGCACATAGTAGTCGATAAGTAGATCAGCAAAAACGTTTATACAGTCTATATAGTGCGTGTCAAAGCAATTTTGCCGATCTACTTATCCTGGTTGAGGCGGATACAGGCACAGATATCGGAGAGGGGATCCTCCCGAAAGTCGGTCTCAATGGAGATGATCTGATCGATCACCAGGTTGACGTCACCGATCTTGAGGGTACGGGGGAAGGCCGGGACACTATCCGGGTACATCTGCAGGTAGCCATCCGCCATGATCAGGACCCGATAAGCCAGATCCAGGGCCAGTTGGTGATCAAGAGGTTGATCTTGGGCATGGGCTTCGAGAAGCGCGTTGGCGAGCTGACGGGTCAGGTGAATCTGTTCTGGGATCATAGACATTATTCGTTGTATGTTGCTGAGATTTGAGGCAAAGGCTGATAACCAATCGACTTTCTGTTTGCACAGAATGACACTCGGTCCTGCAAGAGATAAAGAAACCTGTCCAAGGTAGATATTTACCTTGAAAACTTGACTTGGGTTTAAGTACAGGCCACAACTCTTATCGCGCAAACATAAGCCCGACAAGAACACAATGCATTCCAATCTTGGAAATCGATCAGGCCATGGCAGGTGATACCACTCAACACCTTTCTACCATGGGATCTACAGAATGAGGACAATCTGTCCCTGTTCAGGTACAATGGAATTACAAATAGAGATTCCGTACCTATTTTTTTCAATGAGCAGAGGTGCCCATGAGTGTAAACACTATTGCC
>CAYSEO010000141.1:0-11125 GCA_964429885.1 uncultured bacterium
TCGAGTACAAGTGGCAGTGGGCGTACCAGGAGCGGTTCGAGCAGGCGGGGCTGATGGCCCTGCTCGGCTCCGGCTTCGACCCCGGCGTGACGAACCTCTACTGCGCCTACGCCCAAGCCGAGCTGTTCGACGAGATCCACTACGTCGACATGCTCTGGCTGATCGTAAAACGGCGGCTTATAAGGCACCTGAGGCACAGAGGTATGCTCCATGGCAAAGGTATAGGTGAACCCTTGCGTGCAGTAAGGATCGGTCCCTGAGTCAGCACCAGGTTCCCATGGGTTTTCGGGATCTGTGCCCACTCGATAGGGAACCCCTGTCAACGGCCATAACTCTCCGGTCTCCGTAGCATCGATCACCATCCAGGGCAGCCGCTTTGTACCTCGATCCTCGCTGGGAATGAAACGGATCGATCGCTTATCCCAGTCCTCTGAGGGCTCGGGATCATACCACTCCAACAGATATTCAGAGAGGTTACCTCGCTGTCCTCCCTCCAATTCAGGACGCCTAGGAATGTGAGTGATCGCCTCCACCTGAGTGATCAAGTTCCCTTCGACTTGAACATCCTTGATCACAGTACCCGTGAACAGTTGTAACTGACCGCTGTCCACATAGGGCTGCAACATATCTCGCAGCACCTGATGACCCACCTGAGGAGAGAAGCACAAAACACTCACCCAACACTTGCCCGGATTAGGATCTCCGTTATAGGTCGCGATCACCCGCCGCCGAAACTCGGAGTAGCCAGACGGAAAGATATCGTTCTCCCGTTGCAAGGGCCGCTCATCTAGAGCTGAGACCCCCTGAGCACTCACCTGACCTCCGATCCAATCGGTGATCTCGGTCATACACACCTGATGTCCCAGACGGAGGCTATCGTAGGCTGCCGCCACTCCCCCAAGCCCACCACCGGCGATCAGGATCTCACAGGCGATCTCCGTTGCTGCCGATTGAGCTTCCGCCGCCAGCGTTCCCCAGCCAGAGACCCATGCCACCAAACATCCCAGTAAAACCTTTCTCATCGTCTCCTCAACCCACCTAACACACCGCTCAACCGATCATAGGATCTCCGAGTGGACACGAGATGCACTCAACTCTCAGTCTGGCTGAGGATCTGAATCAGCAGATCAGGCCGTGGAGATCGAAGCTGGTGGTCTTGATGGTACCAGGTTAACCTGAAGGGATGCGGTTGGGGTTAGGTTCTGGCCTTTGTGATCAACCTCAGTTGCTGATCTCAGATCCTTCGGCCCTAGATCCTGAGAGGCTCCTTAATAAATCTTCAGGATTCGCTGAAGCGCAAATTGATCTCAAGGATCGTCCGAATCCGGAGCCCTTAAGCACTATCGGTAGTAGTGATTTACAACCCTCACTCTAGATCTGGAATGGGATCTGGAGACTTAGTTCTAGACATCTAATTAACCTGTCTGATGTCGCCTGAAGATCTGGAACTTGATGATATAACAAAGCTGAACAGATTCAGGTGTGGGCCATGGGTTATTCTCTCTCTCTCTTTGGCAAAGGATTGATCCTGTTGGTTCTGGTCACGGGCTTAGTGGCCTGCGGGGATGATGGCGATTCCAGCATCATCAGTCCCCCAACCACCCCGACTCCTGAGGCAGGTAGCTAAAGGACACAGGATGAATCGCTTGAATGTTTGGTTCCGGACAGTAGCCGGTGGAGTGATGCTGTTCCCTTTGATCTCCTGTGGCGGTGGCGGCGGTGGCAGTGATGCACCCTCTTTGGTGGATCTGAGTCCCTCCGGTCCTACGGTGGGGGAAATTCCTGCTGCTGCTCCTTTTTGTGATGGGGATCGGCGCACCCAGTTATTTACTGGGGAGATCTTTGAACGAACTTCCAGTGTTGCGACCTGCGATCCCGGTGCCCTCACCCCGGAGGCGGCTCAGTTTTTGATGGATCGGGTCAATTTCTTGCGTAGTTTGCACGCCTTGCCCCCAGTTACCCTCAACTCTGATCTGCTGCTGGATGCCCAACAGGCGGCCTTGATGACCCTGGCCAATGATGGGGTCAACCATGATCCGCCCAGTAACTTCCGGTGTTTTTCGGAGTCTGGCCTGCGGGGAGCACGAGCCAGTAACTTGAGTGGTGGTCCTCTATTAGGATTCGGGAGCCTACCGGATGAGCTCTTGCTGACCCGGCAAGTGGATATCTACATGGCGGAGCCTGGCCTGAATAACTTTACAGATGTGGGCCATCGGCGCTGGATGCTGTTTCCTCAGTACTCGGAGGGTGCTTTCGGTATCGCTGTGGATCCAGTGGATGGTGGCTCTTTTAACCAGGCGAATGCCAACTGGGTGTTGAGTTTCGACCCTGAGATCCCTGATCCGGAGGTGGGGTTTGTGGCCTTCCCGGAGCGCGATGGCTATCTCTTCCGCTTGGCTGGGTTCTCAGGACAACCGCTGTCAGCCTATCGCTGGTCCTTCTCCGTCACAGCACGGGGGGATGAGGCCGATCTAAGTGGGGTCCAGATCCGGATCACCGATCTACAAACCGGGGAGCAGGTGCCGGTCTCCGATATTCAGGAAGGGGATCCGTCCTTTGGTTTGGCGACAGTGACCTATACGGTGGGTGTAGTGCAGCCCAATCGGGAGTATCAGTTTGATATCACGGGGGCGATCGTCAACGGGGAGCTGCGCTCCTATCAATACCGAACCACTCTGTTTGAGTGTGGTGTGGAGTCCACGGAGTTGAGGGAGGATCCCAACTTTGGGGAGGCTTTGGACATCGATCTAGGTCCTCCTCCAACGCTCAACTAGACGATCTTCCTACTGATCTGAGGTGGATTGGTACCCAACAGACAGCTTGCGGGGTTCCGATAAGTTAACCTAAGGGACAGACTGCTTTGTTCCTCTGACGGCGATGAAGATCCTACATGGGACCTGGCTCCCTAAGCTCACTGATGCCTTTGTCCAACTGGGCAGCTTCGTGCTGTGGGTTGAGACTCAGGAGGACCTGCAGGTTCGTCTTCGTAAGGCCAAGGCCAAGGCAACCGATGGAGAGTCAGCTCAGCCGGGATCAACCAGGCTTCCCCGTCATCCTCGTCACCTGCCCTTAGAGACACTGGTACCCTTTCTCCGGGAGACCCTGGGCCTGAAGCCTGTGATCCGTACCTCCAAGGATCTCAGTGAGCAGACTTTCCTCTTACCGACCGCGAACGGATCACCTTTACCTTCCCCGGAGATGATCCGATATCTGGAGCAGGAGGTCCCTGATCCGGAGGGGCTCAGCTACTGGCAGATCGACTGTTATCCGGTTCGAATCCATCTCTCAGAGGGGTCTCGCTATTACCAGGCGTGTAACGTGATCCCTCTATTGCGGGATCTGCACTTCCTCTGCCTAACCCAACCTGAGGAGATCCAGATGGGCTCCGATCTGGGCTTCTGGTATCATTTCACCCAACGATTTCATCAGGTGATCGACAAGGATCACTATATCCCATCCCTCAAATATCAGATCCCACAAGAGACATCGTTAAGCTCTCGAGGTAAAGGCAGGAAAAAGAAAGTCCATCAGCCTCAAGGTCTGGTTCATTTTGGATGGGAAATCCATTCCGATCTCTATGAAGATCTCATCAAACAGGCTTTAGAGTGGATGCCTTTAGCTTGTGTCTGTGGTTTCTCCGAGCCTCCAGACTCAGATCTGATCCAATGTCATGATCGAGAGACTCTATTAAGACATTTCTCAGAGTTTCTGATCACAGATATTGTTACTAAGATGCCTTTCCCCCAAGTGATGGAGAATAAGATCAAGGATACACTGATCTTCTCCTGTAAACGCTGGAACCCGACTCAGAAACCTTTAGAACTTGATTCCATCCGCAAGACCTATCAACACTGGCAGACCTGGCGACAGCAGCTGAATCCCATTGATCTCGATACCGATCTACAGATGGGGTTTCGGTTGGAGGATCCCGACGAGATCGATGGGGAATGGCAGCTGTGGTTTTTGGTGTGCTCCAGACAGGATCCCTCTCTCAAGTTAGATCTAGCGGACTATTGGCCTCTCTCCCTACCAAAGCGTCGGTCTCAGGCAAAATTATTGGATAGCGATCGTTCTGATCTAGAACGGTTCGTTTTACTTAACTTAGGCTATGGGGCTCGGATCTGGCCCAAGATCTGGGAGGGTATGGAGACTGATCAGCCTGTAGGATTATCACTAAGCCTGGAGGAGGTTTTTGGTTTTCTACAGGAGCAGGTTTGGGTGTTGGAGGATGCTGGGTTCAAAGCGGTGATGCCAGCCTGGTGGACTCCTTCCGGACGACGACGGGCCAAGTTGAAGGTGAAGGCCAAGTCAACAGCCCCCAGTGGATCGGCGTCAAAAAAGGGTTACTTTAGCGCAGATAAGTTGGTGAAATATCACTATGAACTAGCCCTGGGAGACGAACAGATCACACCTGAGGAGTGGGAGCAACTGGTGCAGGCAAAGATCCCTTTGGTTTATTTTCGAGGACAATGGGTAGAGCTCGATCAATCTCAGATGCAGGAGATCTTGGACCTGTGGCGATCTCAAGGATCTCAAGAACAGGAAATGTCCATGTTGGAGCTGATCAAACAATCTGCCACGGGAGAGGGAGCCGTGGAGGTGGAGATCGATCCTCAGGATGCACTGGCTCAGATGTGGGAGCAGTTACAGGATAAGAGTCAGCTGGAGTTGATCTCAGATCCCCCTGGCTTTCAAGGATCCTTGCGGGATTATCAAAAACGAGGTGTGGCTTGGTTAAATTATCTAGATTCCCTTGGTTTGAATGGCTGTCTGGCTGACGATATGGGTTTGGGTAAGACGGTGGAGGTGATCGCTCATTTGATTTATGAACGGGCTCAGCAGGAGGAAGTCTCCCCCACGTTATTGATCGTACCCACCTCAGTTTTGGGCAACTGGCAACGGGAGATCCATAAGTTTGCCCCAGAACTCCGGGTGCTATTACGGCATGGATCCGATCGAACTCAGGAGAAGGGAGCCTTTTTACAGGAATGTCAGGACTATGATGTGGTGATCACTTCGTTCACTCTGGCTCGCTTGGATCAGTCATTGTTAACTAACCTCACCTGGCAGCGGGTGGTGATCGATGAGGCTCAGAACATCAAGAACCCTAAGGCAGCCCAGACTAAAGCGATCCTGAGTCTGAACGCACTACATCGATTGGCGTTGACCGGTACCCCCGTGGAGAATCGGCTCATGGATCTGTGGTCGATCTTTAATTTCCTCAATCCCGGCTATCTGGGCAAACAGACCCACTTCCGGAAGTCTTTTGAGGTGCCGATCCAGAACAATAACGATCCAGCCAAAGCAACACTGCTAAGGCGCTTAGTGGAACCCTTCATCCTGCGTCGTGTGAAAACGGATCCCACTATCATTAGCGATCTCCCGGAGAAGCTGGAACAAAAGATCTACTGTTCACTCACGAAGGAGCAAGCCTCTCTCTATCAGGCTGTGGTCAAACAGATCGAGGAGAGTCTCAAAGAAAAAGAAGGGATCCAGCGCCAGGGATTGATCCTATCCTCCCTAACTCGATTGAAACAGATCTGTAATCACCCTCGTCAGTTTCTCCAAGATGAGAGTGAGTTCTCCCCTGAACGATCCCACAAGCTAGGACGTCTGCTAGAGATGATCGAGGAGGTATTACAGGAGGGCGAGAGTTTGTTGATCTTTACCCAGTTCACAGAGATCGGTGAGGTCTTACAATCCACACTTAAAGGGAAATATCATTATCCCACCTATTATCTCCATGGCGGCACCTCCCAAAAGAAACGAGATCAGATGATCTCTGACTTCCAGGATCCGGACTCGGAGCCCTCAATCTTTGTGCTCTCCCTGAAAGCTGGGGGCGTGGGCATTACCTTGACTCGCGCTAATCATGTGTTTCACTTCGATCGGTGGTGGAATCCAGCAGTGGAGAATCAAGCCACAGATCGGGCTTTTCGGATCGGGCAGCAGAAAACTGTCTTGGTCCATAAGTTCATTACCATGGGGACCTTGGAGGAGAAGATCGATCAGATGATCGAGGATAAACGTAAGCTGTCAGAATCGATCGTCGGAAGTGATGAGTCCTGGTTAAGCCAGCTGGATAATGAGTCCTTTAAGCAGTTGATCCGTTTAAGTCAAACCGCGATGGTGGAGTAGAACAATGGCTAAGATGAGTCGTACCTGGTGGGGCAGTCGGTTTTTACATGCTTTGGAGTCCTTTACAGATCCCAGTCGTCTGCAACGGGGTAAATCCTATGCTAGCCCCAGCCGCATCTTGGATTTTGGCATTCAGGAAGGGATCATTTATGCTCAGATCCGGGGCAATGTCAATCCCTATTTCGAAGTGTATGAAGAGCCTCGGTACAACACCCAGATCTCAATGGCTCCGATCTCCGACAAGAAGTGGTCCAAGATCATTGCTCATCTGTCGACAAAGGCCAGCACAGTCTCGAAGCTGATGCTCAATGAGATGCCGGAAACGATCGAGGAAAGCTTCACGGAGGTGGGTCAGCATCTGTTACCCTCTCATCGGAAGGACTTTACGACCCACTGTTCCTGCCCAGATTCAAGTAATCCTTGCAAACATATCGCAGGACTTTACTATCGATTTGCTCAGGAGCTCGATCAAGATCCCTTTTTGCTGTTTGAGCTACGCGGTCTCTCCCGAGATCAGCTCCAGATCGAACTGGCCAAGACACCACTGGGCAAGGCTCTGGCTCTGGAATTGATCCAACAGGAGCTCCCTCCTGATCCGGTGGAGTCCTACTTCACACGCCCTGTTCCCGACCCTGCACCCTCTGTGGTGGCACTACGGGATTACTGGCAGGGATCCAAACGTTTACCAGCCTCCGTCGAGCCTGATCCCTCATCCAGTCTCTCCGCCATTTTGATTAGGAAGATGGGAGAAGATCCACCCTTTTGGCAGAAGGACAGATCTTTCATTGAGGTGATGGAGGAGTTTTATGAGCGGGTTCGCACCAAGAATAAGGATCTATTATAGGATCTAACCTGCGCGCACTCTCTGATGATGAATTCTCGTTTCCTCTCCTCAGATCCCGAAACTGCACTGCATCTGGCTGATCTAACCGGTGGGGATCTAGTCCTATCGGTGGCTGGGATCGCGGGATATTTACAATCCCTCTTGGCAGAGGATCCCTATCTGGTGCGGCTGTGGGTGGTGGGGGAGATCTCTAGCAGCAGTCCCCATCGCAACGGTCATCTGTTTCTAACTCTGATGGATCCGGAGTCCGGAGATGGCCTCAAGGGGGTGGTGTGGGCCCATCAGGTGGCGAAATTAACATTCCTGCCTCAGGTGGGTCAGCAGGTGATCGCCCTCGGACAGATCCGCACTTACTCCAAAACCAGCACTTATCAGATCCAGATCTGGCAGATCCTACCAGCGGGTGAGGGGTTATTAGCCCTACAGTATCAACAATTACGGACTCGCTTGTCAGCGGAGGGCTTATTTGATCCGGAGTTAAAACGTTTGCTCCCCAGCCATCCCAGCTGCATTGCAGTCGTCAGCTCTCCGCAAGCCGCCGCCTGGGGGGATGTTCAACGCACGCTCCGATCTCGGTATCCAGGATTGCAGGTCCTGTTCTCCCCCGCCATTGTTCAAGGGGATCAGGCCCCCGACTCCATTGCTACCGCGATCCAACGGGTGGAACGGGATGGACGGGCAGAGCTGGTGATCCTGGCTCGGGGTGGGGGAGCTGCGGAGGATCTGGTCTGCTTCAACGATGAGCGAGTCGTGCGAGCGGTGGCGGAGTGCCGGATCCCTGTGATCACCGGCATTGGTCACCAACGAGATGAGTCCCTGGCAGATCTGGCAGCGGATCAACAGGCTCATACCCCCACGGCGGCGGCAGAGCGAGCGGTGCCCAGGTTGATTGATCTAGAGGAGGAACAACAGGATCTGGCTCAACGATTGATGCAGGTTGTGGTGAATTATTTAAGGGATCAAGAGGAAAGCATTGTAGATCTAACTCAGCAACTAGAAGGGCTCCAGATCCAATATCAGCTGAGGGAGCATCACCAGGATCTAGAGGTATTACAGGAGCGTCTGATCCGCTCTGTGCAGCAGCGATTTCAGCAGACTGAACTCAGACAGCGATCTCTACAGGAACAACTGGAGGCTCTGGATCCTCGTGAGGTTTTACGACGGGGTTATGCCTTAGTGAGACAACAGTCTGGAGCATGGGTTCGATCCCCTCATATCCCCATAGGGACGGAGTTGACGATCGAATTTGCCTCGGGTCAACTGAGGGCAAGAGTCACGGACTCGGAACTGACCCCAGAGAAGATCACCTCAACTGTGCCTGAACCCTCTCCACCATCTCCTGCAGGGCCACATCCTGTTGTTCCCCCGAGACCAGATGCTTGATCCGGCACTGACCTGCAGCGTACTCCTCTGGGCCAATGATCACACAGAGCGGGATTCCCAGCTTATCCGCCTGTTGAAACTGCTTACCCACACCCCGCTTTTCAAATCCAGTCAAGACCGAGATCCCGGCAGCCCGTAGCTGTTGTGAGATCTGCAGATAAACTGGCATCAGCTCCACCTCTAAATGGATCACCATCACCTGAGCTGGGCTTTGAGGCAAAGGCTTTAGAATCTCAACCTCCATCAGGCGACGGAGCAATCGAGTCAGTCCAATGGAGATCCCAACCCCCGGCATTTTCTCTCCCACAAAGAGCCCAACTAGATCGTCGTAGCGCCCGCCAGAACAGATGCTGCCCAAGGACTCATAGCCTACTAAGGAGGTCTCATAGACGGTGCCAGTGTAGTAATCTAATCCTCGGGCGATGGATAGATCAATACAAAAGCGATCCTCAGGCACTCCCAAGGAGCGGACCCCCTGAATCACCTGTTGTAATTCCATGATCCCCTGTTGAAGATCTGCAGGTGATCCCAACGCCTCACACTGATGGGAGAGCTTATCCAAAACCTGATCCGCGTCCCCATGGATCTGGGTGAATATGATAATTTGATCTGCTTGATCCCCGTTGGCTCCTAGCGCTTCCAATCCCTGTTTCACCTTACCAGGACCAACCTTTTCCAAAGTATCCACGATCTTGATACAGGATCGGATCTTATCCTCCACCAGACCCACTGCTTGGAAAAAACCGGTCAACACCTTGCGATTATTGATCCGAATCAGAAATGGACCGATATCGATAGCCGTAAAGATCTCGGCGATAATGGCGGGCATCTGGGCATCGTAAAGCAGACTCAGATCCCCCCGACTCACCACATCAATATCACATTGGCGGAACTGTCGATAGCGACCTCTCTTGGCCCGCTCCCCCCGAAATACCATATCCATCTGATAGCGAGCGAAGGGAAACACCAGATCGTTGCGGTGACGGGCGATGTAAGCAGCTAGGGGCACAGTTTGATCAAACTTAAGGGCGCGGATCTCGCCACCGGAGCTCTCTTTCTCCTCTCCATCCCCTTGCTGATCGGGGGGCAGAATGGGATGGATACTGTAGATGATGTTGTCCCCCTGGCTGCTCTCCCCCTGACTATTCTTGGCCTGTAGGACCTCTAGCCGTTCCACACAAGGGGTCTCGATCGGGGTAAAGCCATAGCGCTCAAACACAGACCGAATCTTGTCCATGATCTGGATCTCCAAACGGCGCTCCCCCGGTAGCAGCTCGATATCGAAGCCACTGGGCAGCTTGTAGTTGACGGATTCCGGCTTGGCCATGGCGATCCTCCTGGGGATGGGAGTGCTGGGAGCGAGATTGGGCGATCCCAGGGTGATATGAGCCCTGATTGTAACAAAAGGGGGTCAAAGCAATTTTGCTGATCTCCTAAATCGCTGAACGGCTCAATCACCGGTCAGGTCCGGGCAATTGATGGGTACGCTCCAACTCCAGTAACAATCGTTTGCGCCACAGCCCACCCCCATATCCTGTTAAAGCGCCATCCTTACCGATCACCCGATGACAGGGGATCAAAATGCTGATCCGGTTCATGCCATTGGCGCGGGCTACGGCTCGCAGGGCTGTGGGTTGGTCGATCCGTTGCGCTAACTCGTCATAGGAGATCGTCTGTGGGAATCGTAGCCCTGATCGAACACTACCTCATCCAGGGGAGCTCCTGCTTTGATCTGGGTGAACGCTCCGGCTAACCGGCGGCCTCGACACCACTCGGCGAAGGTCATACCCAGGTGATCGCGAAACCAGCGGCGGGCTCGCTCCGGAGTGATTCCCATAGCACGCAGATCCGCTGCGGTGATCTGGGTTGAGGGAGAGACTTCCACCACCGAAAAAGCGACATCTCGTTTTCTTCCCTAGGATCGGATTAATCTTGAGCTGTGTTCTAAGGAGCCAGACATGCGCAGCCAATATGCGGATCGGTTCAACCATGACCCTGAGGCCGCAGCGTATGACCAGGATGTCGCCAACGAGCAGGATCCCGTCCGGACTGGGTATCAAGCGGTCCTGGAGTGGGTGATCCGCTCAGCTCAGATCTCGCCCACCGCCTCAGTGTTGGATCTGGGCACGGGAACTGGCAATCTGGCCCGACTGATCCCGATCTGTGGGGAGCTGGATTGTGTGGACATCTCAGGGCAGATGTTGGATCGGGCTCGACCGAAACTGAGCCATCTACCCACCGTCAGATACCACCAGACGGATCTGCTGCAGGTGTTTGACCAAGTGGATCGCGCCTACGATGCGGTGATCAGCACCTATGCCATCCATCACCTGACAGATCCTGAGAAGACAATCCTCTTCGAGCGGATCTGGGAACGTCTCAAGTCAGGGGGACGAGCCGTGTTTGGGGATCTGATGTTGGCGGCGGCTGGGATCCGGGAACAGCAGGCGGCGGAGTACCGAACAGCAGGCCATCCGGAGGTGGCAGAGGGGATCTTGGAGGAGTTCTATTGGCCTCTGGATACGGCTCAGGAGCGGTTGCGGGGGCTAGGGTTCCAGGTGGAGATGCGATCGTTTTCCGATCTCTCCTGGGGGATCTGGGCGGCCAAACCCTAAGATCAACCCCTGGGGTTCTCCTCGCGGGGTAAGGATGCTAGTATCATTATTCGGGAGATGGCTCCGGATCTTGCGGGCGTAGTTTAATGGTAAAACTACAGTCTTCCAAACTGTTGTCGTGGGTTCGATTCCCACCGCCCGCTTC
>CAYSEO010000142.1:0-11093 GCA_964429885.1 uncultured bacterium
CCGAGATCAGGGCCTGTTCGCGGTTGTTTTGATAGCTGATGAACGCGAGATCCGCCACCAGAAAGCCATGACGAACCCCCCGCCGCACCGCCTTGCAATGGTGTAACATCTCCTCCAGAGTGACGGGCAGGGTGGAGCTGTACCCCAGGATCGTCATGGCCAGACTATCCCCCACCAAGATCAGATCCACCCCAGCCTGATCCACCAGTTGACCGGAGGTTTGATCCCAGGCCGTTAAGGCTACTAAGATCTGGCCCTGCTGCTTGGCTTTACGGAAGTGATGGATCTGGATCGGGGCCATGGCGGGGTCTCCCTGAGGGGCAACGAGCGGATCCGGGGAACTGGGATCACTGAAAAGATCACTGCTATCGATCTCTCATTGTGGATCATGCATCGAGTGGATCTGGAGTTCGTTACGACTTGAGGGTGATGGTTTGGCCCGCTTGGGCAGACTGTTGGGCCGCCTCCGCAGCCGCTAGGGCATGGAGCATTTGCTTGGGATCAACATACAGGGATTGGCCATTTAACAGATGTTCCAACACCATATGGGTATCCTGCTGAAACAGCCCCCGTCGCGAGCCCACATCCATGGGTTGAGCCCCATCCGGTCGCAATAACACCGCCTGTTCCCCATCGATCAACAGCGCCCCCAGGTGGCCATTCACATCCAGGCTGCGTTGGGATCGCCACAGGGATTCGCCCTTGCCATAGGTCACCGTACCCACGAGACCACTGAGAAACCGTAGGGTGGCCACACAGTAGCAACTGTGAAACCGTCGGGGCAGATCGGGGCCTTCGTAACGCAGCTGGCAGCTCACCTGTTGGATGGGGCCAAACAGATCCAACAGACGATGCAGTCGGGATACAGCACCGATCAGAGGGAATCCGAATAGATCGGGTTCATAGGTCCAGCGATCCGGGGCCGGACGGGTGGCGTTGATGGTGGTGTAGGTGACGGAGAATACTGTACCCAGGCCAGGGATCTCCCGCTTCAGCAACTGATGGACGCCGCTGAGCAGCTCGATATGCTCCACATGGAGGAGCCGATCCCGATCCTGAGCCAGGGACACCAACGTTTGGGCTTCAGCCAGCTGGAAGGCCAGGGGATATTCCACCACCGCATGGATCCCAGCCCCCAGGGTGGCGCGAGTGATCGAGCCATGGTCACGGTTGATGGTGGAGATAAACACCAAGTCTAGGTTACCGGTGTGTAACATCTCCAACCAATCGGTGTAGGGGGTGGCGCCAAACTCACTGGCAAACTGCTGGGCTCGTTCCCCCTGACGACCGGAGACCGCGATCAGCTTGGCTCGACCATCCGCCTGAACCGCCTCCGCCCGTAGACGAGCCGCAAATCCTGTACCGACAATACCAACGCGCAAGGGACTCGATCCTCTTCTTCTGTCAATGGCTCTGGGTAGATCAACAGCATCCCACAGGATCTCCCCCGATCGCCGCTTCTCAGGCCGAAAACCCGAGAAATCTCACCCTCAGCGGCTAGATCCGCAATGTTTCAGGGGTTATCAGGATACGTTCATCCACGGACTCAAGGATCGGCTGTAGGATAGTGGGGGCCTGTTTTGCAATACCTGAAGCCGCGATCTGGATCGCTGAAAGGAGTGAGGGATTATGTCTAGTCTGTTCAAGCTGTGGCGTTCCAGGGGGGAGTCGGGTCGGATCTTAGAACGAGTGCTGTTAGGGATCCTGGTGATGGGTTCCATACTTGTGACCAGTCTACTCAGTTGGACGGTGATGGCTCAAGCGGAGGCTTCCCTGACGGTGATCCGATCCGGCAATGACAGTTGGCCCCAGATCACGCAGCAGTTGGAGGAGGCAGATCTCTCGTTTCAGGTGATGGATCGATCTCAGATCACGGCGCCGCAACTGGAGGAGGCCCGAGTGGTGTTCCTGCCGGATCCGAGTGATCTCAGTTTGACCCAGCTGCAGAATCTGGCGACATGGCTGGAGCAAGGACAGGGGCGATTGATCGTCAGTGGACCCTTGGATCTGCCCTCGGGTTTGAATGATCGGACCCGTCAGGTGTTTGGGGCGTATTGGAGTGAGGATCTGGCCAGTACCGCTTCGATCCAGGTGACCCCTTTCGCTGGCAGTCGCTGGGCTGACTCGGTGACCTCAACGACACCCCTCCCAGGGGGACGATTGATCCCCACAGGTCCTGAGAGTCGGTTGGTGGCCTCCTGGTCCGGGATCTCAGGGAATCCCTATGCGGTGATCGCGACGGCTCGGACGGTTTATCTGGGGTGGCGCTGGGGGGAGAGCGAGGATAGGGCTCGTCGATCCACCGATCAGCAATGGCTGCAGGCGGCTCTGACTTATCTACAACAGGGGTTGGACCCTGTTCCTCAGCTCGCCTCCCCGTCCGATCCCCAGGGGGATACCGCAGGGGTTCCGCCCGAGTTTGTGGCCCCGGCTCTGCCGTTGAGCGCCCTGGAGGTGATCTCGATGCGCCAGGAGCTGGGCAATTTGGTGGGTCGGGTGGAGAGTGCGTTGGTGTTGACCAAGGCAACCCAGAATGATGGATCCCCCCGTGTCTATGAGGCGGTGATCGAGGGGGCCAAGCAGGTGATACAGCAGTTGCCCACCTGGGCGGAACAGGGAGAGGATCAGATGGCCAGGGAGGCGTTTGAACAGGCTCGCTCCGATCTGTGGCAGAACTATCCCGTGGACGGGTTGACTGCGTTGCCGGAGGTGCGGGCCATCTGGCTGGATCGGGGCACGATCGTGGAGTCGGGCTCGGAGGCGGGCTTGGCTCAGGTGTTCGATCGGTTGGCGGCAGCCGGGATCAACACTGTCTTCTTTGAGACGATCAATGCCGGTTTTCCCATCTACCCCAGCCGGATCGCTCCGGAGCAGAATCCCTTAACCCGCAGTTGGGATCCGTTACGGGCGGCGGTAAAGCTAGCCCATGAGCGAGACATCGAGCTGCATGCCTGGATGTGGACCTTTGCGGTGGGCAATAGGCGACACAATGTTCTGCCCGAGATCCGTCTGCCGGAGAGTTATCCCGGCCCCGTCCTGACCGCTCACCCAGAGTGGGCCAATTTCGATCGTCGGCAGCGGATGTTTCCGGGTGGACAGCCTGAGACCTGGGTGGATCCGGCCAATCCGCAGGTGCGTCGCTATCTGTTGGATCTGATCACGGAGATGGTGGTGGAGTATGGGGTGGATGGTATCCATCTGGACTACATTCGCTATCCCTTTCAGAATGCCGCCAGTCGAGCCACCTTCGGCTATGGTCAAGTGGCCCGCTCCCAGTTTCAACAGATGACTGGGGTGGATCCCCTGCAGATCAATGCCAATCAGAATCGATCCCTGTGGCGCCAGTGGACCGAGTTTCGCACCGGCTTGGTGAATCAATTCGTCTCGGATGTGGCCTCTACTTTAGAGCGGTTAGATCCGCAGGTGATCCTGTCGGCGGCGGTGTATGCTCTGCCGGAGAACGAGCGGATCCAGAGGTTGCAACAGGACTGGGAGGTGTGGATTCAGGCAGGGGATCTGGATCTGTTGGTGCCCCTCACCTATGCGGGCAATACCCGGCGGCTGGCCCAATTGGTGGAGCCGAATCTGGAGATCGTATCTCGCTCCTCGGTGCTGTTTATGCCCAGTGTGAATCTATTGGATCTGCCTCGGGTGGAGTTTTTGGATCAGATGCAGGTGGTGCGGGATCTGCCGACGGGGGGATATGCCCTATTTGCGGCCCGTCAGCTCACCCCAGAGCTCCAGGAGACCCTGAGTCAGTCGGCCATCTCCTCCACCCAGATCCCCTATCGCAATCCGTTTGGATCGGCTCAGGAGCGCTTCCAGGTGTTACAGCGGGAGTGGCAGTTTTTACTGGACGAGGACGAGCTACGCATCCTGGAGCCCTATCGATCGGAGTGGTTGGCCCAGACGGAGCGGGTGGAGCAGGTGCTCAATAGTCTTAATAGGGATCCGGGGTTGGCCCAGGTGGAACGGGCGGAACAGGAGGTGGTTGTGCTGCGGCGGGGCTTCCAGGAGTGGATGCGGTTCGACTCCCTGCAGAATCCCTATCGGGTCCAGACCTGGGAGAATCGTCTGTTCTCGTTGGAGATGATGTTGCGCTATGGCAAACGGGTGTTGCCCAGGTTGTTGGCCATGGGCTCGTAATGATCACAGCCTTCGCAAGGGCCTTGGGGGTTGACGGCGCAGCGCAGGTGGGAGGAGCGGGCGTTGTAGAGACAGGTGGGATCGCCGATCAGGAGGCCGGTATCCCCGATGCGGGTTTGACGCAGGAGCATCACTTCGCGCCGCCACCGTTGTAGGAAGCGGAGGTAGGCCCGTTTGCGTTGGGTGCGGATGGTGAGGTTGTCGAAGGAGGCGTCGCTCATGGCGCAGTGGGAGTGAGATCTGATCTGATCATGCCCCATCTTGAGCCGAGCCTGGGATATCAGGAGAATTACGGAGGCAGGAGCCGACCTTTGATGAGCGCTCTGGTGGAAGGATCGAGCTCCACAGGAGATTAGCTGGGTCGTGGGGGATTGCATCTAGTGAACTCGGGAGCTAGAGCCGGAATTGGAGTCGATTTCCTCAGTGAGAATGCTAGGTAATAAGGTTCATACAATAGCCGTCAATATGTCGAAAGTACGCGATCTGGCCGATCAGGATCAATCTTGTTTGAGATAGGATTGTGACTACGGCAGAAAGTTGGCTGTTTCGCAAGAGAGTTTATTGCCATGCAACGCTCAGAGATGATCAGATCCATTGCCAGCAACAAAGCTTCGCATGACTGTCTATTCTCTGACATTTTGTAACGCATGCTCTCTTCGGGTTACGCAGCTGGGCATCTTGAGAGACAAGAGCGGTACCTATTCCCTGTTAGTTTTGCTTCTGTTTGGGTGTATCCCATTTTGATTACCGTTGACTCATTCATGTGAAATGACATCACCAGTGCAACCCCTACCCACAGGACTGCGGCCTCAGGAGAAGCCGAAGAACACCTACGAGGCCAAACGTTTACCAGCATTGCTCGCTGCCCTACAAAACAAGCAGGTGAGTGGTGTACTCTATCTGGAGACGGAAGTTAGAAAGCAGACCCGTCGATCGATCTTCATCTTCGATCAAGGACGACTGATCTTTGGGGGTGAGAAGATCCCTAAAGCAAGGGATATCGCCACCCTGCTCAGAAATGAATTGGGCGGGGAATGGACCGATCTGGTTTTGGCCTCCCGTAGTGACGATCAAACCGATCAACCTGCCCCACAGGCAGTCCTCAGTCGGCTGGTGATGATGCATCTGCTGAGCTGGGATCAGGTGGAGACCACATTGCTCAACCAGGTCGCTATCCAACTGGAACTGTTCCTTCCCTATCCAGGATCCTTCTCCTTCCGGGCTCAACCTCAACCGCCGATCGGTCCTGGGTTCTCCCTCAATCAGGTGATGACAGCCGTGAGTCAGCGCCACTCCAAATGGGCTGAACTAGTACCTCACATCCCATCCCCTGAGGCGATCCCGTCCTTGTCTGAGAAGGCTCTGCAGTGGCTGGCTCGGACTCCCCAAGACGCCTCACAATCGGATCTACGGATGTTGAAGACCTTACAACGGCAGATCGATGGGCAGCATTCATTTCTGGAACTGGCTGCTCTGCGCAAACAGGATCCTCTCCCAATGGTGGCAGAATTGTTGCCTGCGTTTCACCTGGGATGGTTGGTTTGTGGTCAGCCTGAGACCCAGGAAGCCAGTGACAAACCCTTGATCTTGGTGGTGGATGATAGCCCGCTGATGCAGCAACTGATCCACCGTGTTTTGGGGGAACGATGCCAAGTATTGGTCGCCAGTACGGCGATGGAAGCCTTGGCGATCATGGGCCGGGAACCCGTGCAGCTGATGTTGTTGGATGTTTCGATGCCAGGGATCGATGGCCTGGAACTGTGCCGGAGCATCCGTAAAATGTCGAAGTTCAGTACCCTGCCTATCTTGATGGTGACTGCCCGAGATGGGTTCTTTGACAAGGTTAAGGGTCGGATGGCTGGGGCAACAGAGTACCTGACCAAACCTTTTGATAGTGGGCATCTACGTCAGGTGGTCTGTCAGTATCTGTCGGTTCCTGTCTCAGTGGCCTAGCTGTTCCAGCGCCTCTGCTTGAGTTCTACTCTTGTCTCCGTTCTCAGAAGGAGGAGATCCAAAGGTGTCCAATATTATGATCTACAACACTAGAGATGCTAGTAAACGAAACACTAGCTTGATCGATTTCACACTGTTCCCATCTAGGAGATAAAGGCCATGGCAAAAGTTCTTGTGGTTGATGATGTGCCCACCCAATTGGAGACCATCTGTCGGGCTCTCCAGGATGCTGGATTCGCCGTTTGTCGAGCTATGGATGGCGATGAGGTGATGAAACGGATCGAACAGGATCGCCCGGATGTGGTGGTGTTGGACATCGTCATGGAACGGGTGAATGGCTTCGAGGTGCTGCGGGAGATCCGGGAGAACGATCAAACCAAGCGACTGCCTGTGGTGATGTGTTCCACCAAAAGCACCGATTTCGACAAGTCGTGGAGCATGGATCTGGGTGCCGATGCCTATGTGACCAAACCTTTGGATACCAATCAACTGGTCAGTGTGGTGCAAAAGTTTGCCTAGTGCTGGCGAGCACCTGCCCACTCCTGCTTCCATTCCCCTGGTTGGGGATCTAAGCCTTCTGTGGTTTGGGGTGTTGCCTTCTCTGATTTGTTTGCTGCTCTTCGACATCTCATCTGGGAGAGGTCATGGTTTCTACTGCTGAGATTCAGATTCCACCACAGTCCTACGCAAGCTCTGCGGCAGCCAAGCCCTACTTGTTGCTGGAACAATCTGGCAATCGATTTGGGATCGAGCTGGCGGCTCTGCGAGAAGTGATCCCTTTGGTGGATCCCCCCATCACCCCAGTGCCCAACACGCTGCCCTTGGTCATGGGGGTGTTTAATTTGCGGGGCGAGATCTTGGCGGTGGTGGATTTTGGCGATTTGATCCAGGAGGAGCCAACGTCACGACAGACGCCTCAAAGTCGGATCATTGTGCTGGAGATCCCTCAACCCAAGCGCTCAACTGAAGCTCCGGTTCGATTTGGATTGGCTGTTGCTGGGGTGGGTGGTGTGGTGTCTCTGCAGGTGGATCGCATCTATTCGGCGGCTGAGATGGGATCAATCTTGACCCCATTTCTACAGGGACTTTATACCTGGCGGGAGCAACTGTTGATGCTTTTGGATGTGCGAGCCTTGGCGGATGTGTTGGGATCCAGCAGCACCTAAACTTGGCCCTTACCGCTATCTTTAACAGCCCCCTGTCGACTGTCCCATCATCCATTGTCTCATCATCACATGAACTAGCGAGGAACTGTTTTATGTTGGTTACAGAGAAATTCGAGGCTGGGGTCCGGGCCTGCCAGACGGGAGACTATACGGCAGGGATCGATCTGCTCAAGCAAGCGGCTGCGGAGGATCCCAGCAACCCTCAGGTCCATTTTTGGCTAGCCAAGGGGTACCAAAAGCTCAACCGTAAACCTGAGGCGGTGACCGCTCTGCAACAGGCATTACACCATGCCTCCAACCCCGAACAACAACGCCAGATCCAGACGGCTCTACAGAAACTGTTGGTGATGAATGGCCACTCTAGCCCAGGTTCCACAGCAGCCGAGCCGATCCCAGAGCGAGCCGATCTGCCGAGCCTGGACACCTACCAAGAGTGGGACACACCCCAGGAAACTCAGTCGAAAACCTTGGTGATGACTCAGGATTCCCGTCCAGTCAGGCAAAGATCCAAACGTCTAGCTCTACCCCGCTGGCAAAGTTTGGCCCTCAAGACCAAGGTCACCCTATTGGCTCTAGCCTTAGGGATCACTCCCGTGGCAGCTTTGGGGGCAGCAGCCTACTACTTTGTGGGCAATACGGAGTATCAACAGGCCGTTGAATTGGAGGTGAATACCCTGGCGGCTCTCCATGATGAAACCAATGAGTTTCTGTTCGAGCGCTACAACGATGTTCAGGTGCTAGCCTCTTTACCCGTGTTCTCTAATGCTGAGATCGCCCAGGCAACCCCCAATGAGCGGAAGCAAGCTCTGTTCAATCGGTACAAGGAACAATATGGGTTCTACGACAACATCGTCCTGCTGGATCTAGAGGGCAATGTGATCCTGCAATCGGAGTCCACCGAGCCCATCACCAACCAGCAGCAGCGTCCCTACTTCCAGCAACTGCTCTCCACCCAATCCCCAGTGTTTACTGAGGACAGTTCCGATCCCAACAATGCCAAGCTTCTATTCGCCGATCTGGTGAGAGATGAGGCTACAGGTCAGGCGATTGGGGTGGTGCGGACTCAGATCCCAGCTCGTTTCCTGGATGTGTTGTTGGCAAGTTTTTCAACGGATGCAACAGATTGGCGTCTGATGAATCAGGCAGGATTGATCATTGCCTCCTCGGACCCTGAGCTGGAGGGAACCTCTGCTACGCAGATCTTTGACAACTATGAGGAGTTAGCCGCGAGCTCAGAGCCCGTCAGCTTCACCTTTCAGGAACCTGGGGCGGAGAGAGCGTTGGTGACGTTTGAGCCGGTGCCCTCCCGAGCAGGGCTACCGGATTCGGGCTGGTACTCCTACTTCACAGAGGCAGAGAGTGAAGTATTCGCAGGTCAGCGCGAGATCTTGTCGATCCTGTTGATCGGTACAGGGGTCGCCGCACTTGGGGTGGGACTGTTGGCTATCTTGGCCTCCGATCGAGCCATCCGTCCCCTGTTGACCGTCTCCCAAGCTGTGGAGCAGATCGGTCAAGGGGCCTTGAGTACCCGAGTGACGATCGCGGGGGAGGATGAGCTGGCTCAGCTAGGACAGAACATCAACGGCATGGCGGACCGGATCCAGTTACTGCTGAATCAGACTCAACAGCAGGCTGAACAACGGCGGTTAGAGCAGGAGCGGTTGAGCAACCAGGTGGACACCATCGCCCAAGCGGTGAACGCCATTGCCTCCGGAGACTTCGAGACCCGCATTCCCTCCTTGGCAGATCATGCCGGTTTGGTGCAGGGTCTAGCTGAAAATATCAACCAGATGACCCAACAGATCCAGGAGCTGGTGCAGGAGCAGGAGCGTCTGACCGAAGAGCAGAAGCAGCTGGCGGAAGAGAAACAGCGTGAGGCGGAGAACCTCTCCCAACAGGTGTTGACGTTGCTGAACGAGGTGAAGGACGCGGCACGAGGCAACCTGACGGTGAGAGCCAAGGTGGGTGAGGGAGAGATGGGCGCGGTGGCGGACTCCTTCAACTACCTGATCACCTCCCTGCGTCGAGTTGTCACGGGCATTCAAGACACGGCAGCCCAGGTGAATGACACCACCGGTCAATCCCTGGGTCAGACCGCTGTGCTGGAGGAACAAGCCCGTGTTCAGACTGAGCAGTTAGAGCAGACCCTGGCTCAGATCGAGCAGGTGGTCAATTCGATTCAAGCAGTTACCCAGGCAGCAGAACGGGCTGAAGGGGTGGTGCAACGGGCCACTCAGATCGCTCAAACGGGTGGACAGTCCGTAGACCGTACCGTGGAGGGGATCGGTCAGCTGCGGCAAACCATCGGCGATGCGGCCAAGATGATGAAACGGCTGGGTGAGAGCTCTCAACAGATCGGCCAGATCGTGACCTTGATCTCTCAGATCGCCTCCAAGACGGACCTGTTGGCCCTGAACGCCACGATCGAGGCGGCTCGGGCCGGTGAACAAGGTCAGGGATTTGCGGTGGTTGCGGATGAGGTCAGAAAGCTGGCAGAACGATCCGCTACAGCCACCAAGGAGATCGCTGAGATCGTTGAAGGGATCCAGAGTGAGACCAGCAACATCATCTCGGCCATGGACATGGGAACCGAGGAGGTGGTCAAGAGTACCCAGTTGGCGGCGGATGCCAAGCTCAACCTGGAGCAGATCATTCAGGTGAGCTATGAGATCAACCAGTTGGTACAGGACATCAATCTAGCCACCCAGAATCAAACCCAAACCGCAGCTGCGATCACGGAGGCCGTGCAATCCACCCGTAGTGAATCCACAGCAACGGTGCAGCGCACCCAGGATGTATCGGTCTCCTTGGGAGGCCTGACGGAGGTGGTTGAGAAGCTGAACCAGTCCGTGAGAAGTTTCCAGATTGGCTAACCTTGCCCTCCCTGATCCCCTGTCCACCCACTGAATGCCGAGAGCTGATCTTCTATGAACCAAGATGATACTCAGGAGCTGATGGGGGCTTTCCTGGCTGAGGCCGATGATTTTCTGCAGAGCCTGGAAACCCACTTGCTACACCTGGAAGCTGCCACAGAGCCCCAGTCAGCTGCAGAGGCCGTGAAAGCCCTGTTCCGAGCCGCTCATTCCCTCAAAGGATCGGCGTTGATGTTTGGTCAGCAGGAGCTATCTACGGCGGCCCATCGCCTAGAGGACAGTTTTGCGATCTTACGAGATCGAGCGACTGACCTCACCGGTTTGGCTCCGGAGATCGCATCGGCCCTGCTACGGGGAGTGGATCTGCTCAAACAGTTGGTGGCTCAGGCGGGAGATCCGGATCAATGGGGCTCCACCGCCGGGGAGTTGGAGGCTCTCACCCAGCTGCGTCAGCAATTGGAGCAGCAGTATCCCCTGGTAGAACTGGAAACGGCGAAGGATACAGCGGATCCCACCGATGCGTCTCTGATCCAGGCCATCTTTGAATATGAGCTCCCCGCAGTTCTCGATCAGATCGGGACCCAACTCACCCAGCTCACCCCTGAGACCTGGGAGTCTGCAGTTGACCTCTTGAGCTCCCTTCAACAGCAGCTGATGGGAGCAGCGACTCTGTTGCAGATCAGTGAGCTCAGCCAGATCGCTCAGGCCTGGAAGACCTTACTGGAGTCAGAGACCCTCACCCCCGAGGTCTTACAAACCGAAGGATGGCGACTGCTGGAATCACTCCACCAACTGCGGCAACAGGTCCTGCAGGGTGAGCCCCTTGTGCTTGAGATCCACAGCCAGACAGCTCCTGAGGAGACCACCAGCTCCAATCAGCAAATGGAGGATGAGTTTGCAGCGATCTTAGAGGAGATGGCCCTCACCGCTGAATCCACTGCCCCACCCCCATCCC
>CAYSEO010000143.1:0-10991 GCA_964429885.1 uncultured bacterium
ATCCTGTTGCCGAGCTCTCTCCAACCACTCTGGGATCACCTGCTTCACATCGATCGTTGGGAAATAACGGCTCCGCTCCTTCTGGACATAGCTCCCCTGCTCCAGACTATGGATCTCCAGTCGCTGACGGGTCGGTTGATAGATCCACACCTCCGGGATCCGGAGCGGCAGATACAGCTGAATATTGGTCAGACTGGTGACATCGATCTCCAAAGCCAGATCGGGAGGTGGGTCTGTCTGCAGATCGATCCGGTTACGACCGGACAGCAGAACGGCTCGGATCGCCTCTGACGACTCGATGTAGTAGCAACTGTCGGGCTCGATCCCCACAGGCATCCCCTTCAGGGTGGTAGACCCCATTGGCAGAGCTGGGGTATCGATTTCCTGAAAGATCACCTTCACCAAATCATTGATGATCTCTTTACTGAACTCATGCTCTGGACTGGGGGACATGATCGTGACAACCCCATCGCAATAACGGATCCGGCCTGCTCCCTGCTCGCCCCGCTCTGCTAAAAGAGCCTCAAACTCAGGCCAGGTCAGATCTCGGATCTGGATCATCTGACCAGGGGGAACGCTGACTTGGTCCAATCGAATCGTCAGAGAGGAAGTCATCGCCAGGACAGGTGTGGGTGAAGTGATCATAGCGAGGGAGCCCCTCTCGGTCAAACACCAGGTCCACCTCGATCCTCCTGAAGAGAGCACTTGATCGGGTTCGATCCGGCTTCTCACGGCTCGACCAGAGTTACCCCGATCGCCCAGAGGTTAAACCACAGGATCAAGGATTCGACTGGGATCGAGAGTTGTTCCGTTAGGGACTTCAAAGGCTTGTCTCCCCTCAGACCTGCTGCCGGATCCACTGGCGAAATTGCTTCTCCACCCCCATGGGATCCTGTTGCCGAGCTCTCTCCAACCACTCTGGGATCACCTGCTTCACATCGATCGTTGGGAAATAACGGCTCCGCTCCTTCTGGACATAGCTCCCCTGCTCCAGACTATGGATCTCCAGTCGCTGACGGGTCGGTTGATAGATCCACACCTCCGGGATCCGGAGCGGCAGATACAGCTGAATATTGGTCAGACTGGTGACATCGATCTCCAAAGCCAGATCGGGAGGTGGGTCTGTCTGCAGATCGATCCGGTTACGACCGGACAGCAGAACGGCTCGGATCGCCTCTGACGACTCGATGTAGTAGCAACTGTCGGGCTCGATCCCCACAGGCATCCCCTTCAGGGTGGTAGACCCCATTGGCAGAGCTGGGGTATCGATTTCCTGAAAGATCACCTTCACCAAATCATTGATGATCTCTTTACTGAACTCATGCTCTGGACTGGGGGACATGATCGTGACAACCCCATCGCAATAACGGATCCGGCCTGCTCCCTGCTCGCCCCGCTCTGCTAAAAGAGCCTCAAACTCAGGCCAGGTCAGATCTCGGATCTGGATCATCTGACCGGGGGGAACGCTGACTTGATCCAAGCGAATCATCAGAGAGGAAGTCATTCGGCAGAACAGGTGCTGGTGAGGTGATCATAGCGAGCGAACTCCCTTCTTGTCGTCTGGTGTTTTATGGCCCTTCGGGGATGGGCAAGTCGGGTCTCTGCAACAGCTTATGCAGGGGACTCATCAGTATCCTGAGAGAACACGCCAGGAGCTTGTGGTTATGTTTGGACGACTGGTGGCCTCTCCCTGTCTGCTGGAGCCGTTCCGCAATCCCGTCCACCCGGACCAGATCCGCAGTTGTATTCTCAAGCGTCTGGTGGTTTGCGCTGAGCTGCAGAGACAGGCCAAGGATCACACCTGAGTTGGGGGATCAAGATCAGCTTAGGGGGATTCACTCTCGAGCGTCTCCTGGAGAGCCGTAAGGGAGTCCGACAACACAGCTTGGCTGAGCAGAGTTTGGAGATGGTTCAGATCCTCCATTTGCTCGATGCTGGTGATGTATTCCACCCTTCTCTCCTCCTCAATCTCTATCAGGACCCGATCAAACTGCTCCTCCAACTCCTCAGGCAAGGTGATCACCCAGTCGATGAACCGAAACAGATCGATGATCTCGTCTCGCCCGTAGCCCCGATCGTACAGTCCCCTCACCCATCTCACCTTCCACTCTAGACGCCCCTGAGGATCCTGACGGGTTCTCTGGGCCTGTAGATGGGCCATGACGACAACCAAGTTGTGGAACAGGAGCCTCTGCTCAGAGTAGGGGGATCATTGAGTAGGAGCTAGATCGACGCTCATGATCTCTTAAGTATTAAAGCTTACGGAGGACCATCAGGGTTGGTGGGAAGGGGTCT
The DNA here is from genome assembly GCA_964429885.1 of uncultured bacterium. Lineage (GTDB taxonomy): Bacteria > Cyanobacteriota > Cyanobacteriia > Thermostichales > Thermostichaceae > CAYSEO01. Next base: position 2,296 of record CAYSEO010000143.1, read on the forward strand.
GGTGATCGGTCGAGATGTCCTGAATTTCCTCTAGATCCGCAAAAATGTTTATACAGACTATAGTGCATATCAAAGCAATTTTGCCGATCGACTTACTATGAGTCTGCTAGCCATGCTGTTGCCTGAGTCGGATTACCAACCGATCGACTGTGAGGCCCATGATCGTTTGTTGGCTTGGGCTACCCTGGGCCAGAGGTGTCAGGTGATCTACCGAGATGCCACCGGAGCGAGGTTCCAGGTCCACGATCGGATCCTAGATGTCTATACCGAGGGTCGAGCTGAGTATCTACGCTTGAGTCAAGGTACGATCGTTCGCTTAGATCAGCTGATTCAGGTGGAGACCTATAGGTTTGGTGAAGACGATCAATAACCTATCGTTATGCCTGATGACTGGGACCAGGGTGCCGATCGGTCAGCTGAGGCGGATCTGGCAGCATGAGTATTCATTAAGACTTTTTTCTGGTATTATTTTTCATGGAAAAGTAACATTCTTACCTAGATATCTCCTCTTCCCTGAGATAAGATTGTTGCATTAATTAATAACAAGCCCTGGGTTCATTCGCTATGATGATGCCTGATTTATATTCGATGGGGTAAGCGATGGAGATCCGGGTTGTGTTGCGAGCCAAGGTGCTTAGGGGCGCTCTCCTGGCCAGTATTCTCTGGATCGCCCCCGGTCAAGTGATGTCCCTCCAGGCCCAGGAAGCTACGGAGACCACGGAGTCGGCGGCAACGGCAGAAGCTGAGACAGGGGCGGTGACGACAGGCAACCTACAGGTGCCGATCCCGGAGCTAGAGTTGCTGGTGAGACCGTTGGAGCTAGAGGAGCTTCAAGTGGAGGCGGAAGCCTGGCAGGAAGTGCTCAAAGCCAAGGTGGCCGAGATCAGTGAGACTGAGATCGCCATCCGTCGCCAGAATCAGATCATCAATCGGCGGGAGGAGGCGGCCCGTAACCTGGAGGTGGCCAGTGAGGAGCTCGCAGAGGCGGAGGCCACCCTGGCAGAAGCCCCCCAAGGATCTCCGGAATTTGAAGAGGCCACCCAGCTAGTTGAGGATGCCCGCGAGCGACAACGAGCGGCTCAGACCGCCCTAGAGGAGATCCAAGCGACCCAGGCGGAGCTGAGGGAGGACGATTCCTTGCAGGGGGCCTTGGCAGAGGCGGAGCAGACTGGGGTGTTGGCGGAGGCTCGCCAGATCGTCAACGAAGCTCGCGAGGCTCGTGAGGAGCTAGAGGCAGGTACCCCAGCCTACGAACAGGCGACGGAACGGATCGAGGCGTTGGAGACCGCGATCGCTGCTGTTGAGACCGCTCAGGAGCAGCAACAGAATGCCACCCCAGATACCCCAGAATTTGAAGAGGCTGCCCAGGAATTGGCCACTGCCCGTGAGGCTTTGGCCCAGTTGAGTGAGGCTGCCGCCAGCGTCGAGACCAATGCGGAACGGGTACTCAGTCAGGCTCGTCGAGCCCGTGAGGATCTGGAACCTGGCTCAGTGGCTTATGCACGGGCCACCCTCAATATTCAGCGGCTGGAGGCGGCCATCGCCGACGTGCAGACTGCTCAGGAACGGGTCGATCAGATGGATCCGGAATCCCCTGATCTGGAGACGGCTCAGGCAACTTTGGCCCGGACCCAAACAGATCTGCAGCAAGCCACTCGGGCTGCCCTGAGTTTGCCAGAGAGAGCTCGCCGGATCCGATCCCAACTGCAGTCGGAACTGGAGTCCATTCCCCAGGACACCCCCGAGTATGAGGCGCTCAATGGCCGGATCCAGGCGTTGACTGCTGCCTTAGAGAGTGTTGAGTCCGCCGAGCAAGCTTTGATCGAGTCGGAAGAGGATTCCCCAGAACGGGAGGCTGCGGCTCAAGCTCTGGCGGATGCTGAGGGGGCTCTGGCAGATGGGGTGGAGACAGAGACCTCGGAGCTGGATCGGGCTCGGCGTACCCTCTATGAAGGGCGGCAGGCGGCCCGAGAGGCGGGTGGATCCAGTGAGTTCTCACAGCAGCAACTGAGTGAGTTAGAGGCCCGGATCACGGCGGTCGAAGAACTGCAAACCCGTCTGGATGAGTTGGATCCGGAGGCCCCTGAGGTGGAGCAGGTCAGGGCCGATCTGGAGGCGGCGATCGCCAATTTGTCTCCAGCACGGGTGGCAGCGGCGGATTTCTCGGTGCTGTTGGTCAATGCCCAACGGCTGCTGGCTCAGGCGCGAGAGCAACAGGAGAGCTTGGATCCGGAAGCCCCTGGCTACGAACAGGTGACCCAGGCGGTGGAGGATTTGAACTCTGCTGTCAGCACTTTTGAGGGCCTGACGGAGGCTAACGATGGGGCACGGCAGTCCCTCCGACAGGCTGTTGCAGAGACGATCGCAGCGTTGGCTCCCGAGGCAGGATCAGATCCGACTGCCGCCACAGAAACGGGTGCTGAGGCTGCTGTTGTACCGACACCGACGACGACTGAGTCCGAGACCGAAGAGGTGGCAGAGCAGATCACGGAGGTGGCGGGTGATCTTCAGGAGCAGGCCGAAGTCGAGGCACAGCTCAGGAATCGCCTGGTGGAGACCGTCACGGAGTTGCAGTCCCAGCGCACCGCTTTAGCGGATCGGTTCCAGGTGGTGTTGGATGAGCTGGATCGTAAGGGAGGGGATACCGCCCCCTATCGGAGTTACATGTCGGCGGTAGGTTTGGTGGTGATCGATCTGCAGGATACCGAGGGTCTGGGGGTGCGGCTGCTCAGTTGGATCCGATCGGAAGAAGGGGGGATTCGCTGGGGCATCAACATTGGTATGTTCCTGGGGATCATGGTCGGCTTTGCCCTCCTCTGTCAGGTCCTCAGTGCCATCCTCAACGTGCTGATGGACAAGATCGGCCATATGTCCTCAATCCTGCGAGGCTTCATCGTCGCCCTGATCAACCGGGGTGGCATTGTGGTGGGCTTCTTGATCGCCTTGACCGCCCTGGAGGTGAGCTTGGGACCGATCCTGGCTCTGTTAGGGGGTGCCAGTTTCGTGTTGGCCTTCGCCCTGCAGAGCAACCTGGGCAACCTGGCCAGTGGCTTGATGCTCATGATCGCCAAACCCTTCGATGTGAATGATGAGGTGCAGATCGCTGGGCATTGGGGCCTGGTGGACTCGATCACCCTAGCCACCACTCGGCTCAAGGTCTGGGGGCAGGGCAAGATCATCAATATCCCCAACAACACGGTCTGGACCGGCACGATCGTCAACCTGACGGCTACTGATGGCATCCGCAAGGTGGTGGAGAAGGTCAATGTTGACTCCAACGCGGATCTGGATCGGGTCAAGGAGATCATTCAGGAAGTCCTAGATGCTCATCCTCTGATCCTGCGGGATTACTGGTATGGATCCCTGCTCTGGGGCTATGGGGATTTTGCCGAGATCTTCTACGCGGCTCGGGTGACTGAGAACGATTATTGGACCCTCTACGAAGAGCTGTTGCTACAGATCCATCGTCGTTTGCGAGCAGAGGGGATCCAGGTTCATGCCAACAAATATCAGGTGTCTCTGTTGCCTCCCAGTGCTTCTGAGAATGGTCATGGGCCTGGCGATAATGGACAAACTGCCCAAACCTCTCTAGACTCAGAGCAGACTCCCCGTCGAGTGACATCAGCGGGCCGACAACGGGAAGGGTTGGCAGAAGGCCCTGATATCGAGCCTGGGTTGTAGCCCTAGTTGCTGATGGGGATCCGGTCATGATCTTTATCTTTCTATAAGGATTGGATCGAGATCCCTATCTAGCGAGAGGCAGTTGTTTGGGTTGTGAGGAAGACAGAGTGCAAGGCGCTAGCAAGATCGCATTTATCGGCACCGGCAGTATGGGCCGACCGATGATCCACAAGTTGCTGGATAAGGGGTATACCGTTCAGGTTTACGATAAATATCCAGAGGCCTCGAGGACGGTGGTTGCCGCAGGGGCGATCTGGAGAGATTCCCCTAAAGCCTCAGCGGAGGGCATGGATATTGTGATCACCTGTCTACCACTGCCCCATCATGTGTTGGAGAATATGACGGGGGAGAGGGGGGCTTTGGCGGGGATGCATCCGGGATCCACCTGGATCGATACCTCCACCACGGACTACCACAACACCAAGCACATCGCTTCTCTAGCAGCCCAACAACAGGTCTACAGTTTGGAGGCTCCGGTCAGCAATCTCTCCCATATGGGGGTGGATTTTGCCAATGTCAGTTTCTATGTGGGGGGAGACAAGCCAGGGTTCGACATCAGTGAGGATGCCCTCAATACCATGGGCCAGATCTCCTTTTATGTGGGGCAGATCGGGGCTGCCCAGACGGTGAAGCTGTTGACCAATATCCTGCTCTACACCGCCATTTTGGTTTGGGGAGAGGTTTTGACGATCGCCAAGGTGCATGGCATCCCCCTCTACTGGATGTGGGATCTGATCAAGCGTTCCAAGGCCAATAGTTTCATCACGGAGCAGGTCTCTCCCTTCTTATTTGACGGCAGCTACGATCACTCCTGCACGTTGGAGATCGCGGTTAAGGATACCCAACTGACGGTGGAGCTAGCGGATGAGTTAGGGGTAGAGTTGCCCCTGGGCCGGATCGTACAACGGCGCTATGAACAGGCGGGGCAAGCCTACGACATCTATCGGGGCTATGTGATCGTCAACAAACTCTTGGAGGATGAGAACGGGTTCGATCTACGCATCCCCAACTTTGCCGCCCTCTCCAAATATGGGGTCAACCGGAATTATGTGGTGCCTCCGGAGTATGTTGCCGATCACCATGGTCGGCTTAAGCCCAAGGTTCTGGAACAATATAAATCTGCGGAGCGATGCAAGGATTATCGCTTGATCGAGCTGAGTCACACCCTGGCGGAGTTCATCACCCAGACCAATTACATGATCCTGCAGGAGGCTTATGATCTGGGGGAGAAAATGGGATTAAGTCGCACCCTACTCCAACAGGTGATCCGGTGGAGCTGTGGGGCTTGCTGGGTGACAGATCATGAGGAGATCTTCCAGTCTCAACCCCAGGCGATTGCCAAGCTCAAACAGCTGGGCTTGACTCAGAGATGTTGGATCCCAGTGACCCGACAGCTCCTAGATCGGTTTGCACCTTAGCAGTTCCAGACTTGCATGAAGTCCAAACTCATTAGGTTGATCTCGTAAACAAACCATGCTGAAACTTCCTGTCATCTCACTGGCTAAGCTCAGAGATCCTCTCACCTGTGAGCCCGAGTCCAAGCGTTTGTTCCAGGCTTGTCTGGAATCCGGCTTCTTCTACTTGAGCGATCATCAGGTCCCTATGGAGATCGTGGAGAGAACCATCGCAGCCTCCAAGACCTTCTTCCAATTACCCGCTGAGGTGAAGACTCGCTACAGTCACTCGTTCCAAAAGGTCTATCCCAATAGCTCCAGAGGTTACGCCCCTCTATTCGGAGAGACCCTGCATGAGGACACGGGTCCGGATCCCAAAGAGATCTTTGACTTTGGTCGAGAACAAGCGATCTCAACAAGACCGTTTACCGGGCCCACGATCGTTCCGGATGACTCCGTGGCCCCAGACTTTGCCGCCTCCCACTATGCTCTCCAGGAGCAGATCATGACCCAGGTTGTGCCCCATCTACTGCGGGGACTGGCGATGGCGCTTGATCTGGATAGCCACTGGTTCGATCCCTATTTCCAGGATCTGGTTTTAATTCACCGCACGATCTACTATCCCCCTAAAACAGGATCGGCGGGTAAGCACACTGATAATGGGATCTTGACGATCTTAATTCAGGAATATTTCCCAGAGCCTTCCCTGCGAGTTTACACTAATGATACTTGGGTCGATGCCACCTGTCTGAAGGATACCTTTGTGATCAACTTGGGGGATATGTTGCAGCTGTGGACCAACAATCGGTTTGTCAGCACACCCCATGAGGTGATCCACCGTCTACCTCAGTCGCGAGTCTCAATCCCATTCTTTATTTATCCCAATGTGGATGCGGTGATCGTGCCCATTGGATCAAATGGCCCGGAGACTAAGGCGATCGATATTATGCTGAAGAACTTCGAATCCATCTGGGTCACTAAGGTGGGCGCAGGTCGTGCTAAAGAGCTGAGATGATCGATCCAACTCAGGATAGGATTAGATCCTGCGAGCATCAAGAGCTTAAATACAAGGAGTGTTGGGGTGGACTATATTCAGATCATCAAAGAGGCCAAGCATCGGACAGCTTTGTCAAGCCCAGATCGGTTTGTCAAGATCTCGGAGCGAGAGGATCGGAGCGATGTGCCTATCCCTGTCTGGTTGACCTTTTTCCAGAATACCTATCTGCAAACCTGGAAGGGGATCATTCTCAATAAGGGTATCTCTGAGATCGCCACCTATCCCATGTTGTTGTACGAGCTACAGCCTAAGACGATCATCGAGATCGGATCGCTCAACGGGGGCAGTGCTCTCTGGTTTGCCGATAATTTGGAGATCATGGGGCTCTCGGCTGAGATCTACGGGGTGGATATCAATCTCGATCTCCTAGATGAACAGGCAAAAGCTCGGGCCGGAGTGCATTTTCTGCAGGGGGATTGTAATCATCTGGATCAGGTTTTACCCACTGATCTGTTAGCCCGCTTGCCCCATCCCTGGCTGGTGATCGATGATGTGCATATCAATACGATCGGGGTCTGCGATTATTTCCATACCCATGGTTTGCAGCCGGGGGATTATTTCATTGTTGAGGACACCAACCCTGCGGTCTGGACCTTCTGGGGCGATCAACCCTGGAAGGAGGAGGAGGAGATCCGCCATGGCGTGGAGAAGCTGAATAACCTCAGGACCTGGCTCAATGCCCATGAGGAAGAATATCTGTTGGACACTCACTATCTGGATCTGTTCGGCTACAACGGATCTAAGAATTGGAACTCGATCCTGAAGCGGGTTTAGAGTGTTGACTCAGTCAAGAGTGGGATGGCAACCTTGGGTTGCCAGATCTCTTAGCCCCCTTGTTACTGGATCAGCTCTCTGAGGCTCCCTTTTGCTGCATATTCACTCCCAGATCAACTCCTAGCGCAGCCTCGATCTTACGCAGATTCTCGATGCTGAGGGTGTGGCTGGGTCCTTGAGTTCTGTCTTCGGTTATGCCGGGGATCGTTGCACCTCACCTACCAACAGGATCGATGTTTTCCAAGCAAAGGGACTTGGAGACGCTCCAGGATCGGCTGCGCTTCTGTCCCACCACTGTCATCGGAGCCGACTTAGCCGTCCCTCCCTGGGGTTTGTACTTACTCAAACTCGGATCGAAATTCCCTGAAGCCATATCTAGCTCGATCTGGGTCGCCTTGGCTTGGGCCACCTGGCGATTGACCTTAGAGTCTGGCATCCCTAGCGCCAGGACAAACCGATCACCCTCAAACCGCCACCGTAACCGCAGCCCCCGATCAGGCAGACACTCCAACGTCACCGTACCCTTACGCCCCCGAGATCGTTGCTGAGACTGAGTTCCCATCGCCCTAGACCGTACCCAAACCGTACCCAATCTAGACCAAAACTCCTGGAAAATCCCCAGATCTCGTCACCCCGGTCGAACCCAATCCCGGACCCAGATCCCCTGCTGGGCACAAAGAAAGCCGCTCCTGGAGCGGGTTTTTGGGAATGGAGCTTAGCGGATTCGAACCGCTGACCCCTTCAATGCCATTGAGGTAGTCTAACCTCTGTAATGCCCTGATGGCAGGGGATCTAGCCTTTGAACAAAATTCACGTACCCAAAGCGGACCCAAACGTATGAGCTCTTCACTGGCCTGTTTACGGGGTGTCGATCTAGGGCTGGGATACTTCTGTGCATCGAAGTGCTCTACCAAGTCCGAGAGAACCTTGGGAGGGAATCGGCGATACCGAGGGTTGATGTGCCAGACCCCTAGAATGAGCTCAGATCCTAAGGCAAGATCTCCAACAGCCCTACTCTGAGTCATGATCATCATTCTCCACGAGCCAGCCACACCAGAGCAGATCACACGGATGGCAGAGGAGTATTATGGCCTGAGGATCAAGTTGGCTGTGGATGTGAATCAGAAAATCGTCTCGGGTGGGGGAGCTCTCCACTATGATTGTGAACAGGCCCTGCTCAGCGAGGGGAGCCAACAGAAGGATGTGTGGGGAGCTGATTGGTTCCTAACCACGAGAGCTGTCGAGTTCGACTCCCTGATTAACCTTCGCCCTAGTCAAGGCAATCGCACCACTGATATACAAGATCCAGGTCTCAGAACTGAGATTGAGTTCATTGTTCGTCATCTACTGGAGCGTCCCTGATGGAAAGGCAGGCACTATACGATAGCTTTAGTCAACTGAACTGGAGACAGCAGTTGGGCAACCTTGCATCCACACTCATCTCAATCGCTAAGCAGGCTGGGGATGAAAGACAAGATCCCTTGATCAAGCATCTATTAAGGGAGGGAGCCTTGATGATCGAATGGTGTTATAAAAACGTTCCTGATGAATATCACCTAGAACTGGCCAATTTGCAGAGAGAACTCCTCACATGGGAGAGAGGTTATCCGGTTGAAGGGGCTCGTCACCTGTTAGAGCTTCATGCCCAGAACCAATCGCATCGTTTGTTGCAAATGGTTGAATTAGTGGCAGCTTGAGTCTCTCTATGCCTACCTGTTGGCGAGGCCTGCTGCAGGCACATCCTCAGATTGATCCCTGGCATAGGGGTTCTCTGGGTCCTCCACGATCCC
>CAYSEO010000144.1:0-10932 GCA_964429885.1 uncultured bacterium
TCAGTCTATCAGCTGTTCTAACTTCTGATCTAGACATGGATCCGAGCCAGTCTGCTATGATCCCAGAACAGTAAGCTGGAGCTGTGATCCGATGAGTTCTCTAGCCTTCCAACCTGGAGTATCTGAGGTCGAGTACCCTCAATCCGATGGTTTGCCCATGGCAGAAAGTGATATCACTCGGGACTATCTGATCTATGCGGTGAGGGCCTTGGATCTCTATTTCCAAGACAATCCACAGGTGTACGTATCTGGCAACCTGTTTATCTACTATGAGCAGGGCAACCCGAAGTCTGTCGTCGCCCCCGATGTGTTTGTGAGCTTCGGCGTTGAGAAGGGCAAGCGGCGCGTCTACAAGACCTGGGAGGAGAAACAGATTCCTGCATTCGTCCTCGAGATCACCTCCAAAAGCACGGCAACCGAGGATCAGAGAACGAAGAAAAAGCTCTACTCCGATCTAGGAGTCGACGAATACTTTCAATACGATCCCTCTGGAGAGTATCTGGAGCCCCATCTCCAGGGCTATGCGTTGCAGGCAAGCACCTACCAACCTTTAACCAGCCAGGATCTCGGTCCTGAGGGCATCCAGATCTGGAGTCAAGTCTTGGGATTGGGATTAAGAGTCCGATCCGGTCAACTGCGGTTTTGGGATGATCGTCGGCAGCGGTCCTTGCCGGATTATCAGGATCTCGTTCAGGCTCAGCAAGCTGCCTTGGATCAGGTCCAGCAGGAACGGCAACGGGCGGATCGCTTGGCGGAACGGTTGCGTGATCTCGGGCTCGATCCGGATGAGATGTAAGTGACTGGGGAGGTTACTGAGGTCGATCTAGAGAGGAGCGGGTGGTCATCGAGGACAACACGATCGAGGTCACCGTCTGACCACAAAAGCTCAACTCCCCCAACAGTTCCTCCAACTCCGCCATCGATCCGATCACGATCTTGAGGATAAAAGAATCGCTACCCGTCACATGATGACATTCCAAGATCCCGGCTCGCTCCGCCACCAAGGCTCTCACCCTGGGATACTGCTGAGGTGTGGTGATCAACCGTACAAACACCGTCAACGGCAACCCGATCTTGGCCGGATCCACCTCGGCCCGATACCCCCGAATGATCCCCGCCTCCTCCAAGCGCCGTACCCGCTCCGACACTGCCGGTAATGATAACCCCACCCGCCGCCCCACCTCTGCAAATGACAGCCGTGCGTTCTCTTGCAGGATCCTCAGGATCTGCCATCCTGTATCATCCAGGAGCTTTTCAGGATCTAAGGTCATATCAGGGAATTGATTGACATCCTAAGGTGAATCTGCGAATTACCTGAGACTATATCTTCAAGTTCGGTCTTCTTCTTTATAGCATGAGGATCGAGATGAGGCGTTGAAATGGATATCCGTGTTCTTCTACAAGGGATCCTATTGGGATTCAGCATCGCGGCCCCTGTGGGACCGATCGGCATTCTGTGTATCCGGCGCACCCTGGTGTCAGGCCAGTGGATCGGACTGTTGACGGGGTTAGGAGCGGCTACAGCGGATGCGATCTATGGCGGCATTGCCGGTCTCGGTCTCACCTTGATCACCTCCCTATTGGTAGATCAACAGCTGTGGGTCCGGGGGGTCGGGGGTGGATTTCTGTGTTGGCTGGGGATCCGCATGTTGTTGAGTTTGCGTCAGCCTGCACCTGTGGAACCTCCTACAGATTCCCCTGAGGAGCTACCCCTACCCTCCCTCTGGGCTCATCCTTGGTCCCAAGGGCTAGGTGCCTATGGATCTGCTTTATTCCTAACCTTGACCAATCCAGCCACGATCCTGTCTTTTGTGGCGATCTTTGCCGGGTTGGGTTTGGGCACAGAGTCGGGATCAGCCTTACTGTTGGTCTGTGGTGTTTTCCTTGGATCCAGTTTCTGGTGGCTGTTATTGAGCGGTGGGATCAGCCTATTTCGGCATCGTTTCACCCCACAGCGGTTACAGTGGGTCAGTGGGATCTCGGGCTTGGTGATCACAGGCTTTGGATTGATAGCTCTGATCAGTGTGGTCACGGGCTGATCGCCCAACTCAGATCCCTAGACTCAACTCAAAGGATGGCCGCGATGCAGATCGAGACCTTGGCGATTCATGCCGGACGAGAGATCGACGAGGCCACGGGCGCTGTGACACCTCCGATCCATCTCTCCACCACCTTCGAGCGAGCGACTGATGGCAGCTTTCCCCAGGGCTACATCTACACCCGCAGTAATAACCCCAACCGCTCCGCCTTGGAAACCTGTCTGGCTCAGCTGGAGGGAGGGGAGGCCGCTCTGGCTTTCAGCTCCGGATCTGCAGCCACCATGGCCCTCTTTCAAGCCCTCAAAACCGGCGATCATGTGATCGCTCCTCGGGATGCCTACTTTGGCACCGCCCAGATCCTGGATAAATTATTTGGACACTGGGGGCTACAGGTCACCTATGTGGACATGACCGCTCTGCAACAGGTAGAGCAGGCCATTCAACCCACCACTCGACTGATCTGGATCGAGACCCCCTCCAATCCCCTGCTCCGGATCACCGATATCCGTCAGATTGCCGCTCTAGCTCACCAGACCCATGCCCTCTGCGTCTGTGACAACACTTGGGCTACCCCGATCCTGCAACATCCCTTCGAGCTAGGCGTGGATCTGATCCTGCACTCCACCACCAAATATCTAGGCGGCCATAGTGATCTACTGGGGGGAGCGATCGTCACCTGTCGGATAGATCCCTTGTGGAATCGGCTCCAGGAGATCCAACGCTGCGGTGGGGCCGTCCCCTCCCCCTTTGATTGCTGGTTACTGCTGCGGGGCATTCAAACCCTGCCTTATCGCATGCGATCCCACTGCGACAATGCGGAACAGGTGGTTCAATTTCTGGCCAGTCATCCCCGCATCAAGGCCATTCATTATCCAGGCCTGAAAACCCATGCCAATTATGAGATCGGTGCCCAACAGATGGATCGATTTGGTGGCATGTTGTCCTTTCAAGTCCAGGATGGCAAGGAGGCCGCCTTCGATCTGATCGCTCATCTGCAGATCTTTAAGCGAGCCACCAGCTTGGGAGGAGTGGAGAGCCTGATCGAGCATCGGGCCTCCATCGAGGGTCCCAATACCCAAACCCCGGATGATCTATTGCGAGTCTCCGTAGGGTTAGAACATCCCCAGGATCTGATTGCAGATCTGGATCAGGCCATCTCTCAACTGCCATAGATCTTAGAGCTGATTGCTGAATTAATGCTTCGGAGGCAGCTTAACGAAAGAACGTGCTGGTCGGCAAAATCCCATGCAGAAAAAAGCATAGCAGGTTGTTGTGCCGTTGGCTGTTGGCTAGGGTTCGCCTCATTCAGGTGCATTGGGTATTAAACGAGTAAGATGATCACCAGTTCCAAAGCTCCCTCAACTGATCCATGGCTGCAGGTCCCCATCAACGCTGGCAGAGCCCTCCCCCAGATCCCACCTTGGCCGCTGAGTTGGCTGAGCGGATCGGCCTACATCCACTGCTGGCTCAGGTGCTGCTAAACCGGGGAATCTCCTCACTGGAGGCAGCGACAGTGTTTCTCGATCCCAGTCGGATGGAATTGCCAGATCCTCACCAGGATTTCCCCGATCTCATCCTCTGTGTCAATCGATTGGCCGCAGCGATCCAGGCCCAGGAACCCATGGCGATCTGTGGGGATTATGACGCCGATGGTATGACAAGTACTGCCCTGTTGATCCGAGCACTGCGCCACTTTGGTGCCCGCGTCAACTACGAGATCCCCAGTCGGATGACCGAGGGCTATGGCATCAACACCCGGATCGTTGAGGATCTCCACGCCAAGGGGGTGGGAGTGATCATCACCGTGGATAATGGCATCGCCGCCCTGGAGCCGATCACGTTAGCCAAAGAACTGGGTCTGAGTGTGTTGGTAACGGATCATCACGATCTGCCGCCGCAACTGCCTCCAGCGGATGGGATCTTGAATCCTAAGTTGGTATCGGAGAGCTCCCCTTACCGAGGGTTAGCGGGGGTGGGGGTGGCCTACCTCCTCGCCTTAGCTTTAGCGGATCAACTGGGGGATCGGTTGACCCTGGAGCGACCGTTGTTGGAGTTGTTGACCCTGGGCACGATCGCCGATATGGCTCCGTTGACTGGGGTGAACCGTAAGCTGATCCGTCAAGGATTACAACTGTTACCTTCCTCTCAGATCCTGGGGATTCAAGCCCTGTTGAAGGTGAGTGGCCGAGATCCTCAAGCCTCTCTGCAGCCAGAGACGGTGGGATTCTGTCTAGGACCTCGGATCAATGCGGTGGGACGGTTGGCTCAGCCCAAACTGGTGATCGAGCTGTTGACCACTGAGGATCCCCAAGCCGCCATGGATCTGGCTCAGGCCTGTGAGAATTTGAACCGGGAGCGGCAGCATCTCTGTCAGCAGATCGAAGGGCAGGCTCTGGAGGTGTTGGAACAAGCAGGACGTGATCTGAAACAGGATCGAGTGGTGGTCGTGCTGGGGCAGGGCTGGCACCATGGGGTGATCGGGATCGTGGCCTCCCGGTTACTGGAGCGGTTGGGGGCGCCCGTGTTCATCGGCTCCCAGGAGGGGGAGGAGATCCGAGGATCCGCCCGTGGCATCCCAGAGTTCAATGTGTTTGAGGCTTTAGAGACCTGTCGGGATCTGTTTCTCAAACATGGGGGTCACCCAGCGGCGGGGGGATTTAGTATGAAAGCGGATCAGTGGCCCGCTTTGGCGGAACGTTTACGACAGTATGGGGCAACGGTTCTGGATCCGGGTCATATTCAACCTCTGGTGCGGGTGGATGTGGAAGCCTCCCTTCAAGCCATGACCCATGATCTGTTCGATCAGATCCAACGTTTACAACCCTGTGGCATCGGCAACGAGGAGCCCGTGTTCTGGAGTCGAGATCTTTACGTGGCTCGTCAGACGATCTTCGGTAAGGATAGATCCCATCTCAAGGTACAGGTGCGACCCAGCACCCGATCCAAAGGTCCGCAAGGATCCAATCGGCGAGGCCGCAGTTTGACGGCAGTGATCTGGCGGGGAGCGATCTTTCATCCTCTGCCCACTCAGGTGGATCTGGCCTATACTTTGCAAGCCAAGCCCTGGAAAGGGGAGGTGGAATTAGAGTTGGATGTGAAAGGGGTGCGTCCTGCCCAAACTCTGCTCACCCAACCCTCTCTAGAGGCCTTGTTGACCCCAAGTTCTGAATCCTCATCCTCATCGGATCCCCAGGGGCAAACTGCGATCAATCCCAAGCTGGTGGTTATGGAACCGCGCACCTCCGCCCAATCTACAGATCCCCCTGCCGTGCCACCTCAGATGGAGCCGGATCTGATCTATCGAGCCTCCCCCTCAATCACCTGGGATTTGCAGTGGCATGATCTGTCCCGTCTCTCCGTTCTCCTACCCACTTGTCAGGGGACTGCTCTGTTGTATGGCTATCGTCGGCCCCAGATCCACACTGGATCTCTCCCCCAGTTGACCTTGCACTATGATCGGCCCCAATCAGGTCAGCTCTATGACTATATCCTGCTCTGGAGTTGGCCTCCCTCCATCACTCATCTCAGTTGGATCCTGCATCTGGCTCAACCTGCCGGAGCTGCCCATCAGATCTATGTCCATCAACAGGTGGTGCCTCTAGTGGCTGGTGATACTTTAAGACGACAGCTGCGGTCCTACTTGGAACAGCATCAGCAGGTGGATCTCTTACGTCTGGCTCAACAATGGTGGATGGCCCCCTCAACTTTGGTGGCAGGGTTACGATCTCTAGGATTCAAATGTGACGGATTTAGTCGCACGGGATCGGTGGATGAAGAACTGCAGAAATTGGAGCGTTGGTATAGCCAAAGCTGGACTACTACGGCGGCTCTATTACAAGATCGACTTTTGTAGATCCCCAAAGACAGGTCGTCTCTATTCTCACAGCCAACTCGACAACTTGAGGTGAACAGCAGGTTAAGCCTAAGGTTATGTCAATGAATGGCGGATCCCGATATGCTGTCCAATGCGACGTTGATCTAGGTGAGCTATGTCTTTCCCCCGTCTAAACCGATTGGGTTTGAGTCTCTGTTTGGCAGCAGGTTGTCTGTTTACAGAGGCGATCCAGGCTCAGGAGTCCGATCCGATCCAGGGTTTCACCCTCCGCAATCGCTATCGGGTGGGGGCGGTGGCCGAGATCATCTCCGCCAATCCCGAGGGGGATATCCTGGCCTACACCAACGCCGGGGAGCAGCTGATCGGTCTCTTAGACATCAGTGAGCCGGAGTTCCCGGAGGAGTTGGGCACGGTGGATGTCTCCGATCTGGGGGAGCCTACCTCAGTGGTGATCACCCCGGATGGCCAGTATGCGGTGGCGGCGGTGCTGGATTTGATCGATGAGGAGGCGGGCGAGACCATCGCGGATCAACAGCTGGGACATCTGGTGGTGATCGATCTGGAGTCCCAGGAGCGAGTGGGTCAGGTGGAGCTGAATGGCATCGGTCCCGATAGTGTTGCGATCACGCCGGATGGGGAGCGGGTGCTGGTGGCCATCGAGGACGAGGAGGACGAGGATAATCTGCCAGGAGATCGACCTGGATCTATTGATATCGTCGCCCTGGATGTGGAGGATCCTAAAGACTCTGAAGTCACCACCCTAGAGCTGGATCTAGAGGATGTGGAAGGGGTTAACTACCCTGAGGACCCCCAGCCCGAGTTCATCTCCATCAATCCCGAGGGATCCCTGGCAGCGGTCAGCCTGCAGGAGAACAATGCCATTGCCATCTTGGATCTGGAGTCTGAGGAGGTGCGGATCTTCTCTGCGGGCACCTCTAGCCATGACGCCGATCTGACAGAAGACGGCATGATCAGTCTGACAGAGGACTTCGAGGGTCGCCGGGAGCCCGACACGATCGCGTTCACCCCCGATGGTGAGCATCTGGTGTTGCTAAACGAAGGGGATACGGATCTGGATCGGTTCGGTGATGATATCTGGTCTGGAGGCCGAGGCTGGTCGATCGTCGATCTGGAAGGCAATGTGGTCTACGACAGCGGTAGCGATGTGGAGGAACTGGCAGTGTTGCGGGGCCAATACCCTGAGGGCCGTTCTGAGAACCGGGGTGTGGAGATGGAGGGAGGCACCTCCGCTCGATTTGGGGATCAGGATCTGGCCTTTGTGGCTTCGGAGCGGGGTAGCTTCCTACTGGCCTATGATCTGTCGGATCTAGAGGCCCCCGAGCTGATCTCCTTTCTGCCCACAGGATTGGCGCCAGAAGGGATCCTGGCCTTACCAGAGCAGGGTCTATTGATCAGTGCCAACGAAGACGACGGCACCATCGATATTTTTGAAGCCTCAACGGAACCCGTGGATCCCTACACTGAAACTGAGCCCCTGGTGATCGCCTCCAGTTTGGATACCCCTTACAGTGCCATCAGCGGCAAGGTGGCGGTGCCGGATCGGACGGATGCTCTCTATGCTGTCCCCGATAATGCCATCGCTCCCTCTCAGATCTACACCCTGGAGTTGGACGGTAACCGGGCTGAGGTGACGGAGTCCTTGATCTTGACCCTCGACGATCAACCAGCAGTCTACGATCTGGAAGGTGTGGCTGTGGATCCGGATGAGGAGGGCTTCTGGCTGGTCAGCGAGGGGGATAATCGTGAAGGCCGTGAGCGTCCCAATCTGTTGATCCAGACCGACTCAGCAGGCCGGGTCCAGGAGGAGATCGAGCTCCCTGCAGAGGATGCTGCCTCCATTACCCGCTTTGGCTTTGAGGGGGTGACCACCAATGAGGACGGCAGTCAGGTGTTTGTGGCTGTGCAGCGGGAGTTTGAAGGAGATCCAGAGAACCAGGTGCGGATCTATCGTTACTCCGTTGAGGCAGGCAACTGGGACTACTTCTTCTATCCTCTCGATGACGACAACGTCGCGGGCTGGGTGGGCCTGAGCGAGATCGCCTATCAAGGGGACGAGAGCTTCTTGGTGATCGAGCGGGACAACCAAGGGGGTGCCAATGGTGCCGCTAATGCTCGGGTGAAGCGGGTTTATGAGTTCTCCCTAGAGGAGGTTGAGCCAGAATCCTTGGTGGAGAAAACCCTAGTGGTGGATCTGTTGGAGGAGCACAATTGGATCGAGGAGAAAGCGGAGGGTCTGGCGATCGTTGAGGAGGGCTTCTGGGTTTCTAGTGACAACGATGGTGGTGAGACCTACACCCGTCTGTTATTGATCGAGCGGTAACCTGTCAGCTCCTTGAGCACAGAGCTCGGATCTTGACTCAAGTTTGCCCAGGATTAAACCCACCCCAACCCCTCCCAGGAGGGGCTTTCAAGCCTGAGAGTCCCCAGATATAGGCCATCATTATTGATGAAGTCTGGTTTCCTCTTTCAGTGCTCCTCTTGTTCCCCTCCTGGGAGGGGCTAGGGGTGGGTCAATTGTTCCCCTCCTGGGAGGGGCTAGGGGTGGGTCAATCTGCCCTGCAAGCCCTCAAACCGATAATCTTGATGCAGCAGAGCCCCGATCAGTAGACCATGATAGAACAGGACCAACTGCAGGCCCCTGCCCTGGGTCCCAGAGCCCTAACTCGATCCGATCTCACTGAAGCATAATGACGAATCTTACCCCCAACTCCAGCTACAGCATCGCTATTTGCCTGCAATTACCCAATCATCCCGGCATGTTAGCCAAGGTGACCCAGGCCATTGCGGACGTGGGGGGGAATCTCAGCCAGATCGACCTACTCAAACAAACCCCCTCCCATACCCTGCGTCAGATCCATGTGGATGCCACTAGCACCGATCACGCGGACCAGATCCTAGAAGCCGTCCAAGCCCTACCCCAGATCGAGGTGCACCAGGTGCAAGATCGGACCTTTGAGATGCATCAGGGGGGCAAGCTGCGGGTAGAGGGTAAGACCCCTCTGGAGACCTCCTCCGATCTGGCCATGGTCTACACCCCAGGGGTGGGCCGGGTCTCCAGTCGCATCGCGGCAGATCCAGAGAAAGTATGGAACTACACCATCAAGGGCAATACAGTGGGGATCGTCACCGATGGCAGCGCCGTGTTGGGCCTGGGCAATATCGGTCCAGAGGCGGCTCTCCCTGTGATGGAAGGCAAGGCCGCTCTGTTCAAACGATTTGCGGACATTGATGCCTTCCCCATCTGTCTCGGGACCCAGGATGTGGATCAGATCGTCGAGACCGTGATCCACTTGGCGCCTGGATTTGGAGGCTTCAATCTAGAGGACATTAGCGCCCCCCGCTGCTTCGAGATCGAGGCTCGCCTACGGGAGGAGCTAGCCCTGCCCATTTTCCATGACGATCAACATGGCACCGCGATCGTGGTCCTGGCCGCTTTATTGAATGCCCTCAAGGTAGTGAATAAATCCCTGGAGCAGGTGCGGATCGTGATGAACGGGGCGGGGGCAGCTGGGATCGCAGTCAGTCAGCTATTGAAACGGGCTGGGGCCACCCAGATCCTGCTTTGCGATCGGGCCGGGATCATCAGTCAAGAGCGCACCGATCTGACCCCTCAGAAAGCAGCTGTGGCGGTGGAGGAAAGTGGCAGTTTGGCGGACGGGATCCGAGGGGCGGATGTGTTCATTGGTCTCAGTGTTAAGGATGTGTTGACGGTGGGTATGGTCAAGAGCATGGCCCCAGACCCGATCGTCTTTGCTCTGGCGAACCCGATCCCAGAGATCCAGCCGGAGTTGGTTACCGATTGCGTAGCGGTCATGGCCACAGGCCGCAGTGACTATCCCAATCAGATCAATAATGTCCTGGCTTTCCCAGGGGTTTTCCGAGGAGCCCTAGATTGTCGTGCCCGCACCATCACCCCGGAGATGGGTCTGGCGGCGGCTCAAGGGATCGCGGCTTTGATCTCTCCCACAGAACTCCATCCCCACTGGATCATTCCTTCCGTGTTCGACTCGCGGGTGGTGCCTGCAGTAGCCGGAGCGGTGGAGTGGGCGGCTCGGGAGTCTGGGGTGGCAAGCCAGTGAGGATAATCTAGGCTTGACGCTATCTGTAGGAGTGGATCCTGTGGCCCGATCTCAAATCAGTCTCCTCACCTGGATCACCCTAGCTCGGCTCCTGGGGATCCCTGGGATATGGCCACTGCAATACTAGTGTTTCTGAGTTGTGTTAACCGAACCAGGATCAGAAGACTCTATCCCATCGCGGAGACCGATGTCCCTCTGACGGCAGCTCAGATCCAAGCTCAGCCCATTCAGCAACCGATCCCAGCCCTGCAAGGGATCCTCACCTCCGATGGGTTTGTGTTGACCCCCGAGGCAGGGGCCATGGTGCTGCGGGAGTCTCAGGCGGATCCGTTCCAATCGTTCCAGGAGCGGTTTGGGCCAGGACTGGAGCAGATCCCGGAGCGTGAGCTGTTTTTGGAGCAGTTTGAGCTGGCCATGCAGGATACGGCGCTGACCCTGTTGGCGCAGTCGGAGCAAGAGGCTCTCCAAAAGCTGGATCTATTTGCGGATGTGGCTCCTCCCGCTCCGGAGACAACCCCGACTCCAGAAGACGGGACATTGATCTTCGATCTGCAGACCGAGGCCACGTTAGAACCTCCTCCGGCACCGGCACCGGGTCAGTTGGCTACTGTCGAGGAAGTGCAGCAGCTAGTGGCTTACCTGGATCAGCAACAGAAGCAGCAGGCTTTGCAGCAGGAGTTGGAGACCATCCAGCAGGTGAGTGAGCAATTGGCGGCAGTGGAGGCCCAGTTGCTGGAGGCTCGGTTCCAGGTAGATGTCTGGCAGAGTGTGCCGGGTATGGGGGCAGAGCTGGCCCAGCGACAACAGGAGGCCGCTCAGCGACTGGAGCAGTTACAGCAACAACGAGAGGCGATCCAGATCAACTACCCGTTGATGGCTCGCATTGACGATCCGGGTCTGTTTGCTCAGCTCAGTGATGCCCAACAGGTGGAGATCTTGCGCCAGCAGATCACCCAAG
>CAYSEO010000145.1:0-10928 GCA_964429885.1 uncultured bacterium
AGGTGTGTAACAATCGCTTATGGATCCAGTCACGGATCTCACCCCCCTCCAACCAAACCGCACTATTAAACAGAGCCCGTCCATCCTGAGAGGGATTGCGACAGACGGTGCCCACTACCACCGGGATCCCCGCCGCCAGATCCGCCGCCAGATCCGCCAAGGCCGCCTGTGTCCGTTCGATGAAGCCAGGATAGAGCAACAGATCCCGAGGGGGATAACCCGTCAACATCAGCTCTGAGCCCACCGCCAGATCTGCCCCTGATTCCTGCGCCCGCCGAGCCGCTGCCAGGATCAGAGCAGCATTGCCCTCAAGATCGCCAACTGTGGGATTGATCTGTAGCAGTGCGACGTTCATGAAGCCCCCGTCAGGTGATAGCGGTCACTCCACCTTAACCGAGAAATGGTGTTTTTTACCAAAATAGGTCCGATGGAGGTTGAGCCTCGGCGGGAACAGCCCCTTGATCTGGATCAAGCCCTAACCCTGGTCAAGGACAATACCTTTATGAGTCAGCTAAAACGACCCTTGACGGTGGTGAGATAGCGGTAAGTCACTCGTTCTGAAATAGGTGAGCATGGGATTGACCCAGCAAAGCGGCCTGGGTGCGATCTCGCAAGTTGAGCCGATTTAAGATACTAGAAACATGATTTTTGACTGTGCGTTCTGAGATGAACAGTTTTTGGGCGATCTCACGATTCGTATCCCCTTGAGCAATGAGACGTAAAACCTCTCGTTCTCGTGGGGTGAGCTCAACCCATCCCTGAGGCGCTTCCTTGGCTGTAGGATCCGTTATCTGGGTGATCAACTTGGTCCAGGACTCTGGCCCGATATAGGTGTAGCCCCGGTGGATCGACCGGATGGCTTGAAACAGATCCAGAGCGGGTGTATCCTTCAGCAAATAACCCTGGGCACCATAGCGAAGCGCCTGTTGCACATACTCATCATCGTTAAACGTTGTCAGGATGAGTATCCGAGTTTGGGGAGCATGGCGACCAATCCATCGAGTGGCCATCACACCATCCATTCTTGGCATCCGAATATCCATCAATACAACATCTGGCTGCAAGCTTTGCACCTGCTCGATCGCCTCCTGACCATCCATAGCCTCACCCACAACCACCAGATCGGGTTGAGAGTGGAGGAGACTTCTCAAGCTGTCCCGAATCGTGGTTTGATCATCAGCGAGAACGAGGTGAATGGTCATCTCTCAACCTCCTCGTGCCAAGGGATCCACAAAGATAGAGAGCAGCCTTGTCCCGGCTGACTGGTGATCTGGAGACTGCCTCCCAAGGCTAACGTTCTCTCTCGCATCCCCTGCAACCCGAAACCTGTGGCATGATCCTCAGGATCAAATCCTCTGCCATTGTCCTCAATCACCAGTTGAAGGCTATCGGGATAGGGCTGCAGGAGAACCCGTACCTGGGTCGCCTCAGCATGCTTGCGAATGTTAGTCAGAGCTTCCTGTACAATCCGAAAAAGCGGGATCTTAAGACTCGGTGACAAAAACCTGGGGATCTGGAGGACCATCTCAGGTTCGATCCCTGTCATGGCTTGGAAACTGCGAGCCAGCAAACCCAACTGCACCTCCAGTGACTCTTGGTTCTGATGTTCTGTTCGGAGTGCCAGCACCGACTGCCGCACTTCGCTGAGGGCTTCTGATCCCAAACGACGAGCTTCCCTTAAGAAAGGACGCATCTGCTCTGTCGATTTATCCTCAGGACAATAAATCAGAGCATTCTCGATCTGGAGACTTTGCGCTGCCAGTGTGTGACCGAGAGCATCATGGATCTCGCGAGCGATACGATTGCGTTCTTGGACCATCGCCTGCTCCTCGATCTGGAGGGCAAACTGACGTAGCCGCCTGTGGGCGGACTCGAGCTGTCGGTGGCTCTGGCGCTCGAGCAACAGACTGTTGATCAGCAACAACACAAAGATTTGAACAAGAGAGAACTGAACAATACTGTTGAGCCGCAGTTGCTGAACTATTTGATGGGTGTTGGGATCCCGAGCAACCTGGGCGGACATTCGATATCGTAATGAGTGGTTCTGCAACCAGAAAGCGGCTATGGGGCTGCTTCGCCAGGAACTATTTGCCCAAAGTCGAAGCAGATGGGGAGACTGGTCTATCCCCTGTAATCCTGCGAAGATCACGATGGTGCTTCCTGTTAGGATGACTCGTCCAACCACTGGAAAGAATAAGCAACCCCGCATCAAGACGATCAATAACAGGAGCCCCAAGACCTGACCCCCATGGGATTCTCCCAGAGCAATGGCTAGCAAGATCATGATCCCCTCAACCATGAGATAGATTGCCTGATGAAACGGACGTTGAGGGATCCACAGGCCCATCGCCCCAAAGAGGAGGATCAAGAACCAAAAAACAGCTGTCTCTGGGGCAGGATCTGTCCCTACAGCCAGCCGAGCCAACACAAGCAGGGTCAGGATCACCCACTCCAAAGGTAGGAGTAAAGAGAGAGGATGCTGGGCCTTAACCCATTGCACTGGATCCAGTCCCACAGTAACACTTGTCCTGGCTAGCACTTGACTCCTTAGTCTACAACGATTCCTTGCCTGAGCCCAGAGATAACCTAGAAATAGGTCTGGAGAACTAGATCAGGACCGTACCTTAGATCCATGAATCGGTTTATGTCTGTGCCTAGAATCAGATCAGAAAAGTTGAGAGCTGAGTAGAGATGATAACCTGTCTTACTCAAAACATCAGCGGTACTGCTCTATTCTTGAGGAGATGATTCAGTGAGATATCAAGTGATGGGAACTTATCGGATCCCCTTGGGGTGCCTAGGTGCGGCAATTGCTGCTCTTTCTGCCTGTGGTTTTGGCTCTACTCCAGTTGCAACAGCTGTAGAGACAGGAGCGAGTGCTGTTGTCTCGCAGATCTCCGCCTCTTCCACGGAGTCTACCCAGCCCGGAGCCAATGGCCTCCAACAGATCTCCAGCTCAAGCAGTTCTTCCCAACAGCTGTTTAGTGGGCTGGATTCCAATGGGGATGGTGTGATCACTGAGCAGGAGGCCCCAAGAAGGTTATCCGGACGTTTCAGTCTGATCGATAGGAACGGTGATGGCACGATCACGCTTCAAGAGCTGGATGATTACGTGGGTCTTCGTCTCCAACCGACCCAACCTGTCATGCCTGATCTGTCCTCTCAAACCCCTCTGCCTATTCGTCCTGGTCAACAGTTCAACTGATCCTGATCAAGGGGTTGTCTATGGAGCCTTGCCGGTGGGGTAGGTTCCATTTCTGTGGGATCGAGGTCTAGATTGTGTAACCGCTCCTGCTCTCCCTGAAACGGTTAGTTTTCCAAAACAAGGGCGGCTAAGATCGTGCTATATTCAAAGTCCTCAGCATATCGGTTTAAGCGCTGGGCAAGCTGAGGATAGGAAGTACGAATCTGATCGACCGCAGCATTGATTGCCCCCACATCCAGATCCAGGATCGCTTCTCTAAGCTGGGTTCTCCAGGTCTCGGGTAGCTGTCGGAGTCCCCCCAGATCAACCTCTGTGGCGGAGCTTTCCGGCTCGGGTGGTAAGGTTACTGGATAAGCCTCGGTGTAGAGATAGTCAACGTCCAAATAGCGAGCGATCAGACTCAGTAATTGCGGCTCCCGGATCGGTTCGATCAACAGATCATCATAGTTCCGACCCCGCAGATCCTGACGGTCTGTCTCGGTGATCCCAGCTGTAAGACCAATGATCGGGATCGTTCTGTCCCCTAGTGCGGCGCGGTATCGTTGGATCTGAGGGTGCAGTTCACGAGACTGGGGATCCTGGACTACGGCTAAGATCAACTCCGGTTGTAAGGACACCAAAGGGGTTAGAGCTTGGTCTGGATCCGGCGCAACGGTGACTCGGAAGCCCGTTCTCTCCAGCAGAGTCGGTAATCTATCTGGGAGCGGAGAGCCTATGATCAGGATCGGGTGGCGGGGCTGTCCCGGAGCTAAGGTGAGGACGCGAGTGGCAGAGGGGGCAGGATCCAAATCCAGCTCAGGTGAGGTCAGGAATTGAAGGGGCAGGATGCATTTGAAGATCGACCCCCAACCGGGATCGGAGTTGACCGAGATCTCACCTCCCAATAACTGGGCGAACTGATAACAAAGAACCAATCCTAATCCGGTACCCTCCCCCACACTTAAGCCAGATTCAGTCTGTGAGAAGGGGCGGAACAACTTGCCCATCTCCTCCGTGGCGATCCCCACCCCCATGTCCTCCACGACAAAGGCGATCTGAGTCCCCTCAACCTGTAACTCTGCCCGCAGCCAGACCCGCCCTCCAGCGGGAGTGAACTTGATGGCATTGCCCAAGAGATTGATCAAGATCTGACGCAGCTTACGGCGATCGGTTCGGATCCTTGCAGGTAAGTCTGAGTCATACAGAAGATCCAGTTGCAGCCGTTTCACCTCAGCTCTGCCTTGAAATAACCTCTTGACATCCAATAGAAAGGGGTACAGCTCGAAAGTCGTGATCTCCACTGAGATCCCACCGGCCTCGATCCTGGCGAGATCTAAGATGTCGTTGATCAGGGAGAGCAGGTATTCACCACTGCGGTTAATGGTATCGATCCGTTCCAGTTGCTCGGAGGTCAGGTTATCATCCAAACTCATGATCTGGGCAAACCCCAGGATCGCATTCAAGGGGGTCCGCAGCTCATGACTCATGGTGGTCAGAAAGATACTCTTGGCCTGGTTGGCCGATTCTGCCGCCTCCTTGGCTGCCGCTAGCTGCCGTTCCGCCTCCTTGCGTTGGGTGACATCTCGGATCAGAAACAGGGCCTCATCGCTGCCACAGGCCACCACTCGGATCTCCTCCACATGGTGAACACCATTGAAATCAACATGCTGTTCGTAGGTCTGGATCTCACCTGTTTCCAGGGCAGCTTGGATCACCTGTAGGTTCCGTTGGGCGATCTCGGGGGGCAGGAGATCGAACATATTACAGCCGATACATTCCACTGGATGGACCAGATTGATCACATTGGGGCTGGACACATAGTCCAGATACACCCCCTCGCGATCGATCCGAAAGGCCAGATCCGGTAGGGCGGTGACGATGGCTCGATGGCGGGCCTCACTCTGTTTGAGGGTCCGGGCCGTGCGTTGGCGCTGTAGAGCGTTGGCGATGATGTCGCCGATAAACCGCAGAGCACTGATCACATCCTCCGTCCACACCCGAGTTCGTTGGACCGAATCCATCCCGACAAAGCCAAACAGTTGCCCTCCGATGGCGATCGGGACACACAGCAGGGATCGAATGCCTTGGGCCGTGAACTCAGCCAATTCCGCCTGCGCCTCAGGAGGCATCTCCTCCACGCGGGTGAGGTTGATGATCTCATAGTTCTCGATCCGATCAACAAACCAGGGGAATTGATCCAGGACCACCGTCTGGACGCGCGCCCGCACCGATGGCACCTGAGGGGCACACCACTCATGGGTATTGCTCATGCACCGACGGTGTCTGGCCCCAGGGGAAGCATACTCCTCCAGCCCAATCTGGAACAGGTAGCAGCGATCGGCCTCCATAAACTCTCCTAGATGCCGTAGGGCACCCTGGATCGTCTCATCCAGATCCGCTAGGGCCTGATTGACAAATCGAGTGGAGAGGGCCGCGATCAGTCGTTCCAATCGCAGACGATACTCCAGAGCTGCCGAGCGTTCCGCCACTGCCTGTTCCAATTCCGCCTTGACTGTCTCCAGGATCTGATTGGTCTCCTGCAGATCCCGCTCTTGAAAGTAGCGATGTAGGGCCTGCCCCACGGTATCCCTTAAGGCCATGTCATCCCAAGGTTTGGCGATATAGCGGTACAGATCCGCATCATTCACCGCTCGACCCACCGCCTCTGCCGTGGCCTGTCCGGTCAGTAGGATCTTGAGGGTTCTGGGATATTGGTTATGGATCTGGGCCAGCAGCTCATCCCCTTTCATGCCCGGCATCACCTGATCACTGACCACCAATGGCACATCCGTATGCTCCAGGTCCAGCTCCTGTAGGATCTCCAGGGCCTCCTCGGCGCTCTCGGCGATCTCGATGGCGTAGCGGTTGCCAAATTGTTGGATCAGGTAATTGCGCAGACTGGCCAGCACCAGCATCTCATCGTCCACACAGATGATCGTTGGCTTAGTCATGTTGTCGCTCCAAACCCGATCGCAGCACCTCTACTAATGTTGCCTCATCCCAGGGCTTAGGAATATGGCAGAACAGATTGGCCTGATCTTGGGCTCGGGCGATGGCGTCCTGATCCGCCTGACCCGTGAGCAGGATGGTGATGATATGGGGGAATCGCTGATGGACCTGGATCAGGAACTCATCCCCGCGCATATGGGGCATCAACCAGTCGGAGACGATGGTGAGCACGAGATGACCGTCCTCCTGGAGTTCCTCAATGATCTCCATGGCCTCATCGGGGCTCTCGGCGATCTCGCACAGGTAGCGGTTGCCGAAGTGATAGGTGATCTGCCCCCTGAGGCTACGTAATACGGTCTGTTCGTCATCAACACAGAGGATCGCGGCTGTACTAGGCATGGGAGGGCCTCTTGGGGAGACGACTGAGATAGATTAGCAGATCACGGCATCGGCAGTGTGAGCTTGAAGGTAGTGCGTCCAGGATAACTTTCAAAGTCTAGCGTACCCTGATGCTTGTCGATGATCTGGCGTACGATACTTAACCCCAGGCCACTGCCCTCCCCGGAGGCTTTGGTGGTGAAGAAGGGCTCAAAGATCCGTTGTTGCACCTCGGCAGGAATGCCCCGACCGGAGTCGGTGAACTCGATCTGGATGGATTCAGGCTGCGGGGTGAGTCGGATCTCTAGGGTGCCCTGACCCTCCATGGCGTGGATGGCGTTATGGATCAGATTGGTCCACACCTGATTGAGCTCATCGGGGTAGCAAAGGATCTGGGGCAGCTCAGGGGAATAGTGTTTGAGCACCTCGACACCTTGCTTGAGGCTATTGCGGTACAGGGTGAGCACCAGATCGATGCTCTCTGCCAGATCGGCGTGGGTTTTATGTCCAGAGCTGTCCTGATGGGCATAGGTTTTGAGGGCGAAGACGATCTTGGCGGCCTTCTCGGAGGCGATCCGCACATCGGCGCTACTGGTGCGTAGGATGGTCAGGTTGGAGGCGACCGTTAGGATCCGCTCCTGTTCCGGATCTTGGAGTAAGGCCAGGGTATGAGGGGTGATCTCAGTCAGGCCCATGGTGACCAGTTGGCGAGCTCGGGTGTCGGCGTCGGGGATCCCTTGGGTCTCTAGGGTTTGGATCAGGGCGCGGCGGGCTTGACGTTCCTCCCGAGAGGAGAGGGGTTCACACTCTTGGGTTATCTCCAGTAACTGATGGAAGTCGGCGAGACGCTCCGGAGACAGACGTTGGTAGAGCAGGGGCAGATCCTGTAGAGCTCGCTCCGTGGCGGTGGTGAGATTACCAATGGCGGCCCGGATCACCCCCATGGGGGTATTGATCTCATGGGCGATGCCAGCGATCAACTGTCCTAATGCAGCCATCTTCTCCGACTGGATCATGGTCTCCTGGGCGGTTTGCAGATCCGCGAGGGCTTGGCTGAGCTCTTGAGTGCGCTCCTGCACCCGTTGCTCCAGGGTGCGGTTGGCCTCCTCCAATTGCTGTTCCTTGTCCTGGAGCTGGATCACGGTGCGCTCTAGCTGCAGGGTCTTGGCGGCCAGTTGTCGATCCTGGAGAAAGCTCTCCACGGCCTTACTGACAGTCAGACACAGATCCTCCCGTTGCCAGGGCTTGGCGATGAATCGATACAGTCCCGCCCGGTTGATGGCGTTGGCGATGGCGGCCACATCCGCTTGCCCGGTCAGCAGGATATTCAGGGTGCGAGGGGAGCGCTCCTGCACCTGGGTGAGTAACTCATCCCCCCGCATCCCCGGCATGATGTGATCTGAGATCACCACTGGGATCTGATAGCCCTCCCCCTGTAACTCCTCCAGCAACTCCAGAGCCTCCGATCCACTATTGGCCAGCTCAATCTGATAGTTACGATCCTGCACCTCCCGCAGCTCCGCCCGGAGACTCTCCAACACGATGGTCTCGTCGTCCACACAGATGATCACTAACCGATCCATAAGCCTGCCTGGGTTGCTTGTTCACGAGTCTAAGATCGGATCGGTCTCAACGAACACGGGTGCCGTGGAACAGAGCCCTAGAGTAATCGCTGAGTCGCTTTGACTGGACGACGAGCATGCATGAGTTGTTTGCGGCTGGAGTTTTATTCAGTTTCTGCTTAAACGCTATCGTGACACAGGCTCTGTTGCTCTAACCCGTCTCAATGCCCGCTCTGAGAAAGGACAGCCTGCTCATGGGAAGCGTCCTCAAAAACGAGTTTGATCTGACAGAGAGCCTCCTAGAGAGAGTGTGGAGTCACCGTCAGCGATCGGGTGGACATGAGGGTGTACCGTCTATCCACGGCTCAGGGTAGTCTGATATTTTGACCCCGGCTGCCCCGTACCCTGTAGCTCTATGTCTCAAGTCACCACTGTTGACGATCTGTTGGGCAACTACCAAGCAGGCCGACGCGACTTCCAGGGGATCAGTCTACTGCAGGCCAGTCTGATCAAGGCGGAGCTGAGTCGGGTCAATCTGCAAGGATCCGATCTGCGGGGAGCCAACTTGATCCGGGCCAATCTGCTACAGGCTAATCTGCGCCAGACCAATCTACATCAGGTGAATCTCAGTCGGGCCAATCTGGTCAAGGCGATCCTAAGTGGCTCCGATCTACGGGGGGCCAATCTGACGGGCACTAATCTGTGGCGAGCCGATGTGCGGGGGGCCAATCTGGAGGGGGCGCTCCTCAATCAGGCCAATCTGAGCGGGTTGGTGTTTGATGGCACCACGGTGCTGGATGAGAAATGGCGGCTGGTGTGGAAGCTGGTCAATCAGGGGCCGGCGGGACTGGATCTACGAGAGGTGGATCTGAGTCAGGCCAATCTACGGCGGCTGGATCTGCAGGAGACCAACCTGAGACGCTCCAATCTCAACCGGGCCAGTCTGGAGGGAGCTAATCTGCAAGGGGCCAACCTACGGCGGGTGGATCTGCGGCGAGCCAATCTGTCTCAGGCGGATCTGCGTCAGGCGGATCTGAGTCGCTCTCTGCTGACGGAGGCCAATATCCAGGGGGCCAATCTGGAGGGAGCCGATCTCTGTGGAGCTCATCTGCGGGGTCTGATCCTGGACGAACAGACCAGTCTGGATGAGAAATGGCGCTTGGTGTGGCGGATCGTTAATCAGGGGGGGGCGGAGGAGGATCTCAACCAGGTGGATCTGAATCAGGCCCATCTCCATCAGGTGGATCTGAGCCGAGCGGATCTGTCTCTGGCGGATCTGTCCCAGGCTAATTTGACGGAGGCGGATCTATCGGAGGCCAATCTGGAGCGGGCCAATCTGACCCGAGCGATCCTGACCCGAGCGAACCTAACGCGGGCCTCTCTACAACGAACCAATCTCAGTCAATCGGATCTGACAGAGGCTCGATTAGAACAGGCGGATCTGCAGGGTAGCAACCTGAGCTGGGCCAAGCTGGCGGGATCAACGGTGGACAGTGAGACCTTGTTTGATCTGAAGTGGTTTCTGGTGTGGGAGATCGTCAATCAGCAGCTGACCCGTCGCAATCTCAGTCGCGCCAATCTCGCCCAGGCCAATTTAAATGGAGCAGAGCTCAAGTCCATCGATCTGACCCGAGCTCTGCTCACCGCCACCAATCTCAGCGGGGCCAATCTACGGGGATCCTCTTTGGGAGGGGCTTCATTACGGGGTGCCAATCTCAACCAGGCGGATCTGAGTCACACTATCCTACGGGGAGCAGATCTGAAACGGGCGGATCTGAAGGGGGCCATCCTGCGTAAGGCGGATCTGCGGGGAGCAGATCTAGAGGAGGCGATGATGCCAGGGGTGGATCTGACCAAGGCGAATCTGCAAGGGGCGGATCTGCGGCGGACAGATCTACGGGGGGCCAATCTGACGGAGACCAATTTCCTGGAGGCCAATTTGCGGGGGGCGGATCTGCGGGAGGCGGTGATCGGGGAAGCGATGCTGAAGGGGGCTTTCTTCGATGAGCACACCTTATTGTGAAATGGAACTACTGGATGCGTAATGGCGAAATCACTCCGTGAGTAGTTCACCCACTTGAAGATCTACTTACCCCTCTATCTCGACCGCAATATGCTAGAATACCTCACGTTAAATATCTTCTCGGTAAGGCTGTCCTCTTTACATGTCTAGAATACCACTCATTACTTCACTTCCACCCCGGCTTTCTCGCTTTGGTACCGATGGAGAAAATATAGGGGCAGCATACCAGCAGAAATGCATAGACTCGTGGTATGCGGCTGGATTCGAGCCTATCTCGGTTAACTCGGTTAACGAGGACTACCCACATCTGGTGCGTCTGATTCCAGTTCACCGCGATGCCTCTGCACTCACTGGCCGTCCGCATATTTACTTCGACGATATGTTGGCTGTAGCTGCAGAAGCGGCGAAAGACCGAACATTTGTAATTACAAACGCCGATATCTTTTTCGAGCCAAACTCTTTTCTGACTGACCATGTCATATCACTTCGACCTGGCGAGTTTATCTTCAGCCGGAGAATCGATATTACAGACCCGACCTGTGCTAACGGTACCCCTTACCATCAGGGTTTTGATTTCTTTGCTGCTCATGCCGATGATCTGTCGGGTCTGTCGACGGGGATGGTGTTTGGCGCACCCTGGTGGGATC
Source organism: uncultured bacterium (assembly GCA_964429885.1). Lineage (GTDB taxonomy): Bacteria > Cyanobacteriota > Cyanobacteriia > Thermostichales > Thermostichaceae > CAYSEO01. The sequence continues at coordinate 10,744 of CAYSEO010000145.1, forward strand.
ACTTCTTCCCCCTAATTATGCACATGCGTGGTTGCCATATTCGACAGGCTGAGCTCGCGGTCCTGCACCTCAAGCATGAGGAGCGCTGTGATTTTACAGTGTGGGAAACCCTTGGGCACTGTTTTCTAATGGAGATGATGGGAAGAAGTACTGGGGAGGCTTATCGATTACGACTCCAGATGGCC
>CAYSEO010000146.1:0-10810 GCA_964429885.1 uncultured bacterium
GGTCCTGCATTTATTGGTGTTTCCAGAGACGGGGGCGACCGCTAGTGATTCTGGGATCACCTCTCTGTTGGGCAATCTGATGAATCTGAGCCCGGAGGCCTTGGGGGAGGTGTTCAGCTCTCAGAGTGAGGTGCTGGAGGTCCTGGCGGAGCTGGGGGTGATCCTGCTGTTGTTTGAGATCGGCTTGGAGTCGGATCTGCGGGAGCTGACCCGAGTGGGCTATCAGGCGGCCTTGGTGGCGATTGTCGGGGTGGTTGTCCCGTTCGCCGCTGGCACCCTGGGACTGATGGCCCTGTTCCATGTCTCCACGATCCCGGCCATCTTTGCGGGGGCTGCGCTGACGGCCACCAGTATCGGCATTACCTCCAAGGTGCTGTCTGAGCTGGGTCAATTGAAATCCCGGGAGGGACAGATCATCGTGGGGGCGGCGGTGATCGATGACGTATTAGGGATCATTGTCCTGGCGGTGGTGGCCAGTTTGGCCAAGACCGGTGAGGTGGATCTGATGGGGGTGCTGTACTTGATCCTGGGGGCCAGTGGCTTCTTGATCGGGGCGATCCTGTTGGGCAAGGTGTTTAATCAGGTGTTTGAGGCGGTGGCCACGCGGCTACAAACTCGGGGCAAGCTGGTGATCCCGGCTTTGGTGTTCGCGTTCCTGATGGCGTTCCTGGCCAATGCCATTCAGCTGGAGGCGATCCTGGGGGCGTTTGCGGCGGGGTTGGTGCTGGATGAGACGGATCTGCGTAAGGAACTGGATAAGCAGGTGGTGCCGATCGCGGATGTGTTGGTGCCCGTTTTCTTTGTCACCGTGGGCGCTAAGGCAGATATCGGGGTGCTCAATCCGGCGGTGCCTGCCAATCGGGAGGGGTTGATCATTGCTACCTTCCTGATCGGGGTGGCGATCCTGGGCAAGCTGGTGACCGGGTGGTCCTTGCTCAGTAAGGAACCAATCAATCGTTTGGCTATCGGCATCGGCATGGTGCCTCGGGGTGAGGTGGGCCTAGTGTTCGCGGGGATCGGCACGGCCAGTGGGGTGTTGGACAAGCCTCTGGAGGCGGCGATCATCGCTATGGTGATCCTGACCACCTTCATCGCTCCGCCCTTGCTGCGGGTGGCATTCAAGGATCCAGAATCGGGTGCCGGGGAGCCCAATGAGGAGAGGGCCGAGGCCGGAGAGTCCTCTGTGGAGCAGATGAACCCCAGTTAGATTCCCTTAGGGATTGAGCAGGGGAATTCGGGAAGATCGATGTTGTGTTGTCCCTCAGGCTGTTAGTGCTCACCTTGCTGTAGTGGCAATGGCTCAGTTGCTCGATTGGCTCCCCGATAGCCCCCTGGTCTCGTTCACGATCCTGCTCCTGGTCGTGCTCACCTTGCCGCCGTTGTTTGAACGGTTACGACTGCCCGGCTTGGTGGGCCTTTTGGTGGCTGGCATCTGTCTGGGGCCTCAGGGATTGGCCCTGTTGGAGGCAGAGTCAGAGACCATGAAGTTGCTGTCCGACATGGGCAAGATCTACTTGATGTTTGTGGCGGGCTTGGAGATCGATCTCAAGGACTTTCGCAAGAAGAAAGAGCGTTCGATCCTGTTCGGCATACTCACCTTTCTAGTGCCTCTGGTCACTGGCATTCTGGTGGGACGGGGCTTTGATATGGGTTGGAATGCCTCGGTCCTGCTCGGATCCTTGATGGCTTCCCATACTCTGCTGGGCTACCCGATCGTGATCCGTCTGGGCATGAGCAAACAAGAGGCGGTGACGGTCACCATTGGGGCGACGATCTTTACGGATATCGCGGCTTTACTGGTGTTGGCGATCTGTGTCTCCATCCATGCGGGGGAGTTCTCGGTGGCCAACCTGGTGGTGCAGTTGGGATCTCTGGGTCTCTATTGTGTAATCATTCTATTTGGTTTTGATTGGGCTGGTCGGGAGTATTTCCGTCGAACAGGGGAGGAGCAAGGGAATCAATTCCTATTCATTCTGATCGCTGTTTTTCTCGCCTCCTTGGGGGCACAGCTGATCAGTGTCGATCCGATCGTAGGTGCCTTTCTGGCAGGATTGGCGATCAATGATGTGGTGGGTCGTAGTCCAGTGGAGGAGAAGGTGGTGTTTGTGGGCAGCACCCTATTCATCCCCTTCTTCTTTGTGGATATGGGCTTGTTATTGGATATCCAAGGGTTGATCTCCACCCTGGCCACGGAGCTGTTTTTGACCCTGGGGATCGTTGGAGGCTTATTGATCAGCAAGTTTCTGGCGGCCCTGATCGTGAAGTTTCCCTTCCGCTACACCTGGGCCGAGACGATGACCATGTGGTCGCTCTCCATGCCTCAGGTGGCGGCCACCCTAGCGGCGGCGTTGGTGGGGGTGAATGTGGGCCTGATCTCCAATCTCCTTTTCAATGCCGTGATCGTCCTGATGTTGGTGACCTCGATCCTGGGACCGATCCTGACCGCCCGATTTGCCCGTCGTCTGCCGTTTCACTTCCCCCCAGTAGTCCGAGCAGCTGAGGCTTGGGCTCTCAAGGATAGCCAGACCCCTGCCGAGGATCGTCATCTAGATCCTAGTCACCCCTTCACCGTGGTAGTCCCGATCTATAATCCCCACACCCAAGGCTATCTGATCGAGGCCGGAGCTCTATTGGCTCGCCAGGAATCTGGGATCCTGGTTCCCCTGTCCATCACCAAGGCCCATTTCCATATGGATGAGCCGGAGCTGACGGTGGCTCTCGAACAGAGTCAACGGTTGCTGGCTCGGGCGGTGGCGGTGAGTCAGGAATTTCAAGTCAAGGCCCGACCTGCCACTCGGATCGATGATGATGTGGCCCATGGCATCAGCCGGACAGCTCGGGAGGTGGAGGCACATCTGATCCTGATGGGCTGGCGTCCCCCCACAGGGTTGCGGGCACGCTTGTTTGGGACGGTGATCGACAGTGTGTTCTGGTCCGCCCACTGTCCGGTGGCGGTGTTGCGGTTGATGGATGAGCCGATCAATATCCATCGCATCCTGGTGCCGGTCAAGACCCTCAGCCCAGCGGCTTTGCGCCCGATCCGGTTTGCTCAATTATTTGCCGAGGCTAACCAAGCCCAGGTGACCGTGTTGTACTTTTTCGATCCCCAAACTAGCCAGCAGAGTGTCGAGAGCTTTCAACAGGATCTGATCCAGGTCGTCAGTCAACCTCACGCCACAATCCAACCTGAGGTGATCTGTGTGGCTCAAGCGGATGTAGCGGCTGGGATCATCGAGCGGGCTCGCTCCTTCGATATGGTGGTGCTGCGTTCGATCCGACGCCGGACGGCTGGGGGCTTGGCGGTCAGCAACATCACGACTCAGGTGCTATCGAGAGTTTCCTGTTCCATGGTGTTGTTTGGTGAGCCCTCAACTCTCCGGCACTCCTGAGATCACATAGGTGGTGAACAGTTCCCCATCTGCTCGTTTCAAGATCTTGCCCCCCAGATCCTTAATCTGTTTCTCCCAAGTCTCCTGCGGCAGCAGGATGGGTTCTGTGCCCTTGGCCAATTCGATCAGACCCCACTCCTCCGCCCAGGGGGAGTCTGCCTGCACGATCTCGATGATCATCTGAGCTTTGGGCTTCAACACAGGCTGTAGCTCCCGCCAGATCAAGGTGAAATAGTCCAGAGGGTAGTAGTAAAGGAACCCCGTAACGATGGCCAGATCGAACTGCTGCTCTGGGTAGGGCTCCAACACATGGGCTGGTCCATGTTGCATGGATTTGAATAGTTTTGAATTGAGCTGAGGGGCACGGGACTTGAGCAGCTTGACGATCCGGTCGCTGATCTCGTGACCATAGAAGTTGGCTTGCCAGTGGCTCCAAGGATAGATCATGAAGCTCACCCCACAGCCCAGATCCAGACAATGCTCTCCCTTCTTAGGGGTGCGCACCTGGTGAAACGGCATCCCCAAACGATCCTGGAGATGATCCCGTTGGCAGGCTTGCCAGAAGGGCAGCGATTGCAGATCTGTTGGTAGGTCCCAGGGGGGTTCCCCCAGTTGGATGCCCGCCTCGCGGTTGAAACGTTGGGTGACAGGAGTCAGATAAGCCTGCCAGGGGTCGGTCAGCTGGGGTAGATCCATAGAGACCACTTGCTCAAACTCAGGGCTTTGATCCTACATCACCTGTGCCTCTGCATGTGTCTCGGATGACAAGAAGGTTAATGATCCAATTGAAAAAACCTACTAACACCTCCGCTTGTAGGTGCGATGGGTATTGCGCAGGATCCAAGTGGCCGCAGATCGATCCCCTTCATCCCAGGCCAATCGCTCCACCGCCGCAATGATCAGATCGATGATGTGATCGTTACTCATATGCCCCTGCATCTGCGCGATCACATCCGTAGCCTGCCGCAGATCGCGAGATCGTATGGCTCGGGTGAGAGCATCCGACATGACCCTTCCTCACGCGTGATGGTTACCTATCCATGTGCCACAGCCAACCCCCGAAGGAGCCAGATCTTTAGGATGCCTTCCGTTTTGCCTCTGATCCATGAAGTTTGTTGGGGGATCCTGTGACAGACCTGTCACGACTCAGCAGTCTATGAAATCTTCTGAAGCATTTCTTTATGTTGATCCTGTCAGCCGCCTCGATCCGTTACGGACTGTTGCGGAACCGACCCCCAGCCCTGCCACAGAGCGCTTGGATCCAGAGAATATTAAGAATTGTCCGCGACTGTTTAGTTTAGCTAATCGATCTTATAAAGAAAGTAATTATTGGCTTTTCGGTAACGATGATAAATTGATGATGAAGCCAGTAAGCCGATGCCGAAAGCGTGATCACACGTTGGCGTAATGTTTCCTAAAGAGTTGTTCCTGGGAGTCGCTGCGAGGCCTATCGCAAGGACCCAGGAGCCCATCGGATCCGCTGGTTTATCTGAGCGTTGGTTGAGCTTATCGTCACTCGAAAAGGTGGATCAGGCAACCGAGATCGGGGGCTGAGAGCACCTTTTCTCCGGTCTGGCTGGTGCTCGACAGTCGCAGTTCGTTACCGAGGATAGAGTCATCGTGTCTTATTCAACCGCATCCCAATCCAAAGCTGGGTATCAGGCAGGGGTTAAGGATTACAAGCTGACCTACTACACCCCCGACTACACTCCCAAGGACACCGATATCTTGGCCTGTTTCCGTGTCACTCCCCAGCCCGGTGTGCCGCCGGAGGAAGCTGGAGCAGCGGTGGCGGCGGAGTCCTCCACAGGGACCTGGACCACAGTGTGGACCGATCTACTGACGGATCTGGATCGGTACAAGGGTCGCTGCTACGACATTGAGCAGGTGCCCGGCGAGGATAATCAGTTCTTCTGTTTTGTGGCCTATCCCCTCGATCTGTTTGAGGAAGGATCGGTCACCAACATGCTCACCTCCATTGTGGGCAACGTGTTCGGGTTCAAGGCGCTGAAAGCTCTGCGTCTGGAGGATCTGCGCATCCCTGTGGCCTACATGAAGACCTTCCAGGGGCCGCCCCATGGCATCGTGGTGGAGCGGGACAAGTTGAACAAGTATGGTCGTCCGTTGCTGGGCTGCACCATCAAGCCCAAGCTGGGTCTGTCCGCGAAGAACTATGGTCGGGCCGTGTACGAGTGTCTGCGGGGCGGCTTGGACTTCACCAAGGATGATGAGAACATCAACTCTCAGCCCTTCATGCGCTGGCGGGATCGCTATCTGTTTGTGATGGAGGCGATCAAGAAGGCGGAGGCGGAGACAGGGGAGATCAAGGGTCACTACCTCAATGTCACCGCTCCCACCTGTGAGGAGATGATGAAGCGGGCGGAGTATGCCAAGGAGCTGGGCGCCCCGATCATCATGCATGACTACCTGACCGGCGGCTTCACGGCCAACACGACCCTGGCTCGTTGGTGCCGGGATAATGGGGTGCTGTTGCACATTCACCGGGCTATGCACGCGGTGATCGACCGGCAGAAGAACCATGGCATGCACTTCCGGGTGCTGGCGAAGTGTCTGCGTATGTCCGGTGGGGATCACCTGCACTCTGGCACTGTGGTGGGCAAGCTGGAAGGGGATCGGGCGATTACCCTAGGCTTTGTGGATCTGATGCGGGAGAACTATGTGGAGCAGGATCGCTCCCGAGGTATCTTCTTCACTCAGGATTGGGCTTCTATGCCTGGTGTGATGCCGGTGGCCTCTGGTGGGATCCACGTCTGGCACATGCCGGCTCTGGTGGAGATCTTCGGGGATGATGCCTGTCTGCAGTTCGGCGGCGGTACCCTGGGTCACCCTTGGGGTAATGCTCCGGGAGCTGTGGCTAACCGGGTGGCTCTGGAGGCTTGCATCCAAGCTCGGAACGAGGGTCGCAGTCTGGCTCGGGAGGGCAATGATGTGATCCGGGAGGCGGCCAAGTGGAGTCCTGAGCTGGCGGTGGCTTGCGAAGTGTGGAAGGAGATCAAGTTCGAGTTCAAGGCTGTCGATACCTTGTAACGCTCCCCTTGCTGAGGAGTGGCTGGGGTAGGCTATCGTCTATCTACTCGCCATTCTTCAGCCCACCCAGTCGAGCCCGCCTATGGATCTGAAGCATATCGCCAAGGCCACAGCCCAAACCCTGATCAGCTATCTCACCTATCAGGCGATGCGAACGGTGCTGCACCAGTTGCGAGAGATGGATCCCCCTCAGGCAATCTGGTTACATCAGTTCTCCCCCACGGAGAAGATGCAGGACGGCGAGGAGTATCTCAAGGCCCTGCTGCAGGTGAAGCCCGATCTGGCCTTTCGGATCATGACGGTGAGGGCTCATTTGGCGGAGGAGATCGGTGAGTTCCTTCCAGAGATGGCCACTACTGGGATCCAGCAGGCCAATATGGAGCACCGCCGTCAACATCTGGAACGGGTCACGCAGCTGACCGCCACGGATCTGGGCTCCCATCCAGAAGGGCTGTCAGAGCCGGAGATCTCTCCCGAAGGTTAGGGGTTTGGGTTTGACCTGGACCAGATCCGTTTTCTCACTGACTCACGTCCTTTTCTTGTTGTTTTCGATACCCAAAGAGGATTCTATGCAGACCGTAACCAAGGAACGTCGGTTCGAGACGCTATCCTATCTGCCCCCCCTGACGGACATGCAGATCACCAAGCAGATCCAGTACATCCTGGATAAGGGCTACTTCCCGGCGGTGGAGTTCAACGAGACCTCCAATCCTTCGGACACCTACTGGACCATGTGGAAGCTGCCCCTGTTCTCCACCAATAACACCCAAGAGGTGCTGTCGGAGATCCAAGCCTGTCGGGGCTCCTATCCCAACTGCTACATTCGCGTGGTGGGATTTGACAACGTGCAACAGTGTCAGGTGTTGAGCTTCATCGTTCACAAGCCCAACAGCTATCGCTAGGGATCGAGCACCGCTCTAGGTTCCTAGAAACGGAATAGATAGAACAGGAGGTGGAAGTGGTCCATCTCCTGATGATTTAGTGACAAATTATGCGGTTATGGCTGAGATCGCCCTCAGATCCCGCTTTGCCTCTGGTTCCCTCCATGGAATCAGGGAGCACGGGAATAGCCTCGGGCTCAAACACCTGTAGATCTTGTTCTAGATTTTGGTGATGGGAGGGGAGATGGCGATGCATGACGCGGGCCAGATCCTGTAGGAAGAAAGGCTTACTTAAGAAATCGTCAAAGCCAACGGAGAGGATCTGCTCTCGTTCCCGTTCCATGGCCAAGGCTGTCACGGCGATCATCGGACACTGACGGAACTTAGGGATCTGTCGGAGCTGGCGAAACACCTCGACCCCATCCTGGTTGGGCATGACGATATCGAGCAGAAACAGATCAGGATCCTGAGCACGGGCCAGATTGACAGCCGCTTGAGAGTCTTGAGTGGACAAACATTGATACCCCAGTAGCTCCAGGGTGTAGATGGTGACCAGTAGACAATCATCATCGTCTTCCATGACCAGTACCAGCCCCGAATCTCGATGCTGACGGGGAGGGGAATGATCTCCCACCTGGGTTTCGCTCTCTCCATGTACTGAGACTACAGGCGGAGAATCATGGATCATAAGGCCTCGCTTCGTTCTGGATATCTTGGAAGCAACAGACTTCCTGCAGAACGGGGCAACCACTCACGAATAAGATCGAGGACCTTGATAAGCAATTGGCTCGTTGTCTGACCTGAGCCCGATCTCTGTTGTATCGTCTCGCAGCACCTTGGGAGGTGAGAAGGATAGAGTTCGATAGAGCAGTAGATCTAGATCAAGCTATGGCTAGTGGGAGTGCGTTCGCTACAACCTACGTTGGCCCATATCCTAACAAATGACTTCCGAGTCGGCCACTCCTGGAATTTCTAGAGTATATGCACCCCTCCTGAGTTGATCTTCCTATTTCCTAAGGCTTATTCAGCTGGATAGATCAGCTGCCTCAGTCAAAGTCCCCGATCCTGAGGGGAACATCCCGCCGAGTGTTTCAATATCAGTCTGTGATAGGATCACAGGAATTTAAGCGGTCCCACGCTAAGCCCTAGCAAGAACACTCACCTGTGGCAATGAAGGATATCAAACATCCTCAACATAGTAAGGATCGGCAGATCTTGGATCGACTGCTCCAGGAGGCCAAGCGGGATCCGGTCCCGGACTGGGTATTGACGGAGGTGGCCCGCTTACGGATCCGTTACATCGGGTTTCCTGGGGCTGCCGATCTGCAGGAGGATCTGAATCAGGTGCTGCAGGACTGGCAGATCAGTGAGGAGGAGCTGTTCGCCCGCACCCGAGGGATCCACCAACGGGGAGATATCTACGATCAGGACAACTTCAGTAAGCGCGACGATTGGCCTTAGGATCACAGGCGGGTTGCCCCCCGATCTCCCAAGTAATCGCCGCCGTATCCCCCCGCCCCTGGAGACGATTCAGGAGGGTTGCTGATAGCGGCGGCGGAGCTCAGTGGCCATATCCAGGTACTCCTTGGGGTTGCCTGAGGTGGAGAAGGAGGTTTTATCCTCGACGGATTTGCCCTTGCCTTGGTTGGAGCGGTTGCCGAACAGTTCGCTGGCCATCCGCTTGAATTGGTTGGGGTTGCCTCCAGAGCTGGGGCGAGCGAAACGAGAGTTGTCAGACGAGCTATACATGGTTTTGAATCTTTGGATAAAAGAGGTTAAGGATCTGCTTTCATCTTCTCATGTTTCTGGGGAGATCCGCTGAGTCCGATCGAGGTCCCCTCAGCCCAGGCTGGGAGAGAAGGGAGAGGGCACAGGAGTAACCCCAAGCAGCGTCAATAATTGTTCTGCTGCATCGTGGCCCGAGAGCCAGGCCCCCTCTACCTTCGCCCCACCACACCAGTCCCCGGCCAGGATCAGCGGTAAGTCGGCCTCAGACCCCACCGAGATCCGTGTTGCCAAACTGGCCAATCCCACCACCTCCATGGGTAGGGAGTAGCGCCAGCGATGCACCTGGACCCACTCTGGAGATCCCAGCCAGCCCTCGATCTGGTGACTGGCCTGTTGGATCATCTCCTGACCCGCCTGCTGCAGAGCTTGGGCATCCACATCCAGATGTTGAGTGGAGAACTCAGGGGTGCTGTGGAACACCACCACCGGAGCCGTGGGTTGAGCTCGTTTACTGCTATCGAGAGCCACCCAGGCCAAGATCGGATCGGACTCACAGCGGATCCCTTTCCAGGAGGGAAGTCCCTGCTCCATGGGATAGCCCGCCATGACTGCCAGACAGGGAATATAGGAGGCGAGATGTAAGGGGGAGAAGATGGCTAGAGAGGGGGTGATGATCTCCGCCATTAAGGCCAGGATCTGGGGAGCGGGGATAGCCAGCACCAGGTTTTTAGCCTGAAACTGACTGTTCTCATCACTAAGCAACTGCCAGCCTGTGGCCTGAGGGATCACCTGGATGATCTGGGTGCGGGTTTGGATCTGTAGAGGGGTGGCGAGATATTTGGCGATCGCGGTCATGCCTAGGGGACAAACATAACGGGGTTTCTGGTCATCAACATTGCCAGGATGTAACCCTGTAGTATCTAGAACATGTAAAGATCGAGTCCACTCCTGGACGATCTCCAGAGCGATCAGCTCCTTAATCAGGCGATGCAGACTATCGGTATCAGCGGTAATATACTGAGTGCCATGATCCACCAGGATCTCTGTACCTCTCTCAGGGGAAGTGATCCGGCGGGTGGCCATCCGTCCCCCTAGGCCTGCGGATTTCTCCAACACCAATACATCCAATCCAGCTCTGACCAGTTGGCGTGCACAGACGAGTCCCGCCATTCCGGCACCGACGACGATGACATCATGCATAAGCGGATCGCTAGGATAGGACATGAGAGGTACTTGGGGTGACTTTACCCTATTTCTCCTCGATCTTATGAAAATCTGCGAAGAGTGAACGCCGCACACGCAAACAGTAGAGGGTAATGATGATCTGCAATCGATCGCTGGGCCTAGGGGTGCTGACGGCCCTGTTCCTAGGTGGGATCTCCGCTCCAGCCACGGATGCTCTGGTGGGCAGTGATGGAACGGTGTACTTTGCCCAAGTGCCTCGCCTGACCCACGCTTCCACGACTCGCAAACGCTCCAACTCCCCTGGATCCACCCTCAAGTTCACGGTGACGGTGCCTGCCGATGCCGGTGAGCCCCTCTCACAGATCTCTCTGACTCAAGATCAAAACTTTGAGGCCCTGCGGATCAGCTCCGATCGGATCTCGGTGACTTCAGGGGAGAGCTGGACCCTGGAGACGCCTAAGTTGTCCACTCAAGCCTTGGTTCCTCCCCCCCGAGAACGGCAGCCGATCCAGGTGATCTTCAATCCCCCCTTGCCGCCTGGTAACACGGTCACCATCGGGCTACGTCCCACTCGCACGC
>CAYSEO010000147.1:0-10737 GCA_964429885.1 uncultured bacterium
CTGCCGAACCTGTCGCTGAGGTCCAACTGGCGGAGCCCCTACCTCAGGAAACCCCAGATCCCGCTCCCCCCTCTGGATCTGACTCTGACCCAGCCTCAACGGAGACCCAGGCCCCTGAACCCACAGCCGCAGCCACCGCTGTGATCTCGGAGACGGCAGCCCAGGCCCCCACAGAGGCCCCAGCGGATCCAGCAGCACAACCTGATGAGTCCGAACCGGATCCTGAGGCCCAGGCAACCCCCGAGGCTCAATCTACCCAGCCAGAGACGCCCACAGACAGCTCCACAGAGACGAAGGCTACCCCACCTGAGGCCAAGGACAATGGGGAAACCCAAGAGTCCGATAAGGAGGGGAACGAGTCTGAGTCCGATCAGACCAAAGGATCCAAGGGACGTCCCCCTCGACGGAAGCGTCGTCGCTAATTACAGTTGATTCATCCGATTGATCTCGGCAGCCCTGTGAATCACTTAACGTGTTCTGGAACACCATAACCCATAAGGATCTAAACCTTAACGCCACTGCCCCAAGGAACTTAATGCCCTTAGAGTTGTCTTGCTGGGTGGGTAAGAGGTAATTTTTAATCAGCAAGCGAAATTCTGGAGACCCGCCTTGGAGTGCTGTCGGCCTACCCCTCCCTGTCGTCGGTTTTGTAGCCTTGATGGACGATTGATCGTTGGTCAAGGTGTGATTCGCAACCCTCAGACCGGCCAGGAATATGAGGTGATCAACACCCTAGCTCGGGGCGGAATGAGCACCACCTACCTGGTTTACGACTATCAAAAACGATCTCTGGCGGTGCTCAAGGAGATCAGTAGCGAGTTAGCGAAAAAGGCGAAGGCGCGGGAATTGTTCCAACGGGAGGCCAGCTCACTGCAGTCTCTCAACCACACGGGCATTCCCAAGTTCCATGACTACTTCTTTACGGATGAGCGCTACTCCCTGGTGATGGAGCTGATCCACGGCAGCACCCTGGAGCAACTGCGCCCCAGTGGGTTTGGCGAGGCCCTCGATTGGCTGATCCAGGTGTGTGATGTGCTGGAGTACCTGCATGGTCGCAATCCCCCGGTGATCCATCGGGACATCAAACCGGCCAACCTGATCCTGCGCTATAACCCCCGTCAGGTGGTATTGATCGACTACGGTGCCGTCAAGGAGGCCACTACCCCCCCCGGCACCCGGATCGCTACCCCCGGCTACAGCGCCCTGGAACAACAACGGGGCATGCCCTGTATCCAGTCGGACTATTTCGCCATCGGTACCACCCTGATCTATCTGCTGACCCGCCAGTTCCCTGGTAATTTCTACGATTCCAGCAAGCGGCAGTTTGTAGGGTTGGAGGCCGCCGGGATCCCGCGTCCCCTGTTGGCGCCCATCCTCAAGCTCACCGCCTTCGATCCTGCCGATCGGCCCCAAAATTCCCGTCAGGTGAGGACCTTACTCAAGGAGTACTACGAGTTGGTGCGGGACTGATCGGGGACGACAGGAGCCCTTAGCAGCTTCAGGGAAGACGAGCGATCACAGCTATGGGTCCTCCTCCAGGGGGACCCTGATGTTCGCTGCCACCGGAGACATAGATCATCGGATCTCCCACCACGGAGGCCGCTACTGCCCCTACCACCGCTCGGGCCATGCGGGTATGGCTGATATCGGAGTCCTCCAGCATGGTGTGTCGTCGCCCCAAGATCTGGCCGGAGGGAGCGGCCTCGGCCTTGGCGAACAGGTTGATGATCTGATCGGGGGCACAGTGGGTCGCTTGGATGGCGCTGCGGATCGCCTCGGCATCTAGGGCATGTTGCATGACGCGATGGGTGATCAGACAGTCACTGGTGGAGTGATCGGCGTTGCCCAGGACGAGGATCTCGCAGTTGAGCAGTTCCACGCCAGCGGAGGTGGAGGCGACAGTGGAGTACAGGGGCAAGGACTCACTGCCGATCCGATCCGCCTCGATCTGATCCAGACTGAACTCACCTAAGGCCACACCAACCCCCAAGGCACTGGCTCCCCGCGAGATCGCCATGGACTTATACCCATCCCGAGTTTTGACCTGAGCTGCTCCCTGGAGCCGATCTGAGGTGAGCAGGGGGCATTTGATCTGGACGAAGTGAACGGACTCTGGGGTTAGCCCCGCCTCTGTCATCGCCTGTTTGACCCCTGCGGCCACCGTCTCCACCATGGTCAAGCCACCGATCTCCTCAGGTTGAAAGTCGCGGGTGTGATGGGTGCCCAACACCAGACCCCGCCGGGGTGGATCCTGGGGATCGGAGTCCTGGCGACAGAACAGGGTGAGATGGGGACTGAGCACTCCCTCGGTGCCTCCGGACATGATGGTAATGATCCCATCGGGATCAGGGACATGATCTCGAAGAAACAGCTTCAGGGATTGGGTGGCGAAGCCTCGGGTGAAATCATTGACGCAGCCATTGCCCTCGGTTTTGCCCATAATGGCTACCAGGGTGGTGGGATCGAGGATCTGTTGTTGGATCAAAGCTTGCAGACCCGAGACATCATCTGGGGATCGTTGCGGGATCTTGTGGACGGAGACCTTCATCATGGGTGTAGAATAAACGTTTATATAGGCTATATAGTACATGTCAAAGCAGTTTTGCCGAATTTCAGATCAACCTCACCCATACTCAACAGCAATTGGATCCCTCAAGCTAATACTCCCGATCCTCAACCCAAACACTCACCAAAGCCGCATTCCCCCACCGATCCACCTTAACCTCAGCGCGAGTATCCTCAGGATGATCCCGAATGTCATCCTCTAGAGCATCTCCGATCTCCTCCGGAATATAATACTCTCCCAATCCCAGATCGATCCGTCTTCCACCTTGGCCCCGTTCCCCTCGGATCACCACATGTTGAGGATCAACCTCTTGGGGATAACGATAGTTCACCTCCACCGGCTGCCAGGGTGCGGTCGGATCAGAATCCTCAGGAGGAGTCAGGGTGATGAAGATCTCCTCCCAATCGGCAGCAGGTTTTGCAGATCCCCTGGGTAGATCACTCAGCACAGCAGAGTTCTGGATCTGATATCTCAAGGTGACATAGCGGCCTCGCAGCAGATCGTAGGGATCGACAGGAACGGTGCTCAGGTAAACGGTGTCACCTGTGGCTAAGGTGATCGCTCGCGGTAACGGTACGGCTAAAACGATTAATACCTGTGCAATCAAGGGAAACCAGAATCGCCAATGGGGAAAGGATTTTGACGGGGATCGAAGGTTGGTTTGAGGGGTCAGATGAGTCATGATCTGTCCTTACTTTGAGATCTAGGGTTGAGAGTTGAGAGATCGAGAATGGACTCGTTGATGGATCCGTTCGAAGCGAAGACCTGCCATGATTACGCCCACACCACAACTGATCAACACCGCCGATTTCAGCAAGAGACCTGTCGGATACTCAAAGAAACGAGAGAGCACCAAGAGGGTTAAGGTCAGGAGCCCCAACCAGAAGCGCCAGCGCTGTGCCTGTTGTAGTCCTTGCCAGGTGATCATCGATCCTAAGCCAAATAAGGCAATGTTGGTGCCAATCAATCTAACAAACTTGAGCCATAGTCCTCCGTCCAAGATTCTATAGCTAAAGACCAGACCAAGAAGTCCCAAACAACAGATCCCAAAGGTTCGATCCAGCCAGATCATCTCTGAACTAAACGCCTTCGGCACAGCCCTCTGGAAATTCCAATTGCTGATGCAGATCCAGATGATCCCGACGGCAAAACTGACAAAGGTCAATAGTGAGGACCAAGCCACCTCAAGATCTAGATCGATGGTGTTGAGGAAGCGATTCCAATTCCAATCCAGATCGAAATCTCCCCATGAGAATCCTAAGATGTAGAGCAGGCCGGCCAGTCCAATCAGGGAAAAGAACTGAGCGATGGGGGCCAGATCCAACCCTGCTTGTAGTTCTGCTCGATCTTCCGTCTCATCAACGAGTTTCAATCTCAAGAGCAACCAAGGCAACCACCGATCATGCCAGAAACTCCAGGCCCAGATCCCCACACAGGTCAGGATCGGTAACGCTAAAACCAACTCAGGGAAGCCCCCCATCCATAATCCAGGAGCTAGCCATCCTAAAGCCGTGATCAAGCTGATCAACCCCGCTACAAAGATCCAGCGAGACCGGCACCAGTAAGCCAACGGCATGATCAAGACCAATGTGGCCAAAGGAAAGTGTCCCAGAGTGTAGGGAAACATCAGATCACCTGGACTCGACACCCCTGACCCGAGCTCAGTCCAAAAACCCGTCAGCCAGAGAATGATCCCGAGGAAACCACTGGGGGTATGGCGGATCCCATAGGCCATCCCTAAAACCCCTAAACTCCAGGAGAGAAATAAACCACCGGGGGAGCCTCCGATCTGAACCCATTGAGCCATCAAGGCGATCGTCGCCCCCAACGCCAACCCACCTATTAAGATCAAAGCACTGCCCAATCGTTGAGGATGTTGCCACTGTAATCCAGGGATCCGTTGGGGATCACGCCAGAGGAAAAACCCTAAGGTTTGCAATCCCGTCATTAACCCCAGAGCCGTTAAGGCTCGAACACTGCGAGGAATAGCAGCCCAATTAGCAGCGATAAAGGTAATGATCCCCAGGCCCACCAAAATCGCCCCAGTGGTCATCAAGATCCCGACAAATCGTCCGCCTGAACGGGAATTCAGCTGATCTAACTCGTAAAACTGCCGTAACCGGTCCCGGTGTCGATCCTCGATCAACCCTTGGGAGACCCACTGAGCAAGGGCCTGATCTAGCTGTCTGCGGAATCGATCATCTGCCATAGGATCCGCCTACATCAATGGAGTACGTCCCAAGTATCAATCCTCTCTCTACAGGCACGCTCCCCTATAGGCCAATTTCTCAACTGGATCGGAGGTGGAGGATAAGCTGAGGGGGTGAGTGTTGCAGGAGTTGAGGGATGTTACAGACACGGTGGCGACGGTTGATCGGGATCAGTTTAGTGGCTCTGATCGGCCTCTGTTGGGGCTGTGGGGCTCTGGCGCAGACAGATGCAGGCTATCATCGCTCCCTACTGCCTAATCCGGATGGCACCGGCAAGGTGTACATGGGCCGACCGATCGCTAAGGTGATGGGCTACGAGGGGCTGTACTGGCTAGAGCGCCCTCAACGACAAGACGAGGAACGACCCGAGCAGGTGATCGAAGCCTTGGATCTACAGCCTACGGATGTGGTGGCGGATATTGGAGCCGGATCGGGGTACTTTAGTGCTCGCATCAGTTCACGGGTGCCTCAGGGGAAGGTGCTGGCAGTGGATGTGCAGCCAGAGATGATCGAGTTCCTGGAACAACGCATCGAGGAGGAGAGGATCCCCAACCTTGAGCCGATCCTGAGTGAGTTAGATGATCCCCATCTGCCTCCAGAGAGCGCCGATCTGGCTTTGATGGTGGATGCTTATCATGAATTCGCCTATCCCCGTGAGATGATGCAGGGGATCATTAAAGGATTACGTCCCGGTGGCCGAGTGGTGTTGGTGGAATATAAGAAGGAAAACCCCTTGATCCCGATCAAAGGCTTACATAAGATGACCCAGGTGCAGGCCCGACGGGAGATGGAGGCTGTCGGCTTAGAGTGGCTGGAGGCCAAATCTGTGCTATCCCAACAACATGTGCTGGTGTTTCAAAAACCGGATCAACCCGCTTGAGAGGATCGATCCATGGCCTATTGGTTAATGAAATCGGAGCCCAGCGTCTACGGGATCACAGATCTAGAACAGGATCAGCAGACGATCTGGGATGGAGTGCGCAATCATCAGGCCCGACAGTTTCTCCAGTCCATGCAACCCGGAGATCGGGCCTTTTTCTATCATTCCAATACCAAACCTCCGGGGATCGTGGGATTGATGCAGATCATCGAATCAAGGGTAGTGGATCCAACTCAGTTCGATCCCAACAGCGATTATCATGATCCCAAAGCAACCCCAGAGCAACCCCGTTGGTATACCGTGCAGGTGCAGTTTCTGCAGCAGTTTCCACAGATGATCACCTTGGCGGAACTAAAGCAGTCGTTCACAACAGAGGACCTGATGATCTTACGGCGAGGCAATCGTTTATCAGTGACTCCTGTGGAACCCCAGGTGGCTGAGGCGCTCCTGCAGTTCCGCTCCAGCTGAGTTGTTTTGTCTAGATCAGGGGACATGATGTCTAGATCCCGAATCACGATCGTCCTGGCGTTGCTCCTGAGTTTGATGGTTGGTGCTGTTCTCGGCATTGGGTTTCAAAGAAGCATTGGGGTAGGCCAGATCCGCAGTTGGCTGGGGTTCTCTCCTCAACAAATGGCCGCCACCACCCGTCTAACTGTTCCTCTGACTGAGGATCTACGACAACGATCGATGGTGGCCCTAACCTTTGGCCAATCTAATGCTGCCAATTCGGGCCAGACCCGAGGTCAAGCTGAGGCTGAGGTGTACTCCTTCTTCGAGGGGGAACTCTATCCGGCTCAGGATCCATTATTGGGTGCAGACGGAGGTGGGGGCAGTGTTTGGACCCGTTTGGGAGATCAGATCATAGCTGCCGGGTTATATCCATCCGTGATCTTTGTGCCCATTGCTGCTGGTGGATCTCAGATCTCCCAATGGAGTCCCGCAGGGGATCTTTATCCTCGTTTGACCCAGGCGATCCAATCCATGCATCAAGCGGATCTCACTCCAACCCATCTTCTCTGGCACCAGGGAGAAGCCGACGCCAATCGCACGGATCCGGAAATCTATCAGCAGCTTTTTTTAGAGATGTTGACTGGCATTCGGCAGCAGAGGATCGAAGCCCCCATCTATATCTCCCAGGCTACCTTTTGTCGAGGGCAACAGGATCCTCAATTGCGCAGAGCTCAACGGGATCTGGTGGATCCTGACTGGGGCATCCGCTTAGGACCCAATACCGATGTCTTGGACCTCTGTTATCGCCATGATGGCTGTCATTTCTCTACCGAAGGACTGGAACGAGCCGCAGATCTGTGGCTGCAGGCCCTACGCTAAAAAACAATTTGGATCCAGATCCAAACCACAGCAAGTTGCCTTCAATAAACCCAAGGCTAAGGAGAGTTGCCACAACATGCGGCTTACAGGGAATTAGCCTGCCAGACTGTGAGGGCAATGATGCCGATGCTGGCGACGATCAACAAGAGACCCAGCTCGATGGAGCGGCCTAAGTGCTTACCTGAGGAAGTCGTTTTCATGGTGTGTCCGAAACTGAGTGGTGTATTGATAAAGGTAACAGACCTTAGAGAGAATCCTAGATCGCGGGATATTTCTTAAACAGGCTTGCAATGATCCGTAACAAGATGAGCCAGGACCTCCCAACTCAACAAGTGAGCTGAGTCTGACAGGCTGTCTGTTGACATCGCTCCGGATCCAGATGAGGCTGAGGGACTGACCTCCCGATGACCTTTGCCCCCCAACTTGAATCTGTCCCATGCTTGATCTGCTGCTTATCGCTGCGTTGGGTTTCCTGGGTAGCTTTGGCCATTGTGTGGGCATGTGTGGCCCGCTGGTGACCGCGTTCTCCTTGGCTCAAGGCTCGACCTCCAACACCATGGCAGGTCGGATCCGGTTTCAGCTGTTGCTCTCCCTAGGGCGTCTGTTCAGTTACGCCACGGTCGGAGGTGGGATCGGTGCCCTGGGCTCGGTCTTGATGGCTGGAGGGCAGATGGCTGGGATCGGTAGTTCCCTGCGACAGGGTGTGACGATCGTGACGGGACTGCTGTTGATCCTCTTCGGCCTAAGACAGATCGCACCTCAATGGTTGCCCAAGCTTCCACTCCTACACCCCATGACCCAGGCTGGATGGCATGATCGCTTGCAGCGGGCCATGGATCAGTTAGCCCATCGTCCCACCCCCTGGACTCCCTTTCTGCTCGGTGCCGCTTGGGGATTGATCCCCTGTGGGTTTCTATATACTGCTCAGATCCGAGCCGCTGAGACCGGCAGCTTTGGGGCTGGATTTTTGACCCTGTTGGCTTTTGGTCTGGGCACCGTACCCATGATGTTAGGGATCGGTCTCTCCACCTCTATCCTCAGCGCCCACCGTCGGAGCCAACTCTTTCGGGCGGGCGGCTGGATCACTCTCTTAATGGGCGGGCTCCTACTCCTGCGTACGGACGCCATGATCGATCTCACTGGGCATGGTTCCTTGCTCTGTCTGGGGCTGGCCCTGATCGCTCGACCCATCAGCCGGATCTGGTCAGGCCCCCTACAGTACCGCCGGTTATGGGGAGTGACAGCCTTCGTGCTGGGGTTAGCTCACCTGGGCCATCAGCTGGATCACAGCTTTGAGTGGAGTTTGGCTGCTGTGGCCTTCATGCCCTGGGGGCAACGACTGGGGCTACTGGCGGGGATGCTGGCCCTGATCTTGATGCTGCCTGCGGCCCTGACCAGTTTCAACCGGCTACAGAGACAGCTGGGCCTCTGGTGGCGTCGGATCCATCTGTTGACGGTGCCCGCCCTAGGCTTGGCAGTTGCCCATACGCTGGTCAGCGGATCCCATTATCTCGGGGCATTGACGGGATCTCAGGGGACGTTGATCGCGTCGGGGGTGTTGGTGGCCGTGACGGGGATCGTGCTCCTGATCCGGTGTCGTTGGGTCTGGTCGTTGTTACATTTGGAGTCCTGGTATGTCTCAGCTCACTCAGTGTCGTTCTCGTTGGATCAGCGGTCTGCTCCTTCTCAGCCCCCTGCTGATCTCAATGCCCCTCAGCTTCGCCCACACCATCAAGGCCGATAAAGAGGTCGCCGCCCTATTCCATCTGGAACCCAATCACAATCCGCGCGCCGGAGAACCCGCCCAGATCTGGTTTGGCCTGACTTTGCAGGGGGGACAAGCTTTACCTCTCGATCTCTGTGATTGTCAGCTGGCCATCTATCGGCAACCTCGGTCTGAGGGGGCGGAACCTCTGTTGGAGCCGGAGTTGATGGGGGTTGAGGTGGAGCGGTATCAAGCGGCTCCTGGCGCTGAGGTGATCTTCCCGGAGATCGGCTCCTATGAGTTGGAGCTCAGCGGTCGCCCCCAAGGGGAGGTCACCTTTGAACCGTTTCGCCTCACCTATTCCGTAACGGTGATCCGCTAGAGGGGATCTCAAACCTGCAGGTATAGCAGTTGCCACATTCCCTAGGACCTCACGATCGTCTGACCTGAGGCTACGCCTGATCCGGGCGTCTCAATCGGAGTGGCGACTGCAATATATAGGTAGATCGGCAAAATTCTTTGACATGTACTATATATGATCTATAGAAACGTCTTTGCTGATCTACTTATCGCTAGGATCGAGTCAGTGTCATACCAGGGATCTATCCATGAGTCTGATCGAGGAACTGGAGTATGCCCGCTCGCTGTTGGATCAGGGGATTGATCATTATGAGCAGGGGGAGCTGGAGGTGGCGATCGAATGGTTCGATCGGGCCTTGACCTGTCAGCCCGGCTATATCAACGCTTGGTGCTGGAAGGGTCTGGTGTTGGGGCATCTGCAACGCTACGAGGATGCCTTAACCTGTTTTGATCGTGCCCTGGAGTTTAAACCCGATGATGAGCAGATCTGGCTCAACCGGGGCATTGTTGAGGATATGCGGCAGCGCTATCGGGCGGCATTGTCCTGCTATGACAAGGCAGTGGGGCTGGATCCGCAATTGGCGGAGGCTTGGAATAATCGAGGCGCTGCTCTCATGCGGTTGGGCAAGGTGAAACAAGCCCTGACCAGTTTCGATCGGGCCACCACAATTCAGCCCCATCATTACAAAGCCTGGAGCAATAAGGGAGCGGCCTACACCCAGATGGGTCAGCATGCCCGCGCCCTAGAATGCTTCGATCAGGCGATCGAACAGGCTCCTCAGGAACCGGAACCCTGGAACAATCGGGGGCTGTCCCTCTCCGCCGTGGAACGGTATGCGGAGGCCCTGACTCATTTCGATCGGGCCATCGAGCTCAAACCCAGTTACTACGAGGCCTGGTTTAGTCGGGGGGTGGCGCTATCCAAACTGGGTCGTCAGGAGGAGGCTCTGGAGAGCTATGAGACCGGGATCTCCTATAACCCCAACCACTCTAGTGCTTGGAATAATCGGGGATTAGTGTTGAGGCGGCTGGAGCGGTACGAGGAGGCCCTGGCCAGCTATGATCGAGCCTTGGAGTGCAATCCCCTAGATCATGAGGTGTGGGACAACCGGGGCTTCTGCCTCACCAAGGTACACCGCTACGAAGAGGCCATGGAGCACTTCGATAAGGCTCTAGAGATCAATCCTCAACATATCAACGCTGTTTACAATAAGGGCTACTGTCTGGGTCTACAGGGCAAGGTCACAGAGGCTCTCCCCTTCTTGGCACAAGCGATCCAAGGACCCGCCAAATATCGGGAGGCCCTGGCCACCGATCCGGATCTGGCCCCCATTCGCAGTGACGAACGGATCCAGAACCTGCTGAGCGGCTCAGGGGGATCGGGTAAGCGGAAGCAGGATAGGGGTCCGAAGAAAGGGTTTGGCCGTTAAATGATAAAGGTGAGATCTTAATCTACTTGAGTCAGTCATGACGGATCGTGCCCCCCATCGTCCCCCCACAGGCTCGAAAGACCTCCTGCCCCTGGAGGTGGCTCAGAAACAGTGGATCGAGGAGACTCTGCAACGGATCTTTCAGTCCTGGGGGTATCAATGGATCATCACCCCTACCCTGGAACGCTTGGAAACCCTTACTGCCGGGGGCATGATCCGAGCCGAAAGTGTGTTGCAGATGCGGGATCGGGAGGGGG
>CAYSEO010000148.1:0-8535 GCA_964429885.1 uncultured bacterium
CCCTGTCAGCGTGAGCTCCCGATCCTTTCGCCTCAACTCCAGATCCCTAACCCCCAGAACGGCCCGATGGCTGCATCGGTTCTGCAAGTTTCTAGGGATCCTATTGTTAGTATCCCTGCTCTCCCTCTGGTGGTCCGCTCCCAGTTGGGCCGGTCTCAATGATGATCGGTATGAGGGCAATATCTTCGCACTCTATGGATCCAATGGCGCTCTGGTCCCGCCGAAGCTGACGGTGGAAGGATCTTTGCAACGACAGGTCCCCGCCCTCCTGATCTACTACATCGACGACAGCCGTGATTGCAAACGCTTTGCCGCCGCGATCGGTAATCTGCAGATACGTTACGGCCTGGGGGTCAACTTCATCCCCTACGCGGTGGACGCTCTTGATCTAGAGGATCCGGAAGGACCCGGACAGTACTACAGCGGTCAGGTGCCCCAGGCTTTGCTGTTCAGTGGCTCCGGCGAGATCACCTACGCGGCCATTGGCAATCGTCCCTTGGTGGAAGTGGAGAATGCGATCCGTTCCCTATTCGACCTAGAGCCGATCTCAGCAGAGAATCGTCAGGCTCGTCCCTTTAACGAAGTACAAACGGGCTATGGCACAGGTCCAGCTCTCAATCCACAGCTTGGTCAAGATCAACCTGACCCCGATCGGGATCCGGAGCTTGAGGCTGGTCAATCTGAGGTAGATCAGTAAGTCAGGTGAGGGTCTGTTGCATGGATGAGTCCACCGATCTGCAGTCGTCTTCCCCCTTACTAACGGAGTTGGAGGAACTGGAACAGCAGCTCATCCAGGCCCAGGCTAAGCTACAAGATCTGAAGGAACTGGCCAAACTGGAGCAACTCCCGCCGGAACAATGGACTGAGTTACAAGATCAGATCACGGCCTTGGAGGAGCGGCTACAAACCTATCTTGTGGATCTGAACCCCTTGCCGACGCTGTTTTGGCAGGTGGTACGGTTGGGGGGATTGGGGTTGGTGCTGGGATTTGCCCTAGGGCAGTGGTTTGGAGAGTAGTCTCACTGAGAGCCTTAGATCACGCTGTAGGCCATCGACAGAGTGGCGGTCTCCTGATGGTTGAGCTGCCGCTGATCCACATCCGAGGTGGGACAAGTCAGATCACTAAGTAGCATCCCCGCCAGGTCCAGAGGCCGATTCAGATAGAGCGGTGCTTGGGTGACCCCGATCTCCCGAGAGATGGCCGAGATCAGATCCAGGGTGGGTTGGAGGGAGCGAGTGCTGGCCACCAATAGCAGTTCCATTAGCCCCCCCGGTTGACAGGTGAACAGATCAGGGAAGGAGCGATAGCCCGAGGGATCGGGAGAGGGGATATCCAGAGAGCTTTGGGCACGGACGCTCAGGGGCAGGGATTGACCACTACTGGGGGTGGGGGAGAGGAGGCTGAGTTGGCCGCGACCATCGAAACTAAGCAGGATCACGGAGAGATCGTGATCGCTGTCGTTCTGCAAGGTCAGGTGCAAGGGTTGTCCAGCGGCGAACTGAGCCAGCCCCACCGATCGAAAGGATAGGGGCTCCCCTGTGGAGGCTTGCGAGGTTTGCTGACGTAACACGGGTAGGGTCCCTTGCTCTCCCTCCATACAGAGATTCACTGTCAAGGCCAGATCAGAGCAGCCTCCGTTCAAGGTGGTCCGGATCCGTTTGGCGGCCAAGAGATGTTGCATCCGTGAGGATAATCGTTGCACTGCCGATCCCGCCGCCTCTCCCGAGGAGCCAAAGGAGTTGATCACCAGCTCCCGTCCGCCCCAGAATAGGCCATAGGCATCTCCACTCACCGGCACAGAGGCCCCCCAGCCCTGTAGGGTTTGAGCCACCTGTGGCGTGATCCGGCCCAACAGACAATCCACCTGCCGATCCCGAGGGTTAGCGGTCTCGGTCCAGTTCAACCCTGCCAAGGCACTGGTGATATCCACCTTCTCGATCCGCCCTAGACTCTCATCCAAGCCCACCACCAATTTGAGGCTTTGGGACAAGATCCGAGCCCGTTCCTGAACTGCTGTGCCCTGAGCGGGTAGAGCCACCTCATTTTCAACGGACGCCACCTGAGCGGACAGTCCATTACGAGATCGCAAGCTGAGCAGCGGTAGATCGGCACCTGGCTCACCGACATGGGTCAAGAGGGTGCCGTTTTGCAGACCACAGAGCACCGCCGGTGGGATCCCACCCAGCCACACCTGAGCCCGATTGCCTTTGATCTCCTGAATGAACCCTGCAGCGCCTTGGGTGGCGGCCAGGATCGGATGCATGAAGTAGGGGCTGCCCTGTTGCAATTGGGCCTGTGAGCCCGCCACCGCCGGATGTTGACAGGCTAGGGCACCTAGCTCTCGACGATTGGTGATCTGGGAGAAGGCGGTGTAGGCCCGCGTGGCTGGGGTTACCTCCCAAAGGTACTGAGTCAGCAGATAGGTGAGCACTCCGGCAGTAAATCCAGACCAGAGGGCCTCGGCGGCTAAGTCCCTGGGGGTGGTGGCGGCGAACAGGACTCCCTGATCGAGAGCGGGAAATCCTAGGGGGGTAGTGGCTGTGGTCTCTGAGGCCAGCTCTTGAGTTAAGGGATAGGAGGGACGGGAGCGTAGGCGGAGATTGCCCCGAACGGGTGGATCTCCGTAGGCAAAGCCACAGTCTAGGATGGTGGTGACGTTAGGGATCTGTAAAGATTGGATCTGCTGAAACAGGTCCTTTAAGGGCAGGGGTGTAGGCGTCTTTCGGTTTTCCTCCCAGATCAAGATCCCTGGGATCTGAGACTCCGAATCTACCTTAGTTTCTGGATCTGTTGGGGGTGATAGGAGGCAGCCATGACCACTGAAATGGATCACTAGGTTCTCGGGTGGGGTGGGCTGTTCGGAACGGGCTTGCAGAGCGGAGCGGATCCCTGTGGAGGTGACCTCTGTCTCCTTTAAGAGCAAGATATCAGCCGGATCAAAGCCAAATCGATGCACCAATACCTCTTTCTGCAGCTCCAGATCCATCAAGCTCCCTTGGAGGACTGATCCTTCCCCGGTGTCCGGATAGCGATCGATGCCAACTAGTAGGGCCTGTTTACGACTGGAGGCGGCCCAAGCCTGGCTGAAGCGATCTGCTTGTCTGGTCAACCACTCAGGAAGAACCCCCACACCCAAGGTTGTTAGCAAGATCTGCTGCAAAACGGTCCGTCGAAGTGTGCCCATGTTTACCCTGTTCGTCTATCGGCTCCTCAGCTGAATGCAGGCCCGCTTTCCCAAATGATGCTCACGGCCCTATCCCATGCTGTGTCTACCCCATTCCCACTCACTAGGATATCCCTATCTAGCGGGGAAATCGGTGGGTCCACCTGTAGATCCGGTTTTTTTCGGGGACCTTGGGATCCTGTTAGCACTAGAGCTAGTGTGAGAGAACGAAGCACAGTCCAGGAGTGGAGTGAGGATGGTGATGATCTCTGGAGATCCGGGCTATTCACCGGGGGCAACCCATGCGGTGGCGTCACGTCGTTACCAACCCCTATACAAGCCCAACCAATTGCTCTGTGGGGAAGGATCGACGGCGGTGGTGACGGGATGGACCGTGAAACAGGCGGTGGCCAAACATCTACAGCCCTCTCAATATGGGGTGATCGGGCAGCTGTACAGTCCGACTCGGGGCATTAGTGTGCTGATCCGTAATCTGTTGGCCAATCCCCAGGTGCACTATCTGGTGGTGCTCCAGGCAACGCGGGAGGATCGTAACTCCGGAGCCTGTGGGTGTTTATTGGATCTCTTCCGCCAGGGGTATACGGCGGGGATCAGTGACACTGGACGCCCCTGTTGGCGGATCCGCTCTCAGATCCTGGGCTATGTGGATGCTGAGATCCCAGAGGGGGTGTTGAATCAGCTGTGCTCAACTCTAGAGGTCTACGAGGCGAGCTCGATCCCGGAGGCTAAGGATCAGATTCGGGCTCTGGCGGAGCGACCCACCCTACCCCCTTGGAGTAAGCCCCGCGAGTTCCCCATGCCGGATCTGACCCCAACTGTGTTGCCCGGATCCCGTTATGGTCACCGCATCGAGGGCCGCACCATCGCTGAGACCTGGGTCAAGATCATCCATCGCATCAAAACCACAGGCACGATCCGACCCACGGGCTATGACGGACGTTGGCAGGAGCTGATCGATCTATTGGCGGTGGTCACCCATGAGCCCCCAGAGTTTTACTTTCCTGAGCCCAATTATCTACCCTGCGATCGATCTTTCATCGAGCAGTACATCTCCCAGATCCGGGATGATGCCCCCTATCAGGAGGGGGTGAAGTATACCTATGGTCAACGACTGCGCTCCTGGTTTGGTCGCGATCAGATCGAACAGGTGATCCAGAAGTTGATCCGGGAGATTGATGCAGCTTCAGGGGTGATGAGCCTCTGGGATCCCGGTAGTGCAGATCAGAACCGGGAGCATCAGATCCCGAGATTTGGCAGGCAACCGGGGGACTCCGATCATGACCATGGAGGATCTCCCTGTCTCAATCACATCTGGGTTCGGATCGTTGAGGGGGAGTTATCCCTAACGGCTGTCTTTCGATCCAACGATATGTTCTCAGCTTGGCCCGCCAATGCCATGGGCCTCAGGGCACTACAGCATCATCTGCGGGATCAGATCGCTAGCCGTGGCGGGACTGATCTCACCCTGGGACCCTTGATCACCCTGAGTCAGAGCGCCCATATCTATGACGACTGTTGGGAGAATGCAGAGCAGCTCATCGCCAATCAGTACCCTCGCATCTGCGATCCTCGGGACTATCACGATCCGGTTGGCAACTTTCTAATCGAGGTGGAGGGTACTGAGTTGGTGGTGACTCGTACAACCCCTGGATCGGGAGAGATCGTCCAGACCCTGCGAGGGCGTCATCCCCTCAAGTTGGCCCGTCAGATCGCCGCAGAGGCCCCTGGCATCCAGCCAGAACATAGCTTTTATTTGGGGATTGAGCTGCAGAAAGCGGCCACCGCGATCCGCAACCGTGAGCCCTATCGTCAGGATCAGTGAGAGGATAGGTCAAGACACTGGGCCGATCTTGAGGCACACCTGAGAGACCCTCAGATCGAAGCCCGATCCCGCCATGGATGCAGATCAACAGCATGAATGAGCACGATCGACCCAGTTGGGATGAATATTTCCTGATGATGGCCAAGTTAGCCGCGACCCGGTCCACCTGTCTGGCTTTTCCCGTCGGGGCCGTGATCGTTAAAAATCGACAGGTGCTGGCCACAGGCTACAACGGTCCTCCCTCCGGATCCCCCCATTGCATCGCCCAAGGACTCTGTTATCCCGGTCTGAGTAGTTGTGATGCCAGTCGATCCCTACCCTCCCGAGCCGTTCATGCCGAAGCCAACGCCATCGCCCAAGCAGCCAAACATGGGATCGCCACGGAGGGAGCGTTTATCTATGTCACCCTGGAGCCCTGTCTCTCCTGTCTCAAATTGTTGATCTCTGCCGGGATCCGTCAGGTTTTCTTCGAGACCCCTTTTGATCGCAGCAGCCATATTCCGGTGCGGGACTCCTTTATTGAGCAGGGACTGATCCAGATGCATCAGATCCAGCTCAGTGCAGCGACGGCTCAGCGAGCGGCCTTGTTTCTGACTCACTTCACCTCAGTAGCCCGTTCCGTTATTGCGGAGACCCTGACCGCCGATCCACCTCCTTGATCCTCAGATCGGATCTACTCAGATCTGCCAGAGATAGATCGAATACGTGTTGATCACATCGCTCACCTGTGTGGTGGCTGTCGGCAACCAATCTCCCAGATGGAAGGAATGGGTCAGGATCCTAGCCCCTGGATGGAGCTCTCGCCGCAGCTTATCCCGGATCTGGAGTTGGGTCTCGGGTAATAAATAGAGGGTCACCACCGTGGCTGGGGAGAGATCGAGCTTCTGTAGATCCATCACCTTAAACCGCACCTGATCTGCCACCCCTCTGGCCCTCGCCTGTTGTCTCGCCTCCTGGATCCGCTCTGGATCTAGATCCACCCCCAATCCCCTCGCCCCATACAGCTCAGCTGCAGTGATCACGATCCGGCCATCGCCACACCCCAGATCGTAAAGCTGATCCTGTTCCGAGACCTGACCCAGCTGCAACATAGCCTCGATTACGACTGGCAAGGTGCGCACATAGGGAGCCAGACGCACCCCACGTCCCAGATCCGTAGAGGATCGTTGTGATCGACCAAACCCACGGGAGGAGCCCATCTCCACACTCCAGATCACATCCCCATACTGTACTGGATCCGCCAGTGGACAACGCATAGCAAAACACCCCAACCCCGTAGGGTCAGGGTGTGGAGCTGGAACCTGCTGCCCACCTAGAGGGACAGATCAATGATCCGCTCTCGATCCGCGGGATCCACAGGATCAGGCTGAGTGAAGGTGCCGATGGCGGTTAGGAACTCCGCCAGGGCATCCTGTTCACCCCCTGGGGTTTCAAACACTGGATCCTCCGTCATCACCAGATCCACCCGGTTGGATGTCGCCTCAAAGTCAGGGTAAGGATAGTCATCCCCGCCGCCGGCCAGGAAGTTTAAAGTCACGATCCGGTAGGTGGCTCCTGGGTTGACCACTGCGCCACCACTGACGATCGCCTCACCGCTGTCTAAAGTCATGGAGATCACTCGGGATCCAGGGGGGAGACCAGGGTCATAGCTGAAGGAGAAGCCCCCGATCTGGGGGAAGCGTCCGGGTGTGGCCCCAGGTTCTGTCTGTGCCACCCCATGCTCCACCACCTGCTTAAACTGATCCGCTGTCAATGTGAGCAGCGTCAAACCATTGTTGAAGCGCAGCGTGTTCTGGATATCCAACTGGGAGATCTGCCCTTCCTCCTTGCCGGTGAGGGGGTTAGCCGCTGGGGGCACCCGATTCCCCTCTGGACCGGGCTCGATGGAGCCAATGGAGGCCCGGATCCCGCCGCCATTCTTGAGGGAGGCCACCACTGTTGGATCTGCAGCCTGAGCGAAAGCTAGATTGGCATCCGCCGTCAGATTGCCCATGTTGGTCTCACGGGTCCGCACATCCTGCCGCTCTCCGTTGATGAACACTGTGGTCTCACCGAAGAAAGTGCCATCCAACTCCAGCAACACCGTCGATACATCTTCGATAGCCGCCACCACCTCCGGATCCGGGGGGAAGTTGCCGGTCTCCGTCACCCCCTGAGAATCCGCAGGATAGGGACCACTCACCTCATCGATAGTGGTGATCACCCCAGCCCCATCAAAGCTCAACACCAACCGCCCCACGTAGCGATACTCCCGATCCGTATTCACCAGGGCTACTGGTTGTCCTGAGGCGGAGTTGTAGAGCAGTGGGTAGGTGCCAGAGGGGGTCTTGCCAAACTGAGTCAGGATCCGATCGTCCGGATTGGCCAGCAACGTGTCCGAGCCCCCTCCGATGATCACATCCACATCCTGAAGGAGGCTTGCTAAAGTGACCTCATTGCTCAGCTGCTGTAGGTGAGCCAGCAGGATGATCTTATCGATCCCTTGAGCCGTAAAGGTATCCACCTCCTGTTGCAGGATCGCCGCCAAAGAACCCAGATCCTCAGGATTGGAGGGGAACACTGTCACATCTCCGGGGGAAGCAATGCTAGGGATCAAGGGAGTCGTAGCCCCCACCAGACCGATGGTCTCACCATTCACCGTGATCACTGCACTGCGGGTCACGCTGTTGGGAATGGCACTGACCTCCTGTCCACCCGCCACCACCAAACCACTCAAGTCGTCATCGGTGGAGAAATCCAGGTTAGAGCTGATGTAGGGAAACTCCGCAAAGTCCTCGATCAGGCCTGAGAGGGAGTTAGTGCCCAGATCGAACTCATGGTTACCCAATACCGCTGCTTCAAAGATGGCACTGTTGATCCGGACATCCGCCTCGCCCCCGGTAGCACCAAAGAAGGCACCTGGGATCCACAGATCCCCAGAGGCCAATTTCACCGTATTCGGAAACTCCGGCTCCAAACCATTCACCACCGAAGAGAAGCGCGGGGCAAATTCCACCGCTTCCACCCCGGCCTCCTGATCCGCCGCATGCAAGATCTGCAAAGTATAGTCCGTAGGATCTGCAGACAAGACCACTGAGGGATCGCTTTGGAACACATCATCGGATCCCGTCCCAAACAAATTAGCATCGTCGGACCCACAGGCCCCGAGTACCGCCGTCAGGCTGATCAGACCCCAGCTCAGCTGTCGTGACCAGATCCTATTCCCCAAGAATTCTGCTGATCTCCCCATTGCCAACTCCCCACAATTTAATCACTGTTACCCTACCAGGACCCAGATCATGGAGAGGATAAGATGGCAGTAAATCCTGGTTAAGAAGAACTTAAGCTGATGAGTTTTCCCCTGAACCTGCTCACCAGTTCCTGAGGTAGGATCCCCCCACCTCCCCTGCCTGCTGTGATCCACCCTATCGATCAGCCCCTGGGGGAATGGATGCAGAATAGGTAGGAACTCGACCTTAGGACCCCATGACCCACCCCCGGATTCTCTGTCTTAGCAACGGCCATGGAGAGGATCAGATCGCATGTCGG
>CAYSEO010000148.1:8545-10719 GCA_964429885.1 uncultured bacterium
CTGAGCGAGCGCCTGGCGGAGGGAGAGCTTGGCGGGGCGGAGGTGGTGGCGCTGCCCATTGTAGGTGAGGGGGACGCCTATCAACGGCTGGGGATCAAGGTGTTGGAGGCCACGCGGGTGATGCCCTCAGGGGGGTTCATCTATCAGGACTGGCGGCAACTGTGGCGAGATCTGCAAGGGGGGCTGTTGGGGCTAACCTGGCGGCAACTCCGGCTGATCCGCTCCCAACGACGCGAGGTGGATCTGGTGCTGGCGGTGGGGGATATTGTGGTGTTGGCCCTGGCCTGGCTGAGCGGAGCACCCTATGGTTTTGTGGGCACGGCCAAGTCTGATTACTATTGGCGGGATCAGCAGGGGCCGTACCGGGGGCATGCTATCCCCATCCCAGGTTGGCAACAGGTCTCTGACTATCTTCCCTGGGAACGGTGGTTGATGGGGCGCGGGCGCTGTCGGGGGGTGTTTCCTCGGGATCATCTCACCAGTCAATCCCTGTTACGCATGGGTCTACCGATCTTCGACTTGGGCAATCCCATGATGGATGGGTTCGAGTCGGATCCTGACATACCCCCGTTGCAGGATCTGATCCCACCGGAGCGACCCGCCCTACTGGTGCTACCGGGATCCCGTCCTCCCGAGGCCTATCACAATTGGCGGCGACTAATGGGGGTGATCCGGCAGCTACCTGCGGATCTATGGATCTATGGGGCGATCACCTCCAATCTCTCTCTGGAACACCTACAACAGATCGCCGGATCCCGACCCCTTCAACTGATCCAGGGTCGGTTTGCCGCCTGTGCTCTCCGAGCCACTGTCGTGTTGGCCATGACTGGAACCGCCACGGAGCAATGTGTGGGGTTGGGTAAACCCGTGGTCACCCTAGCAGGACAGGGACCGCAGTTCACCCCCCGGTTCGCCGAGGCTCAGACCCGGTTATTAGGCCCCGCGATCCACCTCTGTCATCCCTGGGAGGCCCCCGCTGTGATCCTGTCGCTGCTGGAACACATACAAGGTGATCCCCAGTTTCGAGAGCGATTACAAGCTCAAGGACGTCAACGGATGGGAGAGGCCGGGGCCGGGGCTCAGATCGCTCAGCAGGTGATGCAGATCTGCCAGCCGTACCCTAAGATCCAACCGAGAAGCAGTGTCGAGCGACCCTGAATAAGTAGATCGCCAAAATTGCTTTGACATGCACTCTATAGCCTGTGTAAACGTTTTTGCTGATCTACTTACCATTGGAGTTGCACAGCGAGACGGATCGATCCTCGGTATGATGGGTTGCGATCGACAACAGGCTCAGGTTGCCTCGGGGATAGCGCAATGGATAGAGAATGGCAGGAGATCGCGGGTGGGATCACAGCACCCCAGGGGTTTACCGCTTCCGGAGTGGCGGCTGGCCTCAAGCCCTCGGGCGCCCTGGATGTGGCCCTGATCTTTTCCGAGTCTGAGGCTCAGATCGCTGGGGTGTTGACCACCAATGTGGTGCGAGCCGCCTGTGTCACCTATGCCGAACGGGTGTTGGCTCACCAGGACATCGCTCGGGCCATCATCATCAATGCCGGACAGGCCAATGCTTGCACTGGGGTGGAGGGAGATCAGGATAATCAACAGATGGCGGAATCAGTAGCAGCAGCCCTTGGAGTGCCCGCCGATCAGGTACTGACGGCTTCCACAGGGGTGATCGGTCAACGGCTAGCCCTCGATAAGTTACAGCAAGGGATCCCCCAGCTGGTCCAATCCCTCTCTCCAGCAGGGGCTGAGTCCGCCTCCCGCGCGATCATGACCACGGATCTAACTCCTAAGACCGTTGCCTTGGAAACCCAGATCGAGGGACAGGTGATGCGAGTGGGGGGGATGGCCAAAGGATCGGGGATGATCCATCCCAATCTGGCGACCATGTTGGCCTTCATCACTTGTGATGCCACCCTATCCACGGACCTGTGGCGATCGATGATCCGGCGGGCGGCAGAGAGTAGTTTCAATCAGATCACGGTGGATGGGGATACCAGTACCAACGATATGTTTCTGGCCCTGGCCAATGGTCGTTCTGCTGCGCCCGAGATCCAAGCGGACACTCCGGAGGCTCTGGCCCTGGAGGATATGTTACATGCAGCCTGTAGTAAGTTGGCGAAGGCGATCGCTTGCCAGCAGTGGACGGACCAGAGACAGGCCAGCAC
>CAYSEO010000149.1:0-10711 GCA_964429885.1 uncultured bacterium
GGGAATAAGTAGATCCACAAAAACGTTTATACAGACCATATACTGCATAACAAAGCAATTTTGCCGATCTCGCCACTCCAGGCCACTATCAGCTCCCTTGCTATAATTAGCCCGCCAACTATGAGAGCAGCAGAGGCATCATGCAATCATCCCTCAAACGATATCTCGATCCCCAAGTGCTGAAAACGATCTTCCAACCCCTAACCCCAGATCGGCAAGAAGATCTGGTTAAACGACTAGAACAGATAGCTCGGGATCACCCCCAACACTATCGTCTCCAGGTGGGCGGCCTCGCGATCTTAGGCTATCTGTACATCCTACTGATCTTTACCGGCCTAGGCATCGGGCTATGGATCCTGCGACAGCTCTGTATTGCTTTCGATCAAGAAGAACTCCTATCCTCCCTCTATCTGATCGCCCTGATCGTAGGACTGGTGATCCTGCGCATGTTCTGGCTCACGATCCCAAAACCCAAAGGCATCCAGCTAACCCCAGACATGGCACCACAATTATTCAACATGATCCAGGAGTTAACCCAGAATCTCCAAACCCCACCGATCCATCGGATCTTGATCATCGAGGATCTCAACGCAGCCATCCTCCAGAGACCTCGATTAGGGATCCTGGGCTGGTTTGAGAACACTCTTTTATTAGGATTACCGTTGCTACAGGTGCTCTCCCCCCCCCAAGTCAAAGCCGTGATCGCCCATGAGCTTGGCCATCTCTCCGGCAACCATAGCCGATTTCGCAACTGGATCTATAGGATCCGACGCACCTGGTTAGAACTATCAGGACGAGTAGATCGGCAGGATGCCACAGGCTGGTTCTTCAAACGCTTCTTCCATTGGTATGGACCCTTCTTTAACGCTTATTCCTTTGTCCTAGCCCGAGCCAACGAATATGAAGCCGATCAGATCGCAGCCACGCAAGCAGGGATCAATCCCGCCGCAGAAGCCCTGATCCGCACCAATCTCTACGGCTACCACTGGTCCACCCAAGCCCAGATCTGGAGCTCCAAACAAGCCGCAAACTCCCCAGAACCTCCAGCCCAGAAGATCTCGATCTTATTGGATCAGATCCAGAATCTGTCTGATCAGCAAGCCCAACGCTGGTATGCCATAGCCCTCTCAGAGGAGACGGATACCGAGGATACTCATCCCAGTTTGTCAGATCGATTGCAAGCCTTAGGCTATACCACTGATCCGCAATACCTTCCAGATCCCCTAGATCAGATTGCTGCCCAGGTCTTCTTAGGAGATCAGATCCAAGCGATCGCACAGCAACTGGATCAACTCTGGCAAAAGGAACAGGCTCAAACCTGGAAGATCTTACACGAACTCACTAAAGTGCAAGCAGAGACCTTACGGGATCTGGGCAAAAAGAGCATGATGCAAGGACTAACCTCAATGGAGGCATGGAAACAAGCTTATCTGCTGCAATCTTTACAGGCCGATCAACCGATCCGTCCTCTGTTGGAATCGATCCTTAGACGGGATCCAGACCATGGCCTGAGTCATTATCAGTTGGGATTGATGTTACTCAAACAAGGAGATCCAGAGGGAGCCCATCACCTAGAAAAAGCCATGGAGCTCGATCCAGCCCTAGTGATCTCAGCAGGTGAACGTTTGGCGCAATATTACCGATCTCGGGATGAGAAACAACAAGTAGAGATCTTTGAGAAACGGATCCGAGACCATCAGCCGATCTGGGAACAGGCCATTCGGGCACGACTCCAGATCAGTCCCAGAGATCTCTTCAAGTCACCCGAACTCTCCCCCGATCAGATCCAACAGATCGGCAATGCCCTATCCTACTATCCAGACATCCGATCCGCCTACTTAGTCCAGAAACCGATCCAACATTTCCCGGCGAGGCCTGTGTTTATCCTGGGGATCGATCGTCAGTTTCTCTCTGGACAGGGACCGGATCGTAAGTCGGATCGTGAAGTGATCCAGGAGCTCATGATTCGGATCAGCTTACCCGGAGATCTGATCATCGAAGCTCTCGATCCAAGCACCCTCAACCTCTTCAATGCCCTCAAACGGATCCAGGGCGCCCAGATTCTCTAGAGAGGCGATTCAGTATTCCAGGATCCCCAGCCCCTTGTTAAGGAGGACCAAAACCCATACTTAGGGAAGGGATCTGCAACCCGACAACCCTAAGCAAAACAAATGCCTCCCTCTTAGAGCTGAAGTATCCAGCAGACCAAGAACAGCCACTATCCTCCCAAGAACAGCTCCGCCACCTCTGGATTGGTCAACAGGTTCACTCCTGTATCGGTGTAACGATTCTCTCCCATTGCCAACACATAACCCTGATGAGCCATGCGCAGGGCCTGCTTGGCATTCTGTTCTACCATCAAGACACTGATCCCCAATCGGGCATTAATGTCCTGGACAATGGTAAAGATCTGATCGATATACTGGGGAGCCAGTCCCGCTGTGGGCTCATCTAAAAGTAGAAGTTTCGGATCCAGCATCAGGGCTCGCCCCATGGCCACCATCTGTCGTTGTCCCCCTGAGAGGGTTCCTGCCGGTTGCCGCCGCTTCTCCCGTAAGGGGGGAAACAGCGTGTAGACCTGTTCCAGTTGATCGGAGAAATCATCAGTACGGATAAAGGCTCCCATCTCCAGATTCTCTTGCACCGAAAGAGAGGGAAACACATTATCGGTCTGGGGCACAAAACAGATCCCCCGTCGGACTACTTGATCGGGACGCAATCGCGTGATTTCCTGATTATCGAACTGGATCAATCCCTCTCGAATGGTGATCAAACCAAACAGCGCCTTCAACACCGTGGACTTGCCCGCCCCATTGGGACCGATGATCACGACAATCTGGCCAGGAGCCACCTGGAGCGATACCCCATGCAGGATATCCACCGATCCATAGCCTCCCCGTAGTCCTTCCACTTGTAATCTGCTCATCCGGGTGAGATCTCCTGGGTTTCACTTGCTGTGATCTCTTCGGCAGAGTCAGGTTTGATCTCATCCGGGTCGATCATCTCCCCAAAATAAGCCTCCCGCACCCTAGGATCCTGCTTGACCTGCTCCATGGATCCTTGAGCCAAAACTCGCCCCTGAGCCATACAGACCACATGATCACAGAGGCTGCTGATCAGATCCAGGTCATGTTCGATGATGCAAAAGGTCCAACCCCGCTCCTGGTTCAATCGCTGGATCACCTGGGTCAGCTCTCCCAACAAGGTTCGGTTCACCCCTGCAGCAGGCTCATCCAACAGCACCACTTTGGCCTCCGTCATCATGGTCCGACCCAGCTCCAGAAGCTTCTTCTGACCCCCTGATAGATTGCCCGCCAGATCATTTTTGAGATGGGTGAGACTGAGGTACTCCAACACCTGCTCCGCCTTATGCTGGATCTGTTGCTCCTGTCGCCGTACCGATCCCCAACGGAACCAGTTGGTCAAGACATTCTCCCCCACCTGACCCGGCGGCACTAACATCAGGTTCTCCAACACCGTCATCCGCTTAAACTCCCGTGGGATCTGGAAGGTGCGCACCAAACCCTGATGGAACAGTTGATGGGAGGGCAACCCCGTGATCTCCTTCCCATCCAACCAGATTCGCCCCTGGCTAGGTTTGAGGGATCCCGCAATCATATTGAACAGAGTGGTCTTACCGGCACCATTGGGACCGATCAGGCCCGTGATCTGCCCCTTCTCGATCTGGAACGAGCAGTGATCCACCGCCTGGATACCCGCGAAGTTCTTACTGATCTCCTCGATCACGATCACAAGCCTGCTCCCGATCCAGTCCTCAAGGGTCCCCCCAGTGATACACGCATCATTTTAGCGGTGACTGGGGAACGGATCGGGTCTCATCTCCGACCGATCCATGATAGACCAGGATAAAACCCACCCCTTCCATGGAGGTACTCATGAACGGGATCCACCGTATGCGTCGGTTTTGGCCCCAGATCGGGGCATCTCTTTCTCTGGCAGCTCTGACCGTGGCCATGACAGGACCCACTTTGGCTCAAGAAGCCGTTAAAGTCGGGGCTCTGATGGCGATGACTGGCGATCTGCAGGCGTTTGGCGAGACCAGTCTTAATGGCATCCAGCTGGCTGTGGATCAGATCAATGCGGCGGGCGGCGTGCTGGAGGGTGAGCTGGAGATCGTGGTGGGCGATACTCAGACGGCAGCTCAACCCAGTATCGATGCAGCGCAGAAGTTGGTGTCAGTGGACGGTGCCGTGGGCATCCTGGGGGCGCTCTCCAGTGGCAACACCATCCCCGTGGCTCAGAGCGTGACCAGCACCAACAGCATCCCCCAGATCTCCAATGCCTCCACCTCGCCGGTGATCACGGACTTGGAGGATGAGGATTTTCTATTTCGGACGGTGCCTTCCGATGCTTTCCAAGGAGTGGCGCTGTCTCAAGTGACTCGGGCTCAGGGATTCGAGAGTCTGGCGATCATCTATGTCAACAATGACTATGGTGAGGGCTTAGCCCAGAGCTTTACCTCGGCTTTTGAAGCGGCAGGGGGCACGATCACAGGCTCCGTTCCCTACGAACAGGGCAATGCCTCCTATCGGGGTGAGCTCTCCCAGCTAACGGAGGAGGATCCGGAGGCTCTGGTGCTGATCGGCTACCCGGAGAATGGGGTAACGATCCTGCGTCAGGCTCTGGAGGAGGGCTTGTTTGATCGGTTTGTGTTCACCGATGGCATGAAGGCCCCTGAGATCATTGCGCAGATCGGCGGTGAGTTTCTGGAAGGATCGGTGGGGACGGTGCCTCAGGCGCTGACGGATACCGATGCCTACTCCAACTTCGAATCGGCCTATGAGGCAGCCTACGGCGAGGTCCCCCCTAAACCCTACATTGACACGGCCTACGATGCAGCGATGGTGATGGCCTTGGCGATCGAGCAGGCGGGGAGCACCGATAGCCTAGCGATCCGGGATGCCCTGCGGAAGGTGGCCAATGCGCCGGGCACTGAGGTTTACCCTGGGGAGTGGGCAAAGGCGAAGGAGCTGATCGCCAATGGTGAGGATATCGATTACGTAGGGGCCTCCGGAGCGATCAATTTCGATGGGAGCGGGGATGTCTCCGGCACCTTTGCGGAATGGGTGATCGAGGGCGGCGAGATCAAGACAGTCCAAGTGTTTGATCCAGCTGCAGAATAGAGCATCTGAGTGATTTAACATGAGGGCTTACTCTAAATCGGGTAGGCCCTTTTTCGGGGGGATGTTACGAAACATTGCGGATCTCTTTAAGAAATGTCCACTTATCTTGGCGAATCCCTCAGGTCTGTTACCTTTGTCAATACACCACTCAGTTTTGGAGTCACAAGCCATGAAAACTACTCCCTCTAGGAAGCACTTGGGTCGCTCGATCGAGTTAGGTCTGTTGTTGATCGCCACTAGCATCGGTGTCATTGCCCTCGCAGTCTGGCAGGCCAATTCACTGTGATCGGTCCCTGATCAGCGGGATATTCTATAGGGGTCCCCAGGATCTCTGTAACAGGGTAGAAACATCCATGATCCAGTTATGTAGCAGCTGTCATAATGCGTTATCTACTGGCCACATAATACCCACCTCCTCGATCCAGTGAATCAGGTCACTCATCCCATACTTACTAGACGCGGAGCCAAAACCTACCGCCACGAATAATGGAACCTCAGTTTGGGAGAAACAACACCGCAGGCAGCCTTAATATCTATTCAAAGGATAGCTGTAGACGTTTTACAGTTATTGGATCAGCCACCTCATACACACTCTCACTCGGCGTGAGTAAGGCACTGTAGTCTCCGTCAATGACATGTTTCCGTTGCTCTGCGACAAACTCAGAAATATCCTCAATCTTCAGCAGCCACTCTCGTGAGTACTTTACAGCAGCTTCTCCTTGTAGTCCCAACTGAATGGCACGACGTTGCAGTTTCCCACCAGAGGGCGAATGATCTGGATCCCACTGTAAGCGAACGTCTGATGACTTGATGGCACGCTTCCACTCTTGTTGGTTTTCATAGAGGTCAGGAATAAATTTTGAGTGGATAGCTTGGGCAAGAATCATGTCAAATGCCGAGCGGTGCATGTTAACTGCTAAGGTTACCTCCTGCCCTTCTTTGCTGCCCCAGCCCGAGCGGTACATCATCCACAGAAAATTCGGCTTAATCCACGTCATACGTGTGAGTTTAAACTCACCACCGAAATAGCCATGCTTTGCAGCAAAATTTCCAATTTCCGGCCTGTAGGCTTGATAGACAGTTACAGAGTCTTTATCATACTGCGCCATGATCACCCGGCCCTGCTGGGGCCAGCGAGCCTTTTGTGGCAAATAGGGTTCAACTTTAAGATTCACTCTCTAACCAAGATGAGATTTAACTACGGGACCTCAATCGGGGCGAAGCCTGAAGAATCCATGTAAGCCGTCAGGGAGATCTAACCCACCGATCTGAGTATACTCTGATCCCTAAACCACTGCTGACCTGAAGACTTGCCATGGCCATTCTTACCCTAGATCTCGGGAAATTCAAGTCTGTCGCCTGTCTGTATGAGCCCGGCTCCCAGTCTGCCCAGTTTGAGACCCTCAACACCTCTCCGGCTGAGCTCCAAGACCTGATTCAGCGCTGCTCTCCCCAAAGAGTCATCATCGAGGCTTGTTCTCTCTAGGGCTCCGAAGGAGATATGAGCCAGGGATCTTAGGAATGGATAGATGAGACGATGAGAACCTGGGAACAGGAAAACCATCAGAACCTCGGATAAGTAGATCGGCAAAATTGCTTTGACACGCACTATATAGACTGTATAAATGTTTTTGCTGATCTACTTAGTCGAGTTATCTACCAAGAACAGCCATTTAGAGTGAGGCCCTCAAGAGTCCTGCCACAGCGAAGAAAAGGAGGAAGAAAATGTGATTGATCTGTTTGTGAAAGACATGAACTTGCTCACAGTCAATAGCAAAGGATTTCTCTAAACTACGTCTAACATGTATTCTACTGCATCCCACCTATGGGTTTCTACCGAGAGTCACCGAACTCGCAGGTAAACAATGATATACAGGACCTCAAGTCCGGGATTACCAGGCTCTAGGTATTTAAGGTTTACTTAATAATTTAGCCCTTGGGATGCTCAGAGACTCCCCAGCGAGAAACTGTCAACTCCAGCTGTTGACTTCTCCCTCCAGATCACCCCAGCTCGGATCTAAGATTGGCGAAGGTTTGTCAGGTCGGTGCCGATCTGGCCCTAGCCCCCTGTTGTTCCCTGAGCCTGCGATCATGAGTCGGAAGTTAAGAATCCTGAATCGCATGCTGCGCGACAAGCTGGGCGAGATGCGACTGTTTGGTCAGGCAGAGCGAAAGGGACCGATCCTCAACGTCAGTGTTCAACAGATCCCCGGAGATCAGGTGGATCAGGAGCGTTTGCGGGCGGTGATGCGGGCGGTGGTGGAGGCTTCCCTAATCGAGGGCATTCGTAAGGTGACGATCTCAGGCTGGTTGCGGGGGCAAACGGCGGCGGAGCCGGAATGGACCACCAGCTTTGAATATGCTCCGATATTTGTGGAGAAGGTGACCCATGCCTCTGACACCTATCGGCAGGACTATCCGCTGATCCGGGTGGTCTTCTTTATTCTGGCTGTGGCGGGAGGATCTCTGTACGTGATCCAGGATCGAAACCCATGGGCTCTGCTGCCCTCCGCTTGGGCGTTGTTGTTGGGGATCTGCTTCCCTTGGCTGAAACGTCAGGTCAACCGTTGGGTCGCACCTCTCTTCCGCCGTATTTGCTTAGGGGTCGGTGTCGTCCTGTTGGGGCTCTCTTTCTATCTCTTCTGGACCGGCAGATTGGAACTGATCTTCGTCTCCTCCCCTCTCTTGTTACTCGGCCTACTACTGATGGGGTTGGGAGTTTGATCGATCAGGCCTGGAGATATTCCCCGGAGTACACCAACTGAGCTGGACCACTCATGAACACATGTTGAGAAGTCTGATCCCACCGGATCGTCAGGAGTCCGCCCGGTAGCTCCACGATCGCCTCAGGATCGGCCAGATCACAGAGCACAGCCGCTACTAACACCCCACAGGCCCCTGTACCACAGGCTAGGGTCGCCCCCGCACCCCGCTCCCAGACCCGCATCTTCAGTCGTCCCCGATCGATCACCTGGACGAACTCCGTATTAGTCCGCCGAGGAAAGGCAGGATGATGCTCAAACTGAGGCCCGATCCGCTCCAGATCGAGGGTCATGACATCC
Source organism: uncultured bacterium (assembly GCA_964429885.1). GTDB lineage: Bacteria > Cyanobacteriota > Cyanobacteriia > Thermostichales > Thermostichaceae > CAYSEO01. The sequence goes on from CAYSEO010000149.1 coordinate 8,207, forward strand.
TCAACCCAGGTAACACAGTGGGGGTTGCCCATGCTGACACAGGTTACCTCCCACTCCTGATCCGTCACGGTCATCGGCACCCGGATCACCTTCTCCTGAGGAGCACTGAGTGTAGTAGGGATCTGCGCCGCCAACAGGCGAGGGGCTCCCATATCCACGGTGACCAGTCCACTGGGCTCCATCCGGGGCACGATCCGTCCCGCTAGAGTATGGATCTGATAGGACTCAGCATTCACCCCCAGATCCTGTAGAAACTGGGCCAGACAGCGGATACCGTTACCACACATTTCCGGCTCCGATCCATCGCTGTTAAAGATCCGCATGGTATGGTCTGCTCCCTCCGAGCCGGGTAGCAGAAAGATCACCCCATCGGCCCCGATGCCAAACCGCCGATCACAGAGGGCGATGGCCTCAGCGGAGGAAATCAGAGGGTCTGGGCGTTGCCGGTTATCCAGCAGGATGAAGTCGTTGCCGAGACCGTGATACTTGTGGAAGGGAAGGATAGATGAGCTCATGGATCGATGCTGGAACTTGGGGATCTACAGGTTACTCACTAGGGTAAACGAACGGTAAACAAAACGGGATCAGGCGGGGGTATAGGCATGGGGTTCAAAGTCCAACACCTCCATATCATCCTCCCCTAGATACTCGCCGTTTTGGATCTCCATCAACTGAGCTGGGATCACGCCGGGATTGACGAGGCGATGGGGGGTACAAGGGGGGACATAGGTGGATTGACCCGTGGTGACCAGTTCCTCCTGACCATCCCGGATCACTAACACGGTGCCCGCGACGACGATCCAATGTTCACTGCGGTGATGGTGGGTATGGTAGGTCATCTGAGCCGCAGGATTGATCTCCACCCGTTTGATGCGGTAATGATCCCCTTCTTCTAGGACCGTAGTAGTGCCCCAAGGGCGAGGCAGGATCTCAGTGCGATCGGGTCTAGTCATGGCCGGTTGAGGAGTAAGGACAAGATCAGCATAACGGGTTACTGATCCTCGTATATCTATCTATTCATTTATCCTATGGGTGAGCTATCCATAGAAAGTTCATATTAGGATCTAAGGCTGTGTACTGCACCCTGATCGATAAACCAACCTGCTATGCTGATCCCAAGAGGCCTCTTGTCAACTGGTCGGATCTGACTAGGAGTATCATTGATGACGTCGAGAATTCTTGTAACGGCTGCATTGTCTGTATTATTAGGGATGGGTGCCGCAGCCTCCATTAGGACTATTGAACCTACTGAGATACACCCAAAAGCAACGATCACCTCTGTTGCCCGTCTCTGGGACAACGAACCCACGGAGATCGTCTCTACTCAAAACTGGTTGTTTGGAGCTGATGTTCTTTGGCATCGTGATCAGCCTGTGGTAACGTTTAGGACAGGTGAATTTAATCATCTCCTGAGCAGATCTGGGAACGGGATCTGGGAGTCTGTGGGGGGCGCTAGTCGTGGTGAGATCGTTTCTATGAGCGATCAGTTCCTTGCCTCCCTGCATCGCAGCGCACGAGGTTTTCAATTTGTGCGGCTGTATGATAGCCAATCCAAGCAAGTCGGAGCCAACGATATCGATCTCCGATCCTTTCTGACAGATGAAGAAGCTGAGGTAATCAAGTATAAATTCGTTGATCATGCGGAATACATTGACGATACCTTCTATGGGTTTTTGTCGGTTATTGGTGGTGAGACACCTCGATATTTTATGATGACTTCGGATGCTCCGGATGCCTCATCGACCATTCAGGAGGTAACCAGTCTATCGGGTCGTGGGTATCTTCACAACCTGCCTGTTCTCATCTCTAACCCCGATCTGATCCGCCTGGTGACGAGTGGTCCAGACGAACAAGAGGCAGTCTTGATGCATATCACTCGGGATGGTGGCCGTAACTGGAGTCAACAGCTCATTCGACTTGAGGATGATCAGCAAGAGGGAACTCGCTTACCCGTTCAACTGTTCAGACGAAAGCATGCCTTGGGTCTGATCTACCTGTTCGCGGATGGCAGTGACAAGATCCGCTATTATTATTCCGAATCAGCCAATGGTGGGGAGATCTGGAAGCCCAGTATATTGATCACTGAATTTGCCCCTTATGAAGACGAAGGTCTCGACTACACAGATCTCACCCAAATGGGAGAGGTTATGATTTTCGCCCATATTAGTCACGGTGAGGATGGTGAGGAAGGTAGAGTGCTGCTGTCGAGTGATGGTATCGAGTGGGTGCAGGTGGATGTCGGCAAACAGTTTAGACGTGCGCCAGATTGGATCGCAGTGTCCGCCAACAAAGCGGGTACCCGGTTGGTGGCGGTAACCACACTGTCTAGGACTGACAGGGAAAATGACCGGCTGTTTATGCAGGAACTGCAGCTCAAATAGTCACGAGGGCAGGCTTAGGATCCCCCCAGATCCTGAACATCGGGTGAGACAAATGCTGCATTAAGGCTCTTTAGGCCAAGAAAAAACTCCCCATCAGGGGAGCCTAGTTTACATTGAGATGGGC
>CAYSEO010000150.1:0-10670 GCA_964429885.1 uncultured bacterium
ATAAGGGGTGGCTAGCAGATGCTTATTGAGAATCAGACAATTATTCGAGGTGCCCTTAAGATTTTTGCAGACCGGTAAGCTCTGATGTTAGGTTCATGTGACTTACTAACTCACTTCCTAAGCATCAATTCAGAAATCAGCTCTTAGTCCTTAATCAGTTTGTGTCTCCTGATCTAGATTTGTGTTTACTATGAATGGGATCTACTGACTGGTGAATGCAGAATTGACTAGGCAACTTAGGTTAAGAGTATCTTGAACTATAGTGACCATTGGAATTCAGGAGCCCGATCCATGGATCTTCAAGTGCGTCCCATGTCTGGTGAGGAAAAGGATGTTGTTTTAGATTTGATCTCCCGCAGTATACGGGTGCTAAATGCCCGAGACTATACGCCTCTGGAAATAGAGGAAGTCGTTGATTTCTATGATAGCTCTTCCCTTTCCTTTGGGACTATTGTGGTTGCAGAGAAAGGATCTCAGATAGTTGGAGTTGCTAAATCTTCTCTCCATAGTTATTTGACTCAATCAATAGATGCAGTGTTTGTTGAGCCAAGCTTTGTTCGTAAAGGAATTGGCAAAGCTCTACTCCAGGAGATAGAGAGGAGAGCGCTTGATGCTGGCATTAAAAAAATTGTCGTATCTTCGTCTCTAACTGCTGTTGCTTTCTACAAGGCCTTAGGATACGAATATCTCAAAGAGGCAGATCTAGGAGGCGTACTCGTCGTCCTAATGAAGAAACAGCTTAAGCCGTTCACCCCCATCGATCGAGTTGTTGGCGTCTCCTTAATCGTCGTTCCGATCGCTTTGGTTTTGATCTGTTGGCTTTTCTTGCTTTGGTAGGAGCAGAGGCAACAAGGAAGTCACAAACTGTTTTTTAGTGGGGTACTCGATCTCGATCCCCTCACCCCTGTTTCATCCCAGCCGCTACCGGGTCAAACCCATCCGGAAACTGAGTGGACTGATCGTAGATCGCATCCTTGAATGTAGCCCATCTCACATTAGCCGTAGCCATCTGTGCCCCCCGTAGATCCGCCTCCCCCAACTTTGCGGACATTAGATCCGCCTGATCCAGATTGGCCCCAGAGAGATCCGCTCGACTCAGATTCGTCCCCCGCAGATGAGCCTCCTTTAACAGAGCCCCCACCAGATTCGCCTCCGTCAAGGTAGCGACCTTTAAATCCGCCTGAGACAGATCCGCCTGCTTCAGATTAGCCTTGTGTAAATAGGCCCGCTCCAGATCTGCCTGAACCAGGTTGGCCCCTTCCAGATCCGCCTCATCCAGATCCGCCCCCTCCAACACGGTTCGAAATAGATCGGAGCCCTTGAGGGACACCTGACTAAAATCTCGCTCCCCGGCGCGATAGGCCTGTAGGAGACTTACCCCATCCACAATCTCTGACATGGTTTCCACTCCTCTCAGATCTCAAGTCCCTTGATCCTGTGCAGAATATCCCTTTCGATCTCTGATGGCCCTGGGCCTACTCCTGGAGTCGCATCTGAGCCACCACCGGGTCAAATCCCTCCGGAAAGAGGGTCTCTTGATTGTATCGGCTATCCGTCAGGGTTGTGAACCACAGATCCACACCGCTCAGATCCACACCCCGCAGATCCGCCTCCTATAGATTGGCCAGCCTCAGATCCGCCCCCTCCAACTCAGCCCCCCGTAGCTTCACCTGCCACATCAAGCTGCCCCGCAGATCCGCCCCTCGCAGATCGGCACTCCACAGCCGAGCCTGACTCAGATCCGCCTCCAACAGATCGGCCCCCGTCAGCGTGGCATTGGTGAGATTGGCCCGCTTCAGATCGCTACCTCGTAGATTGGCCCCCGCCAAATTGGTCCCGATCAGTAACGTTTCCCGCAGGCCCGCCCCGGAGAGATCCGCCCCCTGCAGATCGGCACGTCTCAAATTAGTCCGCCACAGACTGGTGCCCCGTAGGTTGGCCTCTCGCAGATCGGCCTCTCGCAGATCCGCCTCGTTGAGACTGCAGCCCACACAGTCGTTCACAGAGAGCAGCTGCTGGGTGTCGTCAGGAGCACATCCCGAGGTGAGAGCTAGGCCGATCCCCCATGCTCCCAGCACGCCGATCTGCAACCATCGATGCAACCTACACCGATACATACCTTGCCAACCCACGGGGACTTTGATTTAACTAATAGCTTAAGTCATAGATCGCCCGATCCGAGAGGTCTGATCACAACCTCCCCTGTTCTGAATCAGAACGCTAGTATTGTCCTGGGTTAGCTTTCGTCTCCCTGCCGCTCAACTCTTGCCGTCATGACAATCCCTCAACTTCGTTCCCGGCTCGCTGACATCTCTGGATCGGTGTGTGCCTGCCTCTCTCCATCCCCTGGGTGCTGGTGGGGAGCGGGATTAGGGATCCTGTGGGTCGTTGTGCCTGGGATCCCGGCTCAGGCTCAGATCCTGTTCCATTCTCCTGTGCCCGAGGCTTCCCTGCTGCAGGCCCAGAGCATGCAACTGGCCAGTGATGCCGTCCGGTTAGCCCAGTTTGGTCAGACGGAGGAGGCCCTCTCTCGACTCAAGTTGGGCACCCAGCTCTATCCCACCTCATCGGAGCTGCACTATCTGTCCGGCAGCCTCATGTTGCAGGAGGAGCAATATCAGGATGCGGTAGAAGCCCTGCAGCAAGCTCGAGATCTCTCGCCTGATGAGCCTGACATCCTGCTGACCTTAGGCACCGCCTACCTCCGTCAAGGGAGCTACTTCGCCGCTGTAGAGGTATTGGAACGAGGTATCGAGCTGCAGCCGGGTGATCCTAATGCCTACTTTCAACTGGGCAATGCCTACCTGCTACGGGGGGATGATCAGGAGTCAGAGGCCGCCTTCCGCGAGGCCCTGGAGCTAGATCCCGAGTTCTGGCCTGCCGTGAACAACATTGGTCTGCTGGAGTATGAGCGGGGCAACATTGAGTCTGCGATCGCGCTTTGGCGGCAGACCTTGGAGATCAATGGCGCTGTGGCCGAACCCCACCTGGCCCTGGGCACAGCCCTCTATGTGCAGGGACAGACCCAGGAGGCAGAGGAGCTGGGGGTGCAAGCTATGCAATTGGATCCGGAATATGGACGCCTAGAGACCCTGCGGATCAACCTTTGGGGCGAACAGCTGTTGCAAGATGTTCAGGTACTCTTGCAAACAGAGGCGGTCAGCAATGCCCTACGCCAAGCTGCCAGAGAGGCCGCCACAACAGTGTTGGAATAAGCAGATCCCCCATCGCCTTGCCCCACGAACCGCAAAGATTTGCGGGAGACGGTTGGCAGTGGACGGATTCCGCTCCTAGAGTAGGTCAAGATCCTCTCGATCCCATAAGGAGTTAGATATGAACGTCAGGTGGATTGCGTCTGCAGCCCTGTCTGGGGGGCTGATCCTGTTGGCCTCTACAGGGGTCCTGCCTCGGTTAGGGGATCAGGCCCCAGCCCAGGTGGAGCAGCAGACCCCGACTTTCTCCCCAGCCCAGGCTGAGGCTCTGCGGAGGGAGGCCATTCAGCTGCAGCGGCACAACAAGCCCTATGCAGCCATCGCTCGCTTGGAGGAGGCGACTCAGCTGGATCCGACTTCCTTCCAGCTGTTTGTGGAGCTGGCCAATCTGCATCTACGACTGGAGGACTACCCCGCTGCCATCGAGGCTCTCGGGGCTGCCCATGGTCTCAACCCTGAGGATCTGGGGGTGCTGCGCTCTCTGGGGGTGGCCTACATGCATGCCGGTGAGGCTGAGGCGGCTGCCAATGTGCTGACGGCAGTGGCGGACCTGCAGCCCATTGATGCCTCCACCCACTTCTACCTGGGCAATGCCTACTTGATCATGGGTGACTATGACCAAGCTGAGGCGGCTTTTGAATCCGCAATCGCTCGGTTTAATCAATTCTGGCCGGCCATCAACAACATCGGCCTGATCGAGTATGAGCGGGGCAATGTGGAGCGCGCCAAGCAGCTGTGGTGGGAGGCCAGCTCCATCGCTGGATCTGGGGCTGAGCCCAAGTTGGCTTTGGCCACAGCCCTCTATCAGCAGGGCCGACTCGGATTGGCAGAGTCCCTGGCGGCAGAGGCCATCTGGCTGGATGCAGAGTACAGCCAAGCTGAGTATCAGAGATATCACCTGTGGGGTGAGCAGCTGATCGAGGATGCGACCGCTGTGCTACAGACCGATTCCGTGCAGGTGGTGTTGAGCTCCGTCAACTCAGGTTACGGGGATCAATAGGTCTCTCAGCCGTCCGTGGATCGAGTGGGATCAAAGCAGTTCACCCAGATCTGAATCCAGTTACCTCGTGGGTTTAGGATCCATGTCTGTCTCAGTCCGGTTTCCCCTGGGAGCTGGCTGGGCAGGGGTGGATCCTTTTCAGTCCAGCAGTGAGAATGAGATCTCTCCAACTTTCGCTACCTTGCCTCGATCATGCCGACCTTGCTCGATGCCCTCTTCTCCCCTGGTTCCTATATCCCCCATGGTCACTGCTATCTCTGGAATAGCTCCTTGGTGGGGCTACATGTTTCCACTGATGCCCTGATCGCCCTCTCCTACTATTCCATCCCCATTGCCCTGCTCTACTTTGTGCGGCAACGGCGAGATCTGCCTTTCAACTGGGTGTTTCTGTTGTTCGCTGCCTTTATCGTGGCCTGCGGCACGACCCATGCCATGGCGATCATCACCCTCTGGTATCCGGCTTACTGGATCTCGGGCCTGCTCAAGGGGATCACAGCCCTCGTCTCCTTCCTGACTGCCGTTCAGCTGATCACATTGATGCCCCAAGCCTTGACCTTGCCCAGTCCAGCTCAGTTGCGGCAGGCGAATCAAGATCTGCAGGAGCAGATGGGACAACGGTTACAGGTCGAGTCTCAGCTCAAGGACTATCAAGGGCTACTGGAGCGCCGGGTGGAGGAGCGCACCGCTGAGTTAAGTCAGATCAACCAGCGATTGCAGGAGGAGATTCAAGAACGACAGCGCACAGAGGAGATCTTGAGGGAGCGGGATCATCGTTTTAGCACCTTATTCAATGGTATGGATGACTGGGTGTTGGTCTATACCCTTAATTCGGATCAAACACCGGGTCACTTGATCGAGGTGAACGAGAGCGCCTGCCATCGCCTAGGCTACAGCCGTGAGGAATTATTGACTCTGTCGGTTACCGATATCATCGATCCCACCTCTATCGATCTGAGCACAGCCCTAGAACAGCTCACTCAGGAAAAGCATGTGGTGGTTGAGACGGTGCATCGCACCCGACAGGGGGATCAGATCCCAGTGGAGGTGAGTGTTACCCTGTTCAGTTTGAACGGTCTACCGACGGTGCAATCGATCTGTCGGGATATGACGGAGCGTAAGCGAGCCCAGATCGAGCGTGAGGAGCTGTTTGCCCGAGAGCGGCAGGCCCGAGCGGAGGCGGAGGCGGCCAATCGAACCAAGGATGAGTTCCTCGCTGTCCTCTCCCATGAGCTACGCTCTCCCCTGAACCCCATCCTAGGCTGGGCCAGATTGCTACAGGTTCGCACCTTTGAACCCGCGATGATCTCCCGTGCTCTGGCCACCATCGAACGTAACGCCAAGCTGCAAACCAACCTGATCGATGATCTGCTGGATGTCTCTCGGATCCTGAGTGGTAAGCTCTCTCTCAACGTCAGCTGTGTGGATCTGCAAAGGGTCCTTGAAGCGGCTTTGGAGACCGTACATCTGGCAGCGGACTCCAAACAGATCCAGATCCACACCCATCTGGATCCTGAGGTGGGTCCGGTGTCTGGGGATGCGGATCGCTTGCAACAGATCGTCTGGAATCTACTCTCCAATGCGGTCAAATTCACCCCCATTCAAGGTCGGGTGGAGATTTATCTGCAACACCAGGAGGGTCACGCCCAGATCCGGGTTCAGGATACCGGTAAGGGGATCGCTCCTGAGTTTCTGCCCCATGTCTTCGATCGGTTTCGTCAGGGAGATGGCTCGATCACCCGTCAGTCTGGCGGACTGGGTTTGGGACTGGCGATCGTGCGTCACCTCCCAGAGCTCCTTGGGGGGGATGTCTGGGCGTAATGTCCTGGGGAGGGCTTGGGGGCTACCTTTATCGTCCAGATCCCGCTGATGCGATCTATTGCCTCCTCTTTAGACGATCCCAGTCCCACCCCGCTGATGACCCTGACGGGACTTCAGATCTTCTATCTGGATGATGAGGCTGATATGCAGGATCTGATCACCTATGTTTTGAACGAGCAGGGAGCTGAGGTCACTGCAGCCTCCTCAGTAGGGGAAGCCTTGGCACTGTTGGAGCAGAACCAACCAGATATCTTAGTCTGCGACATCGCCATGCCCGATATGGATGGATACACGTTTATTCAGAAGATCCGGAGTCACCCTGCCCCAGAGATCCGCTCGCTTCCAGCAATTGCCCTCACCGCTTATGCCGGGGATCTGAACCAGAAACGAGCCCTGGCGGCGGGGTTTCAGAAACATCTGGCTAAACCAGCGGAGCCCTCTACTCTGATCCAAGGGATCATTGAGGTGATCCAGGAGGCTCTGAGAGGCTGATGAGTTTTCTACTGTACGAGGTCACTAGGGTGCTGGGATCCTTGGCTATCCAGCCGGAGGCAGTATGATACTGACCAATCAACCCTTTTTATGGCGATCTCGGGCATCGGGGCAACGAGCCTGTCTCTGTCTGCATGGGTTGGGGGGTGGGATCTATGAGCTGGAGTTGCTCGCCCAACGGCTACACCAACAGGGGATGACGGTGCGAGGGATCAACTATCCCGGTCACGATCACCCCGGCCCACGTATGCCGAGCTCCACCTGGCAACAGTGGTATACCGCCATCGAGCAGGCTTATTTAGATCTACGTCAGGTCTATGAGCAGATCTCCCTCATCGGGTTCTCCACAGGGTGTCCTTTAGGGTTACATCTGGCAGCTCACTACCCGATCGAGCGCTTGGCGTTGCTCTCCCCTTTCCTGAGGTTGCGCCATCGGTGGTTTTATCTCTGGCGACCGGAAGACTACCTCTACAGCAGCTTGGGTCAGTGGATGGTTGATGTGCCACGGTTAAGGTTACCAATCTCCGATCCAGACATGCGAGATCAGGTGAAACAGATCAGGGTATTCCGCAGCTTTAATCTCCCTACGGTGCGCAGTGCCCTGGAGTTGATTGAGCAGGTTAAGACTGAGGTATCGGGGATCCAGTGCCCGATTTTGATCATTCAATCTCAACAGGACTCGGTGGTGGATCCGGAGGGAGCCCAGGATTATCATCGGCAGCTTGGATCGCCACACAAGCAGCTCCTTTGGCTCCATCACTCAGATCATCTGATCAGCTTAGATCGAGAACGGGAGCAGGTCTCTCAGGCCGTCTGTCAGTTTGTAGCCGCAGAACGGTTGGGATGATCCCATGTCACTGAACCAACTCATGACAAACTATTACGGATCCGCCGTCGATCACACCGAGCCCCCCTGAGTCAGGGCACTCTGAGAGAGTATAGATACCTAAGCGCCTGATCGATGCTCCAGATACTTGCTCACTCTGCCCTGGCGGACTTTTCTCGAACCTATTGCACCGAGATCTGTGCCTTTCTCGTCCCGGCGAACTGTCTGGTAACCCTGCAGACCCTGATCTGGACAGGTTTAGAGCGGGCCCGGTGGCAGATTGGGATCTGGATCGCTGCAGCTAGCTTGTTGGGCTCATGCATGGTGCTGCATGTCCTAACCTGGTTCGCCATCGGTGTGGTGCGGGTACCTACCTTTATTCTCCTGGGCCTAGTGCTGTTGTGCATGGGTTGTAATCTTTGGGCTGGGGCTCGCCCCCACTCCCTGGCTCAGGTACTGCGCTCCCTAGTGATCTGGGTAGGTCGGCGCTTCCCCCAGCCTCCTCAAGTCACCTCACGAGCTCATTGAGACTGGGCTGATGCTCGGGTGCTCCCACAGATCCTCAAGCCTCTCCCCTCTGGCCTCTCTGAGATCGCCCGATCCTGCTACGATCTCAGGGTTTGCAGCATCCTAGATCTGGATAGGACGGGGAACCGTGATCGAACGCTATACCTTGCCCGAGATGGGGCAGCTCTGGACCCCTGAGGCGAAGTTTCAAACCTGGTTGCAGGTGGAGATCGCTGTCTGTGAAGCCCAGGCGGAGTTAGGCCAGATCCCACCAGAGGCGTTAGAGCAGATCAAGGCTAAGGCTACCTTCTCGCTCCCGCGCATTCAGGAGATCGAGGCGGAGGTGCGTCATGATGTGATCGCGTTTCTCACCAATGTCAACGAATACGTGGGGGAGGCGGGCCGCTACATTCACCTGGGGCTCACCAGCTCGGATGTGATCGATACGGCTCTATCTCTGCAGTTAGTGGCCTCTCTAGACCTGATCCAGCAAGCGTTAGAGCAGCTGAGTGAGGCGATCCGGGTCCGGGCACGGGAGCATCAACGGACGCTGATGGTGGGCCGTAGCCATGGCATTCACGCGGAGCCGATCACGTTTGGGTTTAAGCTGGCGGGCTGGTTGGCGGAGTGTTTGCGGCATCAGGATCGCTTGGCTCAGCTCCGAGAGCGCGTCGCGGTGGGTCAGATCTCGGGGGCGGTGGGCACCTACGCCAATGTATCGCCGACAGTGGAGCGATTGACCTGTGCTCGGTTGGGTCTGCAGCCGGATCCGGCCTCCACACAGGTGATCTCTCGGGATCGCCATGGGGAGTATGTGCAGGGGTTGGCGTTGCTAGGGGCGACTCTGGAGCGGTTTGCGGTGGAGATCCGGAATCTGCAGCGAACGGATGTGTTGGAGGTGGAGGAGTTCTTTGCTCAGGGTCAGAAGGGATCCTCGGCCATGCCCCATAAACGGAATCCGGTGCGCTCGGAGCAGATCACGGGATTGGTGCGGTTGTTACGAGGCTATGCCCTGTCGGCCTTGGAGAATGTGGCCCTCTGGCATGAGCGGGATATCTCCCATAGCTCGGTGGAGCGGGTGATCCTGCCGGATGCCTCGATCCTGACTCACTATCTACTGGTACAGATGACGGATCTGATCCGAGGGTTGCTGATCCATGCCCATAATATGGAGCGCAATTTGCAGGTGTATGGGGGGGTGATCTTTAGTCAACAGGTGTTGTTGGCTTTGGTGGATAAGGGATTAATTCGGGAGGCAGCCTATAGCCTGGTCCAGGAGAATGCCCATCGAGCCTGGAATCAGCCGGCAGGGGATTTTAAGGCCAATCTGTTGGCAGACGATCGGATCCGGGAACATCTCACTCCAGAGGAGTTGGAGGCTTGTTTTGATCCGGGGCGTCACCTCAAACATTTGGATCAGATCTTTGAGCGGTTGGGCATCTAGCTATTGTAGCCCCCAGATCCCCTGGGATTAATCAGTCGATCCGACGATTCACAGATTTTTCATACTTGACTCCAACACTGGGAACAGCTCGACGGCTGTTGGGGGTGTCACCAATCCCTATGGTTAAGCTGGAGAGGCCGGTGCTGTGTCCCTGCGGGAAGGAGTAAGCCATGACTGAGACAGGATCCGAGGTGCTGACCCCCGAGGTAGCTCAGATGAGTTTGCTGTCGGATCAGGATCTGTACCTGTTCAATGAGGGCTCCCATTACCAGCTCTATCAGAAGCTGGGCTCTCATCCAACTCGCCTGGGGGATCAGGAGGGAGCCTACTTTGCGGTCTGGGCTCCCCAAGCCTCACAGGTGTTTGTCAAAGGGGACTTCAATGGCTGGAGCAATGAGCGTCATCCTCTGAAACAGAGAGAGGCGTCTGGGATCTGGGAAGGGTTCATTCCTGGAGTCAAACCAGGAGCGGTCTATAAGTACCGGATCCTCTCGCGGCAGGACGGCTATGAGATGGACAAGGCGGATCCGTTTGCGATCCATCATCAGACTCCCCCGGAGACGGCTTCGGTGGTTTGGCCTCTCCAGGACTACACCTGGCACGATCAAACCTGGATGACTCAGCGGGGCTCCCGTCAGAACTTGGGGGCCCCCATCTCGATCTATGAGGTGCATCTGGGCTCTTGGCTGCGCAAAGCGGAGGAGGGCAATCGCTCCCTCACCTATCGAGAGATCGCCCCACGGCTGGCTCAGTATGTGGTGGAGATGGGCTTTACCCATGTGGAGCTGATGCCGATCACGGAACATCCCTTCTACGGATCCTGGGGCTATCAGACCACGGGCTATTTCGCCCCCACCCATCGCTACGGGACTCTGCAGGACTTTCAGTGTCTGGTGGAGACGCTCCATCAGCATGGGATCGGTGTGATCTTGGATTGGGTTCCCTCCCACTTCCCAACGGATGGTCATGGGCTCAGCTACTTCGATGGCACCCATCTGTTTGAACATGCCGATCCGCGCCAGGGGTTTCATCCGGATTGGAATAGTTTCATCTTTAACTATGGTCGGCGAGAGGTGGTGAGCTTTCTGATCAGTAGCGCCTTCTTCTGGTTGGATGTTTGCCATGTGGATGGTTTGCGGGTGGATGCAGTGGCCTCCATGTTGTACCTGGATTACTCCCGCAAGGAGGGGGAATGGATCCCGAATCAGTATGGAGGACGGGAGAACTTGGAGGCGATCGCGTTTCTGCGACAGCTTAACCAAGCCATCTATGAGACTTTCCCAGATGTGCAGACGATCGCGGAGGAGTCTACCACCTGGCCTGGGGTCTCACGCCCTTTGTACATTGGGCGTTTGGGGTTTGGCTTTAAGT
>CAYSEO010000151.1:0-10623 GCA_964429885.1 uncultured bacterium
GGGAGAGGATGGGTGGGGCATTATGGGGGGAATCCCCAGGAAGTTTAGGTTGAGGGCGACAGGGATCCATAGGAGGCACAGGGGAGCGGGCAGAGCTTGAGCAAAGCTTAACGCAGGGATGTGGGATCTTCACAGCCGACGCTGGGGATCTCCTGTAGACCTGGATGGATCTAGGGCATGGTCAGAGGTTAAGGGTGTGACTGAGGCTCACTCAGAGAGGGTCTGACGGCTTTCTTGCCAGACCTGAGTCATAAATTGATGCAGGATCTGACGAGCCTGAGGTAAGGCTGCTGCGTGATCCAGCAGAGGTAGGAGATCTTCAGCGTAAGCAGGAGAGAAGGCGGCGGCGGGCCACAACAGATCGGCGGTATGACGCAGATCCACAACGGGATCACCGGAGAGTACCAGGGGGCGGACCCAGACCATGGGCTCAGCCTGAGGGGACAGATCGCTGGACTGGATCCACTCGGCGTAGAGGATCTGGTGATGGGTGGAAAGGGAGAGGATGGGGCGAGGCTCCGGGGGGTGAGCGGGGGGCAGAGCCAACTGGGGCGAGGGCGTCGGCGAGCTCTCACATTTCGCAGGCAGGCGCAGCATAGGATCAGTCAAGAGACTAGAACGGTAAGGACTCAGGCTCCTCCGTCTTAACATGCCTACTCCGATAATCCGATAAGTAGATCAGCAAAACGTTTATACAGACCCTATAGTGTGTATCAGAGCAGTTTTGCCGATCTATTGCAGTGGCTCCTCCGCTTGATACATCAGCATACAGACTGAGCAGATCACACGATCGTCAGCTCCATAGTCGTGGGGACACTGCAATACTTACCTGTAGGTTGTCATGATCCCAGTTCAGGAAGCGTTTTCCCTCATGACCTCCAACCTGGTGCCCCTCGGTGTGGAGTGGGTGGATCTCCCCCAGATCCAGGGGCGGGTGTTGGCGGAGCCGTTGATCAGTCCTCAGGATTTTCCAGCCTATGCCACCTCTAGCATGGATGGGTATGGGGTGCGGGCAGCGGATCTGACGGATCTACCGGCTCAGCTTACGGTGGTGGAGTCGATCCCAGCGGGCACGATGCCTCAGCTCTCTCTGGATCCCGGTCAAGCTACGCGGCTATTCACCGGATCGATCCTGCCGACGGGGGCAGATGTGGTGATCATGCAGGAGAATGTGGAGCGTCTTGATGATCGGACGGTGCAGATCCTGGAGGGAGCGCCTCAGGGGAAATTTATTCGGCAGCCGGGATCCTTCTGTCAGCGGGGCACGGAGGTGATCGGGCGGGGGCAACGTTTGGCAGGACCGGAGCTGGCGGTGATCGCGGCGGTGGGCCGATGGACGCTACCGGTATTCCGACGGCCTCGGGTGGCGATCTTGTCCACGGGAGCGGAGCTAGTACGGGTCGATCAACAGCCGCAGCCAGGTCAGATCGTGGATGCCAATCAGTATGGCCTCTCGGCTCTGGTGCGACAGGCAGGGGGGGAGCCGATCAACCTGGGTATCGTCCCCGATCAACCTCAGGTTCTCCGAGATCAGATGGCGGCGGCCCTGGCGATTGCGGATGTGGTGATTTCCTCAGGGGGCGTGTCCGTGGGGGAGTACGACTATGTGGAGCAGATCCTGGCGGCATTAGGGGGTGAGATCCGGATCCGTAAGGTGGCCATCAAGCCGGGTAAGCCATTGACGTTTGCGGTTTTCAAGTCGGGATCCGGATCAACATCCCTCTACTTTGGTCTGCCGGGGAATCCGGTCTCGGCTATGGTTACCTTCTGGCGCTTTCTCGATCCGGTGCTAGCTCGACTCCAAGGGGTGACCCCCTCGGATCGGCCTCAGGTCTTGACGGCAGTGGCACAAGGGGATCTACGCTCTGGCGGGGATCGGGAGACCTATCTGTGGGGACACCTGAGCATCACCGAGGCCGGGATCCAGTTCTCCCCCATGCCCAGTCACAATTCCGGGAATCTGATCAACCTAGCGGGCTGTACGGGGTTGGGGATCCTACCGGTGGGACAGACACAGATCAAGGCGGGGGATGCGGTAGAGGTAATGGTGATCCCGCGTTGATTCCACAGCCACAAGAACAACAACTATTCCTACACCTGCAGCAATAAGATCAGGCCCAATCCTCATTTTTTCTAACTCAAATCAGGTTCTACAGCGATGGGGAATGACTCGTGACCGTGAGGACGACTGAGATCATCTCAGCCATTCGTCTATGATCCCGTCGAGCGGATCTAAACCACCCTATAGACCTCCTATACTGAGACTGAGGCGGCTTAAGGAGAGTCCGGCGGTGGACAATAGTACGTTCGATCGATTCATCGAGCAGAATCCTGAGGATCCGAAGGGCTACTACCAACGGGGGCTGGCTCGATCGCTGGAGGGGGAGCTGGAGCGAGCGATCTGGGACTTTAATAAGGCGATCCGGGCGGATGAGTCCTTTGTGCCAGCCTATGTCAGTCGGGGCACCACCTTTGCCACCCAAGGACGACTGGAGTTGGCCCTGACCGATCTGGATCGGGCGATCGAATTGGATCCGAATCATGTTGAGGCCCTGTACAGCCGGGGTGGGGTGCAGTTCGATCTGCAGGATATGGAGGGGGCCCTGGCGGATCTGAGTCGGGTGTTGGAGCTGGAGCCGGATCATTGGGAGGCGCGTCAGAGTCGGGCTGAGGTGTTTCTGGATCTGAATCGACAGCGGGAGGCGATCGCGGACTTTGACCGGGTGATCGAGATGGATCCGGGCAATGGGGAGGCTTATGCCAGTCGGGGATTGGCTTGGGCGGAGTTGGATGAATTGAAGCGGGCTTTGGTGGATCTGGATCAGGCGGTGCAGTTGTTTACCGAACAGGGACGGCAGTCCTATCGAGAGCGGGTGCTGGAGTTGATCGATCAGATCAGTAGCTTGGCGGCTACGGAGTTTGAGGGGGGATGAAGGTCACGGTTGATCTATCCCAGGCGGATCTGGAGAGATGGATCGCTCCGGCGTTGGCGGAACCTCGCATCCTAATGCATATCGATATCAATTCCCCTGACCGATCACTAATAAGCGTTCTGCCAACCGTAGACAATCCACCGGCCACATCGATCGAGGTCGCGGTCGCAACACTCCCGGTAACCCGTAAATAGGACGACAGGTGAGGATTCGATCCCGCCACTGAGTAGGGATCCCTGAGTAACCATAGATCGCTCCTAACAAAGCCCCAGCGATCGCCCCATTGGTATCCGTATCCCCCCCCTGCATCACCGTATTGATCACCCCTTCCTCAAAGCTGTGGGCATGGAGCATCTGAAAGAAGGCGTTCTGCAGGGCGATCCGGACCCAACCCATGTGACGATAATACTCTTCGGGTTTCCGATCCCACGCTAACTCCAGGCTCCGGATCACATCCCCATGTAATCGAACTGTCTTAGCCCAGTTGAGGGTATGGGTGTAGATCTGAAGGGGACTTGCCCCAGTCACCAAAGCCTGACGGATCGCGATCACAAAAGCCACATTGGCATCCTGACAAACCCCATGGGGATGAGTCAGACAAGCATCTGCCCTTGCCCAACTGGCTAACTGCCGATCCGACACCCCACAGCCCAACACCGCCAACGGACTGATCCGCATCAATGCCCCATTCGCCTGGGAATAGGGATCCGCCTTCTGCTCCGCCGCCTCCACCGGATCTGCCTTTTCCTGCAGAGCTCGATCCATAGCCGCCAGCGCTTGTCGAGTGGTATTGCCCATATCAAAGGGCTGGGATCGATACCAGTAGGCGTAGGCTTTGGCGATCTCCCTCAGATCAAATCCCTGGGCTCGCACCAGAGCTCGGGCCAGCAACAGAGCCAACTCAGAATCATCCGTCGGTTGTCCCGCCAGGATCCCCCAAGTACCCCCATCCACCAACCGCCGCACCCCCAAAGGATAGCGATCGGCAATGGCCCGCTCATCCATAAACTCCACCAGCCGCCCCAAAGAGTCCCCCGCCACCTGACCTAACAAACAGCCCTGAGCTCGGGAGAGTAATCCCTGATCAGCAATGGCCTGACCAGCGCGCGGGATCACCAGGGGATAGGGATCCGTACACGGAGAGGCAGGACCCAATACCGGACCCCAGCGGCGTTGTACCAAGTGAGACACGGTCGAGAACGATCCCCCAAAGCAACCAATACAACGGCTGATCTCTCCAGAAGCCGGATAGGTGATGGGATGGGCCGATCCGTTGAATAACTCGCCCCCAGATCCGTTCAACAAAGCATGACCGGCAGCATAGTCCCAATCATGAGGATTGCGAGGAAACCCAGCCGCATCCCCCTCCCCTGCCGCCACCAAAGCCAACCGATAGGCCACACTGGGGGTGGCTAGAAACCGAGCTGGGGCTACCGCCTCCGCGTTCTCCAAGGAATGAGCATCCGCCGCCTGTGAGACCAACACCGTCACCGACGCATCCAGATCTAAAGGCCAATTCCGTCGGATCGCCACACCATGACGCGTCACCGGACCACAGCCCTGGCCCCAAGCGATCAGATCCTCCCCAGACTGAGGAGCACAGTAGGCATACACCACCCCCAACACCGGCTGACCCGCTCGTAACAGACCAATGGAGATCGCCGCCCCGCGCCAGCCCCTCAGAAAGGCCCGTGTGCCATCGTTGGGATCGATCAACCACAGATGTCCCTCGGGATCCTGGGGTAAGCGATCTTGAGCCGTCAGCTCCTCACCCCGCAGGCCGTACAGAGGAAAAGCTGAGCTTAACTGGGCTCGGATCAGGGCCTCTGCCTCCAGATCCACGGGGGCATGACCTTCTCCTCCCCGAGGTCCTCCGGAACGATAAAACTCTTGCCGTAACAGATGTCCCGCCGATCGGGCTGCCTCAATGGCCACCTGTAACGCCTGAGCATAGGACTGGGAGGTACTCACCAAGATCAGACCATCTCTGCGGCATGGTAAGAGCTACGCACCAGCGGACCGGAACGCACCTGGGCAAACCCCATGGAGCGAGCGATCTGGCCCAGCTCCTCAAATTCCGCTGGGGTCCAATACTGCTCCACAGGGCGATGCTGTAGGGAAGGCTGCAGGTACTGCCCGATGGTGATCCGATCACAGCCCACGGCTAGCAGATCCTCGAAGGTCTGGATCACCTCCGCTTGAGTCTCCCCATGACCCAACATCAGGCCCGACTTGGTGATCATCTGTGGATTTAGATCCTTAACCGTGCTGAGCACCTGGAGGGAGAGATCATATCCAGAGCTGCGCCTTACCGCCTGGGACAAGCGTCGCACCGTCTCGATGTTGTGGTTGTAGCAGACCGGCTGTGCCCGAACGACCGTCCCGATACACTCTCGATCCCCTCTAAAATCGGGTGTCAACACCTCGATCTGGGTTTGAGGACAGCGCTCTCGGATCGTCTCCATCACCCTCACAAACCAGCCCGATCCCTGATCCGCCAGATCATCACGAGCCACGGAGGTGAGCACCACATACTGGAGGCCCAAGATCTCCACAGACTCCGCCACCTTGCGGGGCTCATCAGGATCGAGGATCTCGGGGCGACCACTGGCCACCTGACAGAAGGAACAGGCCCGACTACAGGTGCCTCCCATCAACAGAAATGTGGCGGTCTTCTGGCTATAGCACTCGGCTCGGTTGGGGCAGCGACCTTCCTCACAGATCGTGTGGATGCCCCGTTGCTTGATCACCTGCTGCACAGCGGAGATATCGCTGGCTTTACCGATGGATCGTTTGACCCAGTGGGGCAGTTGGAGCGGAGTGGGGGTGGATGTCGAGGTCATGAGATCTAGGGCCGTGTTGCAAGCATCCTCTCCAGTATAGGAAACAGTGTCCGGGGACCCCCCACCTCAACAAGTCCTTGGCTACGATAGGAAGGTCTCAAAGTGGAAGGCGATCTGGCTACAGTCAACCGTGGGTGGATCCTCACTAAATTCCTCCTCTTCCATCCCAGCAAGAGGTGATACAATACCGAGCGAATAGAAACTATAAACCTACACAAGTCGTCAGGGTTGAGCTGCATAGCTCGCAACATCCACCCCGAATTAAAGATAACCTCTGAACTCAGTTTCAAGTCGTATTTAGATCATCAAGAGAACCCCAGAGGTATTGCTGTGCAGCGCCGAAACGTTCTGATTTCTCTACTTTCCTATGTGACAGTTGCAGCCAGTATCGGGCCTGCCAGATCCGAAAAGGATCACCCTAACTACCTGGCATTCGTGACAGCTTATGCCGATGCCATGCTCAACTATGGTCAGGACTCCTATGGAGAGGAATATACTCCTCTATTTGCCGAAGCCCTGGATCGGGAAACGCAGCGAGCTCTGAGAGGTAAATCATTGCGGAAAGTCGCGGCCATCCCCTATAAACACTGGGGAATCCGCCCCCATGATCGCATGCTCGGAGGCGCGAACCCTCACCACTGCCAGAATCTCTATCAGATCCTGTATGCACTGACCCCTGTCACAGGCAAGGCGCACTATGCCGATAGAGCTGATCGTTCGCTGAAGTACTTCTTGGAACATTGCCAGGGTGATGCAACCGGGCTGTTTTATTGGGGAGAACATGCAGGATGGGATCTGAGCAAGGACAAACCGCTTGACAAATACAGAGGGGATATCCATGAGTTTTATCGCCCTTGGATCCTATGGCAGGAGTGTTGGCGGTTAGCGACCGAACCCTGTCAACGTTTCGCAACCGGACTGTGGCAACACCAGATCGGGGATCATCGGACTGGAGATTTCTCTCGCCATGCTCGCATCAGTACCCATGCTCCGGGAGATAGTGCCCCCTATGCTCGCCATGGGGGATTCTACATTGAAACTTGGGGAGTAGCCTATCACTACACCCAGGACGATCTGTACCTGCAGGCGATTGAGTCGGTCCTCAACGGTTTGGAACAAGCTCGACTTTGGCAAGGGGGGTACTTGATCTCAAGGCAAAAACACAATGGCAGACGCCGACCCTACGACATCTCCCTAGCTGTTTCTCTACACAATGCTGCAGCTTGGTTGCCACAGGACTTTGCCCAAAAGATGTTGACGGTAGCAGCTGCCAATGATGAAGCGCTAGCGAGAGTGCAACAGACCCAGACAGGACAACAGACAGAGCAGCCCCAGTCGAGAACACTTTGGTCTAACGCCTACGGCTCAGGGGCTTCAAGAGCCCATCGGACCAATCCGTACATGCTGCGCTACCGCCAAACCCAGAATGAGATCTATCGAGAGGTCCTGCTTGAGGAGGCCAAAAATTATCAGCAGCAGGATATTGACCTGAGCACCCCGATCTGGCCAGGCACTGTTGGAGATGTCATCTGGCTTATGCTGAACGCCTATGAATTGACAGGTGAAGATCAGTTTCTAGTGGCGGCGGAGAGGTTTGCCCAGCAAGGCGTTGCGCTGTTCTTGAATGATGGACCCCTGCCCAAGGCTTCCCATGTCCATGGTCATTATGAAGGGGTCACGAGAGGCGACACCCTGATGATGGCGCTTCTGAGACTGAGCTTGGTACAACATCACTCCCCAACTCAGGTAGATCTCATCTACACAGACCGATAAGGGATCGGCAAAGACATCTAGTGTAAGTAGATCAGCAAAAACGTTTATACAGTCTATATAGTGCGTGTCAAAGCAATTTTGCCGATCTACTTACTTTGAGATCCAGAATTCGATAGCTCAAGATCCATCTATTGACCTGTCGCTTGACTTGGATAGACTTGGGCCTGCTGTAGCTGATCGGACTCTGAGGCAATGGTAGAGGAATCGACGGGGGCTGGGACCAAGCGAACCTGGAGATGATTAGGGGGCACCTTATTAAACCGTTCCTTGATCAGAGCATCCTTCTGCTCCGGATCCATGCCTCGATCCAGAGCATCTTGTAGACGGGAGACCCGATCGCTCATATTATTCACCTGTTCTTCCAGCAGCTGTAACCGGTGATGTTGAGCCAGTTGGACCGGCAACAGACGGATCGCCCCCCCGATCGCTGCGGCAGTGAGCAGTAAGTTAACCAGGCTGACCAGGGTCGATTCCCAGGCAATAGTGCGTTGTGGCGATCGGCGTGGGGCACGGTAATTCTTAGATCGATAGGGGGAGCGATGCGTCCCGTTGGGGAGTTGATCTGAGGAGAAGGAAGCTTGATCTCTAAGGCCCCCATCAGCCCCACGAGATTGGATCGCGGCAGCGGTAGGGGGAGTCTGGGGAATGGCGGTCAACAGAGTCTCTCGCTCCAGACGTCGGGATCGGGCAGAACGGGTCTGACGTGATCTTGGAGCTGAGGCGCGTCGAGTGCGGCCTCCACGGAGTCGTTCCTGCTGATTTTCCTTCACACCCTCACCCTCTCCCTCACTAGAGGCTCTGCTGAGCCATGGTTTGGACCGTGTTGGCTCCCTCAGGTCGACCCACACCGGAGCGCCATTGCCACTACTCAAACGAACAGACACAGCGCCTATTGAAGCCGATATTTCTGCGGCTGTCAGGATCTTGTGGGATCTTGTCAGAACATTACCGTTGATGTTGACTCCCGTCGAGAGGGGGAGGCCCTGATTCCGTCAGGAGGAGATGACGAAACTAGGCAAAAACGCGTACAGAGAGGGGATCCTCAGAGTTGGGACCCAAAAAAAGAGTTGTGAGATCGCTCCCACAACCCTCTTAAGTCAAGCCAGTCTCCCTGGGGATAGATCTTGCAGATCCTTCCAGAGGCAGAGATCAGCTCTTCGCCAGGGCCGATCCCAGCAGCAGGGCGAACAGGGCGGGCACGAGGGCCAAGCCCAGGATGGTAAAGATCTGAGGTTCGGAAAGGGGCATGATGTCTCACTCCTGTATGAGAAGGGCCATGGGACAGAAACTGCTCTTCACTCTACTGTGGGGAGGGGATCCCCGTGGCGTCACCGGCCCTGACCTCAAGAGATCTTTACACTTTCTCTAGAAAAGCACATGATCGGATTGCTTTTCGTATCACTTTATGGCCTATAAGTCAAGTAACGGGTCATGCTACTATCTGGACATTGTAGGTACTTCTTTGAGGCGAAACCTGTGGCCATTGGATCTGACATGAAGCAAACCGAACT
This sequence comes from uncultured bacterium, assembly GCA_964429885.1. Classification (GTDB taxonomy): domain Bacteria; phylum Cyanobacteriota; class Cyanobacteriia; order Thermostichales; family Thermostichaceae; genus CAYSEO01. Next base: position 9,061 of record CAYSEO010000151.1, read on the forward strand.
GGCGTTTCTGGCTGAGACCGATCCCGCCATCTACGCTCTGATCGGCCAGGAGCTGGGGCGGCAACGGGAGCATCTGGAGCTGATCGCCAGTGAGAACTTCACCTCAGCCGCTGTCATGGCGGCCCAGGGATCGGTCCTGACCAACAAGTATGCGGAAGGATTACCGGGCAAGCGCTACTACGGTGGCTGTCACTTCATCGATGAGGTGGAGCGATTGGCCATCGAGCGGGCCAAGCAGCTGTTCGGAGCCCACCATGTCAACGTGCAACCCCACTCGGGGGCTCAGGCCAATTTCGCGGTGTTTCTGGCCCTGCTCAATCCAGGGGACACGATCCTGGGAATGGATCTCTCCCATGGCGGTCACCTTACCCATGGTTCGCCGGTGAACTTCTCCGGTAAGTGGTTCCATGTGGTTCATTACGGGGTCTCCCAGGAGACGGAGCGGCTGGACTTCGATCAGATCCGGGAGCTGGCCCATCAACACCAGCCCAAGCTGATCATCTGCGGCTATTCCGCCTATCCTCGGGTGATCGATTTCGCGGCCTTCCGGGGGGTGGCTGACGAGGTGGGGGCTTATCTGATGGCGGATATCGCCCATATCGCTGGTTTGGTGGCCACAGGCCATCATCCCAATCCGCTATCGATCTGTGATGTGGTGACAACAACCACCCACAAGACCCTGCGGGGACCTCGGGGCGGCCTGATCATGACCTGTAATGATGATCTGGGTAAGAAGTTCAACAAGGCGGTGTTCCCTGGTAGCCAGGGGGGACCTCTGGAGCATGTGATCGCGGCCAAGGCGGTGGCCTTTGGTGAGGCGCTCCAGCCCGAGTTTAAGGCCTATTCGGCCCAGGTGATCGCCAATGCTCAGGCCCTGGCGGGACGTTTGCAGGAGCGGGGCATCCGGTTGGTGTCTGGGGGCACGGACAATCATCTGGTGTTATTGGATCTGCGGTCGGTGTCGGAGAAATTGCCGGGCACTGGGGTGGAGGATCCTGTGATGACCGGTAAGCGAGCGGATAAACTGATGGACGAGATCCATCTCACCACCAACAAGAACACCATCCCCTTCGATCCGGAGTCTCCGTTTGTGTGTAGTGGCCTGCGATTGGGCTCCCCAGCCCTGACGACTCGTGGCTTCAAGGAGTTGGAGTTCCAGAAGATCGGCGATATCATTGCTGATTGTCTGTTCCATCCTGAGGATGCGCAGATCCTGGCGGATTGTCGGCAGCAGGTAGCCAGGCTGGGGGAGCGGTTCCCGTTGTATCCTCATCTGGTGATGGGATCCACTGCTGATGCCGGTGGTGTTCCTGCCCTTGTTTAGAGCGAGTCCCTAGATCCATGGCCTATTTGGTCGCCTTCCTAGCTGCTGCCTGCGTTGTACTCATGGCTACCCCAGTGGTGAAGGCGGTGGGCCTCAAGAGTGGTCGCGTCGATCTCCCCAATGAGCGCAAGGTTCACAGTGAGCCGATGGTGCGCCTTGGGGGGATCTCAATCTTTGGGGGTAATCTGGTGGCATTGCTGTTGTTGTGGGGCAGTGGCTATTTCGGAGAGATGCCCCCA
>CAYSEO010000152.1:0-5044 GCA_964429885.1 uncultured bacterium
TTAAACTTGCCATGATCGATCCCACGCCTCCCCACAGTGTTCACACCAGTAACTTCCCAGCCCTGTTGGATCAACTGGGGATCTCGCTCCTCGTCTCCACCTATCAGGCGGGTAAATTGATCGTGTTGCGTAACGATGGAGGGGTCCTCAACACCCACTTTCGGATCTTTCAAAAACCCATGGGGATGGCAGCTACAGCCAATAAGTTGGTGATCGGCAGCGCTTATCAGATCTGGGAGTTACGGAATGTGCCCGCCACTGCTCCCAAGATCGCGCCGCAAAATAAACATGATGCCTGCTATCTCCCTCGCCGATCTCACATCACTGGGGATATTGATATCCATGAGATGACCTTTGTGGAGGAGGAGCTTTGGTTTGCCAATACCCGATTTTCCTGCCTCTGTACGGTGGATCCGGATCATAGTTTTGTACCTCGTTGGCGTCCTCCGTTTATCAGTGCTTATGATCTGAGCGATCGGTGTCATTTGAATGGCTTAGCGGCTGTCAATAACCACCTCAAATATGTGACAGCTCTGGGGGAAACGGATACGGCAGGGGGATGGCGAGCCAATAAAGCCTCGGGCGGGATCTTAATGGATGTGCCCGCCAATCAGGTGATCTGTCGGGGACTATCGATGCCTCATTCCCCCCGTTGGTATCGGGATCAGCTATGGGTGTTGGAGTCCGGCAAGGGAGGATTGGCCAAGGTGGATCCACACAGTGGACAGGTGACGATGGTGGCAGAACTCCCTGGGTTTACTCGGGGTCTGGACTTCTGGGGACCTTTAGCCTTTGTGGGTTTATCTCAAGTTAGAGAAACAGCTGTATTCAGCGGTCTGCCCATTACGGAACGGATCACAGAACGGATCTGTGGGGTGTGGGTGGTCAATATTGAGACAGGTCAGATCCTGGCCTTCCTAAGATTTGAACAGGGGGTGAGGGAGATCTTTGCGGTGCAGGTTCTGTCTGGGATCCGGTTCCCTGAGGTGTTAGGTGATCCTCGTTTTGCGGATGAGGAGAGCGAGAAATGGATGGGATCCTCCTATGTCTTACCAGACGATGCCTTGAAACAGGTGCAGATCACGCAGCCAGAGGCTCAACCGGACAACTCCACGCCTCCTGATCCCCTGACACTACCACCCGAACAGATCCCAGTTCCTCATCTCAAGAGCTTTGCTATAGTGTTGACGGTGGCGGATCTGGAAACTACTGGACTCTCTGACTTCCAGAACACCTTACAGAGCATTGAAAACAGCCTCTCCTATTTTCGGGAACATTATCCCCATCACGATCAAGTCGAGTATGAGATTGTGATTGTCGATCATGGCTCCACCGATAACACCTGGGATCAGTTGCAGCGATTCACTCTGGATCACGCTCACATTCAGATCGTTCGACAAGCTCAAAGGGGAGCCGCTGCCGCTCGTAATCTGGGAGTTCGATCTACCCCAGCTCAAGGGATCTTTTTCTGTGATCTGAATGGGATCTATTTGGCTCCCCATATCCTGACAGGCTGGCTCTGCCTCAACCAACCCCTATCCCCCGCCCACCAAGCCACCTATCGATTACCAGGGAACTATCCCGGTGCGGTCAAGACAACGATCCAGGTGGAAGAGGAGATCCAGCCCCCATGGAAACAACATCTGCGCAACACCCTTCCCTTAAACCTCTGTATCCGCAGGGAGGCCTATGAGTTTCTGGAGGGATATCCGGAGCAAGAGACCGTTGAACACTCAGAGTCAGATCTGGGGGATCAGGCTTTTGCCCAATGGCTATCCACATTTTTTAACATGATCTGGCACCCCAAGGAAACCATTACCTGTCTCCGTCGCCCTGGTAATCTACTGGATCGGAACCAGTCTCGCTTTCAAGCCGCCCCCGGATCCCAACAGGATCTCCTCTCTCCAGAGGAAAGACAACGATTACCCCAGATTAATCAATTGGCCCAATCTCATCTGAATCATCTCCAGGAGAAGTTCCGGACCTCCTATAATCTAGAACATTTATTAGGCAAAGGCACTGAGGCGTACAACCGGAAAGATCTAAAGGAATCTGAACGCCTGTTTCGACGTTGTTTGGAGCTGGATTCTACCTTTATCCGAGCCGCCTACAATCTGGGGGTGGTCTACACCGATCTGGAGAATTTCTCTGAGGCTAGCCATCTGATACAGGGAGTGATCGATACCTTATTGGCCAACCCGCAGATCATGGATCCGGCTCTCGCTGATGTCTACAATCAGATGGGAGTGATCTGTAGCCACCAGAAGTTTAGAGATCAAGCGATCGAATGGCATCGAAAAGCGATCGAGCGGCGCCCCCATTTTGCCCTAGCTCACTTCAACCTAGGGATCGCATTGCTGGGAGCTGGAGATTTAAGAGAGGGCTTCAAGGAGTACGAATATCGTTGGCAACTACCCACCTTTACGCCACTCAAGTGTCCTCATCCCCAATGGGACGGTCAGGATATCTCCGATCAGTCGATCCTGATCCATACGGAGCAAGGCGGCGGAGATGCGATGCAATTTGTTCGCTACTTACCTCTGGTGGCCCAGCGTTGTCAAAGAGTGATCCTTACCTGTACCGAGAACTTGGTGGAATTATTCCAAACCATCCCCGGAGTTGATCAGATCTATACTCCCGGCGAGATCCCGTTATCGGAGTTCCAAACCTATGCTCCGTTGATGAGTTTACCTCATCTATTGGATACGACCTTGGAGACGATCCCCAATACCGTTCCCTATCTCAAAGCCCCGCCTCGTCTTCAACCCAAACCCTGGGATCGATGGCAGCGAGAGGAGCCAAATCAGTCTCGATCTTTGCGGGTAGGGCTCGCTTGGGCTGGCAGTCCCACCTACGTTAATGATCACAACCGCTCTGCCCACATTCGAGATCTGCTGCCGCTGCTACAGGTTCCTCAGGTGAAGTTTTACAGCCTCCAAAAAGGACCTCAAGTGGAGCAATTACGGGAGTTGCCCGAAGAGATCACCGTGATCAATTGGGATATGGCTCAGGATAACTATTCTGATACCGCCGCTGCCATCGAGCAGTTAGATCTGGTGATCAGTGTGGATACCTCCATAGCTCATTTGGCGGGGGCCTTGGGTCAACCCATATGGATCATGCTCTGTTATGCCTGTGATTGGCGTTGGCTGGAGGATCGGGAGGATAGCCCCTGGTATCCCACGGCCCGTCTATTTCGTCAGAAAAATCCTAAGGATTGGAGCTCGATCATGGATCAGATCTGTCCTGCCTTAGCTGCAGCTGCAGAGCGATCCCTCCAGAGCAGCCCCTAGGTTCAGCAGGTCATAATAGGACCGAATCAACCGTTCATCTGCCCTCGATATGGTTACTCCCACCTCTACACCGACCCAAGATCCCCAAACTTCTTCCCCTACGGATCAAAGACAGTCCCCTCGGTTTCGACGTCTCAGCCTGATCAGCCATCTGTTAGATAACGCCATTCCCATCCCCGGTACTGGCTATCGATTTGGTCTGGATCCGATCCTAGGGCTGATCCCCGCAGTAGGCGATAGTTTAGGCGCGATCCTGTCGGTGGTGATCATCTGGGAGTCAGCGCAGTTGGGGGCCTCCCATCCCACCCTGATTCGGATGATCCTGAATGTGTTCTTTGAGGTGATCGTGGGGATCGTGCCAGTGTTAGGGGATCTGTTCGATGTGGCCTGGAAGGCAAATGCTCGCAATCTCACTCTGCTGGAACAGGAGATCGACTCGCCCCAAACCTCCCGCCGTGTCAATCAGTTCTTTCTGATCTTGTTACTCGCTGGAGCCCTGTTGATCCTACTGGTTCTGATCTCACTCCCCTTCCTGGTGCTCTCGGCCCTCTTCAGTCGGCTATTCGGGGGTTAGCGATCCAGGGTTCCGGCTCCTATGATGAGAGAGATGTGATCAAATGTAAAGCCCTCGACCCCTATGGCCCCCTCTAGCTCTACCCTGCCCATCCCCACCTCCCAGATCTGGACCTGGCGAGGGTTTCCGATCCGCTACCAAACCGCAGGGACTCAAGGACCCGTGGTGCTCTTGATCCATGGCTTCGGGGCTTCCAGTGATCATTGGCGGTTTAACCTGCCGGTGTTAGCTCAGGATCATCGAGTCTATGCCCTGGACCTTTTAGGGTTTGGACGATCCGCAAAACCGAGACCCGGTCCCCTGCAGGAGGGGAAACAGGCGGAATATACCTTCGAGACCTGGGGGGATCAGATCCTGGATTTCTGTGAGCAGATCTGTGGTGAGCCCGCCTATGCCATCGGCAACTCTATTGGCTGTGTGGCGATACTACAGGCGGCGGTGACCCGACCGGAGTGGATCTCGGGGGTGGCGATGTTGAACCCCTCCCTACGGATGTTGCATGAGCGCAAACGTCAGCAGCAGCCCTGGTATGAACGGTGGTCCGCTCCCGTATTGCAACAGATCTTGGGGATCCGTCCCATCGGCCATTTCTTTTTTTCTCAGGTGGCTCAGCCAGAACGGGTGCGTCAGATCCTCAAACAAGCTTATCTCCGCTCCGAACGAGTGACCGATGAGTTGGTGGAGATCATCCTGGGACCTGCACAGGAGCCCGGAGCTGCCGATGTGTTTCTCGCCTTTGTGCGTTATTCCCAAGGCCCCTTAGTGGAAGATCTATTACCCCAGCTGCAGTGTCCAGTGCTGATCCTATGGGGAGAGGCGGATCCTTGGGAGCCGATCAGCTTGGGGCGTCAGTATGGGCAGTTCTCAACGGTCGAGGAATTTATCCCTCTACCCGGACTGGGTCACTGTCCCCAAGATGAGGCACCTGAGGAGGTCAACCCCATGCTGCAGAGTTGGCTTGATCGACTGGGGACGGCGACTAGAGCGCCGATTTAGAAACTTGTATCCTCTCCTTCTGGATCTTTCCCCCCTGTCTGGTTATGACATGCAGGTTCTCTTGCCTTGACCCAGTTGCTTAAATAAGTAGATCAAAGCGACATGATCAACCTGATCCGAGATACCTGCTTCTTCTCCCACGCCGACAATCAATCGAGATCGCAGGACGATCACCTGATCC
>CAYSEO010000152.1:5144-10568 GCA_964429885.1 uncultured bacterium
CCTGATCCCTCAGTTTTCACCTCTCAAGTCTATCTCCAGATCCATCCATGGCGACCAACCAGGGATTCACAATGCTAGGTTACCCTACGAGGATGGCCAGTGCCTGGACAGCTTGATTGCGCAAGGCAGCTCCCTGGTGAGACATCCATACTGTCACGTGGAGGACGAGGAGGTACGCCATGGAAGAATCATCATCTTTTCTGATCACGATCCTCATGGTGGTGACGGTCCTGGCCGGGATCGGCGCTCAGGTGTTGGGAATTTATCTCAAGATCCCCAGTATTGTCTTCCTGCTGCTGTTTGGCATCGTGCTGGGTCCGGATGTCCTGGATCTGTTACATCCCCAGATGTTGGGGGAGGGGCTGGAGTCGTTGGTGTCCCTCTCCGTGGCCCTGATCCTGTTCGAGGGGGGGCTGAACCTGCAGATCCGGGATCTGGCCAAGATCTCCCGAAGCCTCCGGAACCTGGTTACCGTGGGCCTGTTGATCACCTTGGCCTCTGGTGGGGTGGTAGCTCACTATCTGGTGAATCTGCCCTGGGAACTGGCCTTTCTTTATGCCTCGTTGGTGGTGGTGACGGGACCGACGGTGATCGGACCTCTGTTGCGACAGGTGCAGGTGGATCGGCAGGTGGCCACCATCCTGGAAGGGGAAGGGGTATTGATCGATCCCTTGGGGGCGATCGTGGCAGTGGTGATCCTCAACGTGGTTCTGAATGGGGGGGCTGATGCCTCTACCCTGTTGACAGGGCTGATCACTCGTTTGAGTATTGGGGCGGCGATCGGGGGAGCCGGGGGCTGGCTGCTGGGCTGGTTTCTGAAGCAAGCCTATCCCCTGTCTGCGGATATGAAGAATTTGGTGGTGCTGGCCAGTGTCTGGAGCTTGTACGGCTTGGCTCAGTATGTGCGGGATGAGTCGGGATTGATGGCCAGTGTGGTGGCCGGGATCGTGCTCAGTGCCGATGCCAATCCAGAGTTACGCTCTCTACGTCGCTTTCAGGGCCAGCTGACGATCCTGGCGGTCTCGGTATTGTTCATCCTCCTGGCGGCGGATCTGCCTCTGGTGAATATCGCAGCCCTGGGTTGGGGCGGGGTGTTCACCGTGCTGACCTTGATGTTGGTGGTGCGGCCCCTGAGTGTCTGGATCTGTACTTGGCAGAGTGATCTGAGCCCCCGCCAGAAGGCGTTTATCAGTTGGGTGGGTCCGAAGGGGATCGTGTCTGCCTCCGTGGCTTCCTTGTTCGCGATCTTTTTGTCTGAGGCTGGGATCCCGGCAGCGGAGCAGGTGAAGGCGCTGGTGTTCTTGACGATCATGATGACGGTGCTCCTGCAAGGAACCACAGCCCGGTGGGTGGCCAATCGGTTGCGGTTGACGGCGGAACAGGCTAAGGGAGCGGTGATCGTCGGATCCAATCCCCTAGCCCGCTTGGTGGCTCGCTTGTTTAAGGAACGGGATGAGCCCTCAGTTTTGATCGATACCAATCCAGAAGCGATCAAGGAGGCGATGAATGAGGAGTTACAGGCAGTGTGGGATAGTGCCATGGATCCGGAGGTGCTGGAACGGGCTGGGATGGACTCTATGGGGACCTTTCTCTCCATGACCACCAACGGTGAGGTGAACCATGTGCTGGCGGAGCGAGCGGTGGAGGAATTCGATCCCCCGCGGGTGTTGGCGGTGTTTCCCGCCAGTGGTAAGCCTCAGAAATCGAAGGCGCAGCAGGCTTTTGTCTACGATCTCTCCTTGAAAACCTGGAATGACTATCTGCAGAGTCAGAATGTCAAGCTGATCGAGACCTCTCTAGAGGATCCAGGCTTTGCCTATCAACAGACCTATCTACAGGCGCTGATCGATTCCGGCAAATTGATCCCTTTGTTATTGGAACGACAGGGACGGCTACTGGTGGTGCAGGCGGGCCAGTATTGGCAACCGGGGGATCGGGTGGTCTGTTTGCTACAAAATCCCAAATCCAAGCTGATGAAACAGTTATCCGGGGGCAACAATCTCAATCTAGAGCGGATCCCCACGGTACAGGAGGTCCCCTTCCCCACTGAGGTTGTGGGCAAAGCTGAGAAAGCTGGCGTTTAGAACAACACGGCTTAGATCTGCACGAGCACCCTTCGACACGATCAAGAATTCACCCTCTCACCCTCACCCCGAGAGCGCTTCACCATGATCCGATCTGCTCCTACCCTGCACCGCCTCCGTTTTCCCCACTGGACTCGGATCTGGGTGCCGATCCTGGTGTTGTTTCTGGTGATCGGGCCGGGCTACTTTGCTGCGGCTCCGGGGCTGGCTCAAACCGATCTGGAGGCACAACAGTCAGCGGATGTGGTTTTGGATGGACGTCCCCTGTTTCAGATCTCAGGCAACGATCGGGATCTGGCTAGTGATCGAGTGGATGATATTAACCAGAGATTACAGGATGCCGTAGAATCAGGCCGATCCCCTCGGCTGCGGGTTGAGAACGAGGAGGGGGAGCCGGTTGAGATCTATCTGAATGATGAGTGGCTCTTGAGCATCCGGCGGGGGGACATTGAAACCCCAGGTCTGTCTTCTGAGGAACAGGCTTTGGTCTGGGCGGACGAGATCGAGGAGGCGATCCGACAGGCGCAACAGGAACGCAGCTTTCTCTTCCGATGGCGGGCGATTCTAATCTCAGTAGTGGTGGTGATCATCAGGATTTTGATCCATGGTGTCCTAGGACGAGTGCGCCGCAAACTGCCTCAATGGACGGAGCGGGCTCTCTCCTCCTATCAATTTCTAGATCAGGAACATCTCCAGACTGTGGAACGAGTATTGACCCTCGGGATCCTGTTTCTTCAGGGAGTGTTCTGGATCGGCGCAATTCTATTTGTTGCCAACCTATTCCCTCGCACTCGACAGATCAGCTATTTCATCCTGAATGCGATCCTATCCAGCTTTACCACCTCCTTTCTGTCTGTGGGATCGGAATCCTATTCCATCGTCGATTTCCTGATCTTGATCGCCTTGATTAGTGGTTTATTTGCCCTCTCGGGGGTGATGACCAACATTCTCAGAGCCCGGATCTTGTCCGTGACGGGGATTCAACGGGGGGCTCAAGAGGCGATCGCAATCTCGGCCAAATATGGGTTCATCGTGTTGGGACTGCTGGTGGTGCTGCAAGCCTGGGGCATCGATCTTAGCTCCCTGACGATCTTGGCCAGTGCCATTGGTTTTGGGGTCGGCTTTGGCTTTCAGAATATTGCTAGAAATCTCAGTAGTGGTCTGGTGCTTTTATTTGAGCGTCCGATCCAGGTGGGGGACTTTGTGGAGGTGGGAAATTATGTGGGCACCGTGGAACATATTGGTGCCCGTCGCACCCTAATCCGCACCCTAGATCGGGTCTCGATCATTGTCCCAAACTCTCGCTTTCTGGAGGAGGAGGTGATCAATTGGAGCCACGAGAATCCCGTATCCCGATTGCATTTACCTGTGGGGGTGGCCTATAGTTCCGACGTCAACCAGGTCCGATCGGCACTCCTAGAGGCAGCCACCGAACAAGCTGAGGTCCTACCGATCCCGGCCCCCAGTGTGCTCTTTAAGGGCTTTGGGGATAGTGCCATGGACTTTGAGTTATTGGTCTGGATCCGCGATCCCAGCCGTCAACCTGTGATCAAAAGTGATCTTTACTTTCTGATCGAAGCAGCCCTGAGGCGATATGGCATCGAGATCCCCTTTCCGCAGCGAGATCTGCATATGCGATCCGGCATGCTCCCTCTACAATTTTCACCTCAGTTAGAACAAACGCTGGTGCAGTTGCTCTCCCGGATCAGTTCTGGGGAAGGGAGTCCACCCAATGGTGCAGGTCGGGATCCTCAACAGCAGTAGATTTCATGAATTAGGCTGGGAACACTTCATCAAGTGAAGCTGCTTTATCCTGCCCAACAAAAGCCCGAACTAAAACAGTAGATCTGATATAACTTGGATATCCGACGAGTTAGAGGCTGAGTTATGAAATCCCAAATCGGACGCTGGGGAAATTCTTTAGCGATTCGGATCCCAAAGCATGTGGTCGAGGCCCTCAACCTTAACGCCGATGATGTTGTTGAATGTTTTGTTGAAGACGGAAAGCTAGTGATCCAACCAATCCAGGCTCTGCCTGAGCTAACCCTGGAACAGTTGTTGGCTGAGCCTATGGAACCCTCTGAACCAGAAGTAGATTGGGGCCAATCGATGGGAGAGGAGATTTGGTGACTTATATTCCTGAACGTGGGGACTTCATGTGGCTAAGCTTTGATCCTCAAGCTGGGCACGAGCAAATGGGTAAGCGTCCAGCATTGGTAATAAGCTATGGCGAGTTTAACCGCAAGATGGGTTTTGCCTTTGTCTGCCCAATCAGTAACACACGAAGACAGAACCCCATTTATATCAAGATTCCAGACGAAGAGGCAGTGACAGGTGTGATCATGGCGGACCAGCTGCGGTCACTGGATTTTCGGGCAAGAAAAGCAAGCTTTATGAGTAAGTGTCCAGAACTACTGCTCCAGGATATGCTCAGAAGAATTAAACCCATTCTATTCTGAATGTTAGGCCATGAAACTCTTACCGAGAAAAGTGAAATTGGAAGATAAGATTCTTCTAGTACTCTACGACATTACCCAGGATCCAACAGGTCCTATCATCTCAAGATAATGGAGTTATGCGACTGTCCTTCGGCCTCAGCTTACAGGCTGATCAAGCCCTAGGGATTTAAGGTTTACCTAATAATTCAGATCTTACTCAGATTGACGGTTAAGTAGATCGGCAAAATTGCTTTGATATTCACTATATAGTCTGTATAAACATCTTTGCTGATCTACTTACTAGAAGGATTGAGCTCATAACTGGGAATGATCCTGAGCCGCAGTGCGATCTCGGTCTCCAGTGAGGTCTCCAACTCCTGCTCTATTGTCTGACGATCAGACTCCTGGATCTGATCTGAGGGTGCCACCAACTCCACAAAGACCGTGATCCTCCCTTGGGAGATATCCTCCACACGGATCCTGCGGATGTCGATGGTGCTCGTTGAACGATACCGCTGCCGAACCAGAAACTCAATGCTCTGCTGGGCCTGTTCTCGGATCAACAGCTGCCGTAAGGAGAACCCCAAAGGCAAACCTAAGATGATCAATAAGACGATCGCCACAGATAAACTATGCTTGGCTCGATCCAGAGAACCATAGCCACTCACCAGAAATGTGACCCCTCCTCCAAAAATAATGCCGGTCAGGTTGGTGGCAAATAACAGCGTGGATCCAAGCACAGTCTCCTGAGAGTTTAAGGCGATACCGATGCCTATGGTGCAGACAGGTGGGAGCAAAGCCACCGCGATCGCCACCCCCGGCAGTGCGTTACCTACCCGGATCCGAGCATTGGCAAAAGCACCTGCAGCTCCTGCTGCGATCGCCACCACCAGATCTAAGAT
>CAYSEO010000153.1:0-10532 GCA_964429885.1 uncultured bacterium
GCTGGGGGTGTGCGAGGCCTGGCTGGAGTTAACTCAAGCTTGGCTGGCGGCCTCGCCGGTGGTATTGGCCCTATCTAGTTTCTGGGGGGTGGAACGGATCCAGATCTATTTCTGGCCTTTGCTGGCCTTCTTTCTCAAGGTAGGCAGTGCTGTGTTTGGGGGTGGGTTGGTGATCATCCCGTTTATCTCGGGGGAGGTGGTGGATCAGTTGGGGTGGCTGACTCCCTCTGAGTTCTTGGATGGGGTGGCGATCGGGCAGTTGAGTCCGGGGCCGGTGGTCCTCACGGCGGCGTTTATCGGTTACAAGGTGGCGGGGGTGTTGGGATCGATCGTGGCGGCGGTGGCCATCTTTGCCCCTTCCTTTGCCTTCATTATGTTGGCCTCGCCGGTCTTGCTACGGATCCGACGTAATCCCTGGATCCGGGGTGGACTACAGGGGGTCACTCCGGCGGCATTGGGAGCGATCGCGGCGGCGGCGGTGCCTCTGGGTCAGAATGCGGTGTTACAGGATACGGTGTTACGGACGGGTCTAGCTTTAGGGATCGTAATCGTGGCGCTGATGGCGATCTTGCGGTGGAAACGACCTACCTGGCAGCTGGTCCCCGCCGGGGCAGTGTTGGGGGTGATCATCGGGGTGTTGCCGATCTAGGGTCGCTTCGGAGAGCAATGACGTTATCCTCGGACTGAGTATCTTACAGGATCTGGCGGGAGAGATGAGGATGCGGGGATCGATGCAGGAGCCCAAGAGGTGGGCCTCTATGGAGGGGATCTCCCCTGCGGTGGCGGATAAGTTAGCCCAGGAGCGGCAGCGGGTCACGGCGGCGCGGATGTTCTTTTTGATCCTGACGATCGCGATCCTGATGGCGGCCTATACCCAGAGTGAGATCAATCCCTGGAAGCTGATCCGTAATCGGGCCAACATGGGGGAATATCTCTCGGCCTATTGGCCGCCGGATTTCTCTGACTGGAGATCTTATCTGGAGGACACCCTGATCACCATCTCCATGGGCATCTGGGGCACACTATTGGCAGCGATCGTGGGGGTTCCGTTGGCGTTATTAGCCTCGGCGAATGTCTGTCCCCAATGGATCGTGTTTCCCACTCGCCGCATCTTGGATGTAATGCGATCAGTGAATGAGATCGTGTTTGCGTTGATCTTTGTGGTGGCGGTGGGGTTGGGTCCATTTGCTGGGGTACTGGCTCTGGCGGTCCATACCGCAGGGACTTTGGGCAAGCTATATTCTGAGGCGGTGGAGGCCATCGATCCGGGTCCAGTCGAAGGGATCCGAGCTACGGGAGCCAGTCGTTTGCAGGAGATCTTATACGGGATCTTGCCTCAGGTGATGCCCTTGTGGATCTCGTTTACCCTCTATCGATTTGAGGCCAATGTGCGCTCTGCCTCGGTTCTGGGGATTGTTGGGGCAGGGGGGATCGGGGTGGCCCTTTATCAGAGTTTTGGTGCCTTTCAGTATGGCAAGATCTGTACCATCTTGATTATTTTGGTGACGGCCACCGGCATCTTAGATTTTCTCTCCGCTCGCATTCGGAGCCAGTTAGTTTAAGTTGTCCTTGGCTCCAACAATAAGTAGATCAGCAAAAACTTTAAACAAACCATACATCGTGTGTCAAATCAATTCTGCCGATCTACTTATTTCCTGATCGGGCGAGGAAACCGTAGCTATGAATACGTCCCCCCAATCCAGGGTTATATATAGTTCAGCAGGGCTGATCAGCAAAGCGACGACACATGGATAACTTGAAGGTGACGATCATTGGCGCTGGGATCGGCGGTCTCACCACGGGCATAGCTCTCCAACAGGCAGGGTATGAGGTGGAGATCTATGAGCGCACCTGTGAGCTTCGTCCCGCTGGGGCTGGGATCTCCCTCTGGTCTAACGGCATTAAGGTCCTGAATCGCTTGGGGTTGGGATCAGAGGTGGCCGCCCTGGGGGGACAGATGGATCGGATGGAGTACCGTAGCCATCAGGATCAACCTCTGGCCCAGATCGATCTAAGACCCTTGGTGGAACGGGTGGGTCAACGGCCTTATCCCGTGGCTCGCACCGATCTGCAGCATATGTTGTTGGAGGCCTTCGGTCCGGAGCAGGTGCATCTGGGGTGCAAATGTGTGGGAGTGGATCAGGATGCGGACTCTGTTACCGCTCATCTGGAGCAGGGCGACTCGATCCGGAGTGACCTATTGGTCGCTGCCGATGGGGTGCGATCGACGGTGCGGGCCTATGTGACCGGGGAGGAGCGGGCCCCTCGCTATGCCGATTATGTGAACTGGAACGGTCTGGTGCCCATGAGCCCCGATCTATGTGACTCGGATAACTGGGTGATCTATGTCGGGGAAGGTAAGCGTGCCTCCCTGATGCCTGTGGGGGGAGATCGGTTCTATTTCTTCTTTGGCTGCCCTATGCCCAAGGGGACGACGGTGCCCCCAGAGGAGCGACGAGAGGAGCTGACCCAGATCTTTCAAGGGTGGCCCCAGCCGGTTCAGACCCTGATACACCGGATCGATCCCCTGCACACCAATCGTCTGGAGATCGTTGATCTGGATCCTTTGGAAACCTTAGTGCGGGGGCGGGTGGCGCTGTTGGGGGATGCGGCCCATAGCACAACTCCCACTCTGGGTCAAGGAGGCTGTCAGGCCATCGAGGATGCTGAGGTGCTCTGTCGCTACCTGGTGACCACCTCCATCGGGGTCGAGGATGCTTTACTGCGATATCAGCAGGCCCGCAAAGATCGGGTGGCTGAGATCACCTTGAAGGCTCGCAAGCGGGCGGACACCATCTACGGCAAAGATATGCAGATCACCCAAGCCTGGTATGAGCAGCTGCGCCAGGAATCCCCTAGTGAGGTGGTTAATGCTCTGGCCAAGGTGATCTTAGGAGGACCCATGGGATGATCATGAATCCTGAGACCGATGGGGTTTGTCCCCAGGCCGTAGCGGAGGCGGAGGTTGCTCCTGATCCTGTTCCCTCTTCTCCACTCTTGGGGATCCTGGCCCTGGTGATTGCCCTGGGGAGTATCGCCCTGGCTTCGATCTGGCTAGTGGTGGTGGAGACGGAACTCGCTCCTTATACGGCCATCTGCTATCGCCTGGGTTTGGCAGCGATCCTGTTGACGATCTGGCAGGGATGGTTACGACTACGGGGGCAGGGTACTCAGCCTCAGTATGATCGGGGGTCGATCCTGTTGTTGGGGATCACGGGTCTTTGTTTCTCCGCCTCTCTGGTGCTGTTGGGCTGGTCTCTGACCCAAACCACGGTCGCCAATGGCACCCTGCTCTACAACAATATGCCGGTCTTTACCGCTTTACTGGCCTGGATCTTTCTGCGGCAGCGGCTCAATCTCAAGTTTGGCTTGGGGCTATTGCTGTCTGTGACCGGGGTAGGAGCGATCGGCTGGAGCGATCTGCGGCTGGCGGCTGGGGATATTCAAGGGGATCTGGCGGCGATCGTGGCGTCTTTTCTAGCGGCCATCAGTCTGTTGTGTTTTGAGCGGTGGCGGCGTTCCTTCAGTTCCGGGATCGTCATGCTCTGGGTCAGTTGGGTGGGGGGGATCCTGTTGTTGCCTTGGGTGATCTGGCAGGGGGAAAGCTGGTGGCCTCACTCGTCTACCGTTTGGCTCGCTCTTCTGGGATTGGCTGGGATCTCTCAATCCCTGGGGCAGGGGCTATTGACCTATTGTGTGGGCCTGTTCTCAGCCCGGATCGTGGCAGTATGTATGTTGTTGATCCCCGTGTTCGCGGCTCTGCTGGCGGTGATCCTGTTTGACGAGCAGCTTTCCTTGAGTAATGGCCTAGGGTTCGGTATCGTTTTGGCTGGGATCTATCTGGCCGTCAGTGCCAAGCATGACTCCTCAGCCAGCGGGGCACCCACCCACTAACCTTTCCTTTTCACCATGGCAGGCAAACTGACTACTCATATTCTGGATACTGCTCACGGTCGCCCTGCGGCAGGGGTCACGGTAGAGGTTTGGCGGATCGAGGCGGAGGCTCGGCACCGGATCCGGATCACTCAAACCAATGGGGATGGCCGTACGGATGAGCCGTTACTAGCAGGGGAGTCTTTTCAGGTGGGCACCTATGAGCTCTCGTTCGCGATTGGATCTTACTTTGCTAACTCCCCCGATCTGCCGCAGCCGCCATTTCTGGATATCGTGCCGATCCGATTTGGTATTGCGGATCCAGAAGGTCATTATCATGTGCCATTGTTGGTCTCCCCCTGGTCCTACAGCACCTATCGAGGCAGCTGATCGATAGGACTGCCAAGGCAATGGAGGAGCTATCAGATCTCGTTTACGTAAATTGGGAATGATCTCATAGGTGCTCTAAAACTTTAAGTGTGTGCAAACGGGTTATGCATAACGATGGCTATTTCGACGCCCAGGTCCAATGCATTCAAAATGCCGCCACCCATCTCATGCCAGGGGGCTGTTTTGTGGTTGAGGTCATGGTGCCCGCCCTACAGCGCATCCCTGCAGGTGAAACCCACCATGTCTCAGATCATGATCCGTGTCAACACCCCACGAACATTTGAGAGCGCACCTGGGTGATCCCTGGGATTGGGTGCAGAGTGATCTGGGTTTCACCCGAAGTCTTAGAGCCTGGGGTAAGCCTGAGGATCCCTGGGTCAGCTGAGGGCCTGTGGATCCGAGCGGGCCTGGGGAAAGGATCCCTTGGAGTGGAATGGAAGCTTAAGTAGCTATGCAAAATTAATTTTATATTCAGCCCCAAACCCCCTCAGGACCTTCTCGACGTATTCCACCAAGCTTTCCCAGCTGCTGTAGGCTTCCACTTCTATCCATTCATACTTGACAAACCTCCACAGGATCTCGATCAGATTTAGATGGGGCGAATAGGTAGGTAACCAGAATAGCTCCAGGCCCTTCTTCTCCCACTCTTCTATCTTCTCCTGCATCGCCTCGCTTGTGTGGATCCTAGCTTGATCCATCACCACCACTGTTTTCTTCTCGATCTTCTTGCAAAACTCATCCAGGCATAATATGATGATCTCGCTGGTCACTCTACCAATGAATTCATAGACTTCTAGCTCATTATCCCGATTCATTAATCCAATCACATTCAGGCGACGACTTTGACGACTAGGTAGAGCAATCGTCTCTCCTTTCTCTTGCCGTCTGTAAGGCACGCAAGAAACCAATGAAAACCCAATTTCATCTAAATATCTTAGGTCAATTTCTCCTAGATTTTCTCTTTCTTTAAGCTCTGACAGGGCTTTAGACTTCATTTCATACTCAATTGGGTCTGGCTGACCTCCTACGCCACGACGGAGGCGACGCCAGGTCATGGACAGACACTTCAAAACCCTTTTGATAGTGGTTTTGCTCACTGCAATTTCCCAAGTTTCTTTGATAAGAGCCCGCACTTTGTTTAGATTTTTGGGATAGAGTTTAGCCCATTGTCGAATCATTTCCTTCTGTTCAGCAGAAAAGGTAGGTTTCCTACCTCGACCAGGTCGATCATAAAGGCCAGCAAATCTTTTGTCTTCCCAGGCTGTAAACCAGTTATAGATAGTCACCCTGGTGACGTCAAAGATCTGAGTGAGCTGGTCGATAGTGAAGCCTCGAAAGCTAAGGAGAATACATTGAGCCCGTTGTCGGGCCTGGTGAGACTGACTGTAACGATAGATACGATTAAGAAGACTCACCGTCTCAGGAGTGAGATCATGGATAAAGCGCATCTGAGCCATAGGTCAATGGGAGTAGACTATCCTAGAAGGTATACAGCGGTTACAGAACTGACGATAGCGATCCGCACATTCTTCGAGGGTTTTGCCCAACTCAAGGAAAGCTGGATGCCATTGAGTGATCCCATCATCGGTGAGGCGATCATAGATCCCATAGTTATGTACTGTGTCAACACGAAGTCCCAGATCAGAGCAGCTGTCAACATCCTTGAGATTGGGCCTGGGTGTTTGCGCCAGCAGCGACTTGTCGGATCTGTTCAGGAGTCAAATCCGTCATTCGGGCAATGAGCTCCACATCCATTCCCTCTGCCAGCATCTTGACAGCGATCTGTCGTGCTTTCTCTTGGCTGCCTTCCTGGATCCACTCTTGATAAATCCCAGACTCTTTCACGACTCAGATCCGAACTGTTGGAGAGGATCCCTTGGTCTCCCCTGAAGCAGATCCTCCCCAAGGCCCAGCGAAGGCGAGGCGATGATGAGATCCGGGTGTTCTGCTCCGCGAGTCTGCGCCTGAGCTTAGATCCTGAGGGCTCTCCTGGAGATAAACGGTCTGGCTGAGGAACTCTCCGAGAGGGAGTTTATCCTCAGAGGGATCTGACAGAGCCAGATCCACCAGAGCCATCCCCTTGACTGTTCATCAACCTCGCCACAGCAGATAGGAGCTTGCTCGTCGGGGCAACTCGATCTACGACTCCCAGATCCACCCTCAGAATCGAGGCTGGTAATACAGGCCTGTGGCCATTGACATCGAGTCAGGAGCCTATGAGGTGGCATGAGGCAACCGATCTACTTATGAACGCGATCCCGAGGCTCAGCCCTGGGTGATCCGCATTGGCCACCGGGCGGTCTATCGATTCGGATCCCGCCGCCGCCAAACTCCACCAGGCCTTGACATGGCACTTCTGACATAATCAGGATTATGCCTGGATCAGATAAACCCTTGGTCTGGCTCCAGACTGAGGTTAAAACTCCACCGTTCTCTAGTGAGGCTCGGATCACTGCCGGGTTTCTCCTCAGGAAGCTACAACAGGGGGAGCTACTGGAGATGCCTTACTCCCGGCCCATGCCTGGGATTGGAGCTGCAAACGACGGCTGAAACAGTATGACCAACTATCCCAGGGGTGATGATGATGGATCCAGAAAAACGTCAGCGGTTAGAGGTAGCAGGCTGGGTCACTGGCTCCACCTCAGAGTTCTTACAGCTGACCCCCGAGGAAACGGAATTGGTTGAGATCCGGTTACTGTTAAGTGCTCGGATCAAGCAATTACGGCAAGATAAAGAACTAACCCAAGCACAGCTAGCTCAGTTGATGGGATCCAGTCCATCCCAGGTATCCAAGTTGGAGACTGGGGATCCATCCGTTTCTATGGATCTGTTGTTGAGAGGTCTGTTTGCCCTGGGGGATAGTCGTCGGGAGCTGGGCCTGGTGTTGAGTGGACAGGCTGAATCCTCATGATCCCATAGGTGCTGTGGAGCTACTGGGCCACTAGGAGAAGAGCACGACGTGGGCCTGCAGGATCTCCCCCTCAACATGGACCTGATCTGCTCCCAGAACCCCGGAGGCGGATCCGATCGTTCCACCTGTTGCCGTCGTAGAAGCTGAGCCGTGACCACCGCATCAGGCACCCGTTGGATCTTCACCTCCTCTGCGGCCAACCGCTTGCACCCATTCAGAAACCACACCGCCGGATACCGGATCTGGGTCTGGCACTCCCACTGTCTCACAGAGGCTTGTGAATTGTAATAGGAGCTAGGATCAGCGGATCATAAACTCTGAGAAGCAGTAAGAACGTGAACAATGTTTCACAGTGATCGGAAATGGGGATAGATTTTGCTATCAGTGATCCAGAAATCAGATCCCTTAGGCCAAGACAAAGAAGATCCATCGCCGATCCAAAGAGCCCACCCAACCCAAGCTGATCCTCAGGGGAGCCACTTTAGAGGATCAAATCGTTTGGATCGAAACAGTTTGCCTCGATAAACTTCCGGGCCACTTCCAGCCGGGTTACAGATCAGCCGTCTGCTGTGAGGCCAAGGGCCTGTTTCAGGGCTTCATCTGTCTTCCTTTCCCAGTCCGGATCCGAGGCTTTAACTGTCACTTTGGGAGAGCGGGTTCTGAGTTCTTCATAGAGAGGATGAGCGGCAGGAGTCCCCTTCAAATCCCAGAGGAGAGAGGTGAGCTGCTGTTTCGTTAGAGAAGCTAGGTCTAGATGAGTCACAGATCGTAATCTCCATTAGGAAGGATGCAAATGACAGAACTCTCCAAGGCTCCATAGCGACCCACATAGATATAGAGGTTCTCATCGGGTGCCAGTTCTACAAAGGCAACAAATGAGGATAAGAGAACAACCCGTCGAGTCAGCCGATAGAAGGCCAGGAGTTGTTCGTGGGTTGGATCCATATAAACACCTCATCACCCTTTGAGGCTCTCTCTGAAGCCTAGCATCCTAACCTCAATGGCGTACGTAGCTAGGCACGATCCCCTTGGCAGAGAGCCAGGATCACATTAAGAACAGGTGATCCAGCTCCGATCTGAGCGGGGAGTGAAGCGATCACTGTCAACCCCCCAGAACGGTTTACCCGACAGATCCTCACAATAGAGGTTATCATCCCTGTAGACAGGCACCTATGGAGTCTACCTTGCGACCCGGTAACCTCAATCCCAAGATCGAGAACATCATCCCCTATCAGTTCCCCAGAGTCTATCCGGGGGAGGCTTTGTCTAAGAAGCCTTTTCATATTCGTTTGCGACAGCGAGACTACGATGCCCTGATGGCGATCCCTCAGGAGGAACGGTTGCCTCTGGTCCGGGATGCGATCCATGCCGCTTTGGCCCAAAGGCAAGCTGGAGGACCAAGGAATGATCTTTGAGATCGAGGGAGAGGAAGCGGTGGCCGCCACTGAAGACCTCTTGGCACTGGACGGGGTGGAAGGTACCTATCGGATTCCAGAGGAGGTCCAGAAAGGAGCCTTGACGACCGTGGCCACGATCGTGGGTCTGGCCTCAGGGGCGATGGCCATCACCGACAGGCTGATCCAGTGGAGAGAGAAGTATCTCAAGTCTGATACAGCTAGTCCCCGATTAACCAAGGTATTGATCATCGATGATCAGGGGAATCGCTTATTGCTCAAGAGCGCCACGGCAGCTCAGATCCAGGCGATCCTCAAGGCGTTGGAGTAGGGCTGATGCGGATCCTTCATGTTGACCTGCAGCTGCGAGGACGTGCCGTCGTTGAGTTACGGTTTTTTGAGGACAATCCCCTCCAGGATCCCCGAATCCAACATCGCTCTTTGGTCGTGATCCAACAACAGATTGGAAGATCTGAGGAGCGATACTACACTCGGTTTCCTGAGGACTATTCCACAACTGGACAAGCCCTGTTTGCTTGGTTGGATGGGCCAGAGCGACGGTTGCGGCAAATGATGGATCGTCAGGGACAGGAGCCGATTGTGTTGGCGATCGCGGCGGAGCAGGGATTGGCTCATCTGCCCTGGGAGGTATTGCATGATGGGGAGCAGTTCTTGGTGCAGCGGCGACCTTGGATTGTGCCCGTTCGTTGGGTTAGAGATCCCCAGGGGGCTCCTCTCCAGCTTGGGGATCAGCCTCAGAATCGAGCTTTGCAGGTTCTGTTCATGGCGGCTTCACCTCGGAGCAGGGCTCAGCCGGAGTTGGCCTTTGAGGAGGAGGAGGGGCGGATCCTGGAGGCCACTCGTCGCACGCCTTTGTTTCTGCAGGTGGAGGAGAGTGGGTATCTGCCGGAGTTGCGACAGGTGCTGCGGGGGAGAAACGCGGGGTTCTTTGATGTGGTTCATCTCACTGGCCATGCAGGTTGGCAGGATCAGCAGCCTTACTTTCTGACGGAGACGGAGTTTGGGGATCCACACCAGAGCTCAGCTGGGGATCTGGTGGAGGCGCTGACGTTTCAAGGGTGCTTGCCCAAGCTGATCTTTCTGTCAGGGTGTCGGGCAGGGTATGCCTTTGAAGGATCGATCCCGTCTTTAGCGCAGAGTCTGTTGGGGATGGGGGCGCAGGCGGTGCTGGGGTGGGCACAGAGGGTGTCCGATGACGGTGCAACAGGGGGGGCAGCTGTTTTGTATAAAACTCTGTCGGAAGGATCTCCTATGGCGGAGGCGTTGGCGTTCACCTACAGCGACATGATCCAGCACCACCAAGGGGATTGGCATCAGTTGCGGTTGTATGTGGCGGATCAGATGTTGGGCTGCTTGGTGACTCCAGAGAACACTGATGGGCGCACTCCGGTTCTTGTGCATCCCCAAACGATTGAGGAGCTGTTCACGGATCAGGGTGAGATGCGGGTGGTGCCTCGGGAGCAGTTTGTGGGACGGCGACGTCAGTTGCAAAACTGTTTGCGCACCTTGAAAGTCGATCAGCAGAAAAGAGGAGTATTGATCCATGGAGGAGGAGGGTTAGGCAAGAGCACGATCGTGTCTCGGTTGCTGGCTCGACTGCCCAATTACACTCAGGTGTTCTGGTACCAGCAGATCGATCAGGGGACTGTGGTGAATAAGTTGATTGAGCGGTTGAGTG
The DNA here is from genome assembly GCA_964429885.1 of uncultured bacterium. Taxonomy (GTDB): domain Bacteria; phylum Cyanobacteriota; class Cyanobacteriia; order Thermostichales; family Thermostichaceae; genus CAYSEO01. The sequence goes on from CAYSEO010000153.1 coordinate 10,268, forward strand.
GTCCCCGCTGGCGAGAGGTACGAGATTATTTGCAGGATCCGAGTGAGCCATTTGGGAGGCGAGTGCAGTATCTGTTTGAGGAGTTGCGGAAGGCGGGGGCAGGTCATTTGTTATTGGTGTTGGATGATTTTGAGTGGAATTTGGAGCCAGTGGGTGGGAAGCATCGATTGAAGCGTCATGTGGCAGAGATCTTGGAGGCGTTGGTGGAGGGGATGCAGGGAACCAAGCATCGGATCGTGATCACCAGTCGCTATGAGTTTGAATC
>CAYSEO010000154.1:0-10391 GCA_964429885.1 uncultured bacterium
ATACGCTTTTTACCCCTGGGGGTGGGTCGTGAGAACTCTTGATGTTATGCCGACTATGGATTTTGTTTCCAACTATTCCGAATTTAGCCCTTCGGTTGGGGAGGTGGAGCAAAAACGCTTGGAAAACCGCGAAAAGCGGCAGCGCAACCGCCCCCCGCGGTAAACCGATAGTGAAATCGCCGCCGTCCGTGACGTTTTATAGCGGAACCGGGCGCCGACTTCCCCTATCATATCACCTTGCGGGAGCGGCGATGTCTCAGCACTTTGGCCTTGACCATGGCTCCGGACACGTAGGGATGTCCCAGGGTGACCTGTCCCTCATGATTGACCAGCAGTACGTTGTGGATCTCGAACTCATCCTCTGGCTCCAGATCCAGGAGTTCTACATCATAGAACCGTCCGGGCTCCACCCAAACCTGTTTGCCGCCTGCTTCAACGATCGCGTATGTCATGATTCTGTCCCTAACCACTAGGGCCGTACAGGTAGCGGGGAGGAGGTCTCAGCCGCTTTGGATACCTGATCCGAGCCGTTTACGAAGTTCAGTCCTACATCATAGTGGATCGTTGGGGATTTGTCAGGTTGGCAGGGGGTGAGGATCGGAGCGGATCGGTTCCGGCTAACGGTAAGATGGTAACGGGATGTTAACGATGGAGCGATCGGCATGGATGCTACGGAAGTCAAAGCCCTGAAGGAGCGGATCTCATTGATCCGGGAACGTCGGCCTGCGGTGGCCAAGCTGTTGGAGCGCTCGGATCTGGGCACGCTGCGAGTAGATGTGAATCAGGCTCTGGAGGAGATCGACGAGCTGCTGTATGATTTCGATCAGAGCTTTGGTCCGGATACGGGCTCGGAGCAGTCGAGCTAGATCAGCTGATGCGATCGATCACCTCGGGTCAAATCCTGAACAGATCCTGTGCCCCTTATTCCCCTCCTGGGCTACCGTGTATACAAACCTCTGTGGATCGCTCAGGGCGAACCCACCCCTAACCTCTCCCAGGAGGGGCTTTCAAGCCTGAGGATCCTATGATCAGCAATCGCAATTTAATGAAAACCTGATCCGCAGCCATGGTCAGAAGCTCACTCCAGATCTAGAAAGCTGCCCTCAAAGTACTCAACCCACCCTCACAACGACTCCGGATCCATCCCCAACTCCCGCATCCGCTGAGCGAGTCGATCTGCTCTCTGTGTCGCCTCATCCGCTCGCTGCCGCTCCTCCTCAGATCGACGTTGCTCCTGCTCTGCTCGCTGCCGCTCCTGCTCTGCTCGCTGCCGTTCCTGATCCGCGCGCTGCCGTTCCTGCTCTGCGATCCCTTCCAACCGCCGTCTTTGCTCCCCCAAACGCTCAAACAGACGACCGTCCGGTCCATACACCTGCATCTCTGGATCCACCACCTCAAACCGGATCCCCAAGCGCGGACTGGTCCACTGTTGGACTCGATCTCCTCCTGTCAAAGACTGGCCCGGCACCGTTCGCAACCACACCTTGAGCTGATTCCGATCCGGATCGTAAATGTAATACTCCTCCACCCCATAGCGATCATAAAACGCTAACTTGCGATTCATCTCCCTGCGGGTATTCCCCGGAGAGAGCACCTCAACCACCACCTGAGGTGGGATATCCTCCTCGCGATGTTGAACATAGGATCCCCGCTCTCCCTTGGGGCGACCCAAAACCACCATGACATCAGGAGCCTGTCGGATCTCGATCTGCCGAGCCACCGGATACCACAACAGATCTCCAGCCACAAACACATTGGGATCCTCAGCAAACAGATCGTCGATATTCTCCTTCAGCGTGACGATCCAGCGAAATTGCAGGGTATTGTCCGCCATGGGTTGGCCATCGCTGTCAGGGTAGTGGATCAGATCAGGTTGGGAGGGAATGTGAGAGACCATCGGGATCGCTCCGAGCAGGTTGGGTCTAGCTTAGCTCAACCGATCCAAAGTCAGCTTGAACGATTTTCTTGGAGAGGCCGTTGCGATTTTATGTTGAGGCGGATCGCTCATCCCCTATTCAGTCTGTCTTGCTTTTTGTCCATTACCTTTTTGTCATTTAGGAGGATCGGGATAGCCCGGATTGGACTGACTCCACTAGATCGGATTCCGACCAGGGTTTAAACAGACAGCGATGCAGATTGGCGTTCTCCTCCGCCCGCGCTATGGCATCCTGATCCGCCTGCCCTGTCAATAAGATCTTGACCACTCTCGGAAATCGTTGATGGACCTGGGTCAGAAACTCATCCCCTTTCATTCCTGGCATCAGCCAATCCGACACGATCAAGAGGATCGGAGTGTCCTCCTCCTGTAGCTCATCGATCACCTCCAGGGCATCCTCAGCATCCTGGGCGATCTCGTAGCTGTAGGTATCCCCAAACGCCTCCCGCAGCTGGGATCGCAGGCTCTCCAGGATCACGATCTCATCATCCACACAGAGAATGGCAGGCTTGGTCATGGTCAGGGATCCTTAGGGTGTCATCGAGGTTGAGCAAGGGTGGGATCGGGGGCTGGCTGCTCCTGATGAGCTGGGATCTGGAGCGGCAGCCAGAGGGTAAAGGTGGTCTGTCCCGGCTGGCTCTGACAGCTGAGGGTGCCTCCATGTTTATCTGCAATGCTCTTGGAAATATGTAACCCCAAACCACTGCCCTCCCCTACGGGTTTGGTGGTGAAGAAAGGATCAAAGATCCGGGATTGAATCTCATCGGGAATCCCCTTACCGCTATCGGTGATCTGCACCTGGATCCCCTCCCCTTGGAGCTGGGCTGAGATCTGTAAAGTTCCCCGTCCCTCCATGGCCTGAATGCTGTTATGGATCAGATTGGTCCAGACCTGGTTGAGCTCGTCCGGATAGCAATGGATCGGGGGCAGCTCTGCACTTAATTGGGTCTCCACCTCAATGCCTCGCTTGATCTGGTTATGGTATAAGGTCAAAACCGTTTGAATCCCATCTGTGATCTGAGCTACAGTCGGTTCACCGGAGGTATCGAACCGGGCATAGCTCTTGAGGGCAAAGACCACCTTGGAGGCCCGATCCACAGCCGTCTGGATGGTTTGGGTGCTCCGGCAGAGGCCAGAGAGCTTGTAGGCGATCTCCAGAACCGTTGTCGCAACAGATCCTTGCAAAACCGGTAGGAACGGATCGAGATCCCCACGGATCCCCATAACCACGAGGGTTTCGGCAGTGGTCTCAGGTCGATCCACCCCAGCTTGGCTGAGGATCTGTTGGAGGCTACGGCGCAGTTGCCGCTCCTCCCGGCCCGAGATCGGCTGGGTGCTGGCGATCGATCGGTTCAACAGGGTGAGAAACTGTTGCTCCTGGGCAGGGGTGAGGGAACGCAACAGGGTTGGCAGCTGGGTCAAGGTCTGATCGAGATATTTACTGATATTGCCCACGGAGGATTGGATCGCCCCTAGGGGCGTGTTCACCTCATGGGCGACCCCTGCCACCAATTGCCCCAAAGCCACCATCTTCTCCGCCTGGATCAGCTCATTCTGAGTCGCCTGTAACTCCTTCAGGGCAGCTGCCAACTGCTGATTTCGCTGGCGTAGGGCTTCCTCCGTGGCCTTGCGGGCGGTGATGTCGGAAACTAATCCTTCGTAATACAGGGGTTGACTCTCCGAATCCCGCACCAAGCGAGCGGTCTCCGAGATCCAGATGATCTGACCATCTTGACGAGTGATCTGGGACTCAAAGTCGATGATCTGCCCTTGTTGCTCCAGAGCCTGCTGAAAGGCCTGCCGCCGCTGGGGATCCACATACAACTGGCTGCCGATATCCGTAAAGTGATCCACCATAGCCTCGGGTGAGGGAAACCCGTACATCTGAGCCAGGGCCGGGTTGACGATCAGATATTGGCCCTCTGGGGTGCTCTGATAGATCCCTTCCACAGCGTTGTCATAGATGGCCCGATAGCGAGCCTCCGCCTCCTGAAAAGCCAACTCAGCCCGCTTGCGATCGGAAATATCTCGAATGATAAACAGTACCTCGTCCGGCCCATTAGAGACCACCCGCACCTCCTCGTACTGCAGTGAGTCCCGGATCTGAATCTCCTGTTCATAGATCTGGACCTCTTCCGTATCCAGAGCCCGGTGGGTGTAGTGCAGTTGCCGCTCCACCAGATCAGAGGGCAGATACTCCGACAGATGTTTGCCCAGGGGCTGATCATCGTCAGTCATCAGGTCTAACATTCCACGGGTGCGCACATAGCCCAGATAGATCCCCTCCCGACTGACCCGAAACATCAGATCTGGGATCGCTCTCAAGATAGCCCGATTCTGAACCTCACTCTCCTGGAGTCGTTGGTTGATCTGCTCCCGTTGGGCGATCTCATCCTGCAGCTGGTGTTGCTCCGAGGTCTTGACCCGGAATAGGACGATCACCAGCACACTGGCCAGAGCCATGATGATGCCGAACATGACATCCAGAGGCCGCAGCTGTCCATCGATATGAGCCGCCGGGATCACCACCCCGACCGATCCGACTGCTTGAGAGAGGGGGACATAGGCGAGGTAGACCAAGCGTCCCTGCAACAGGATCCGCTCGATCCCTGACTCCCCAGCCACCATCGCTGTCAGCACCGGATCCACCTGTACCCCCGCCTCCTGCAGAGCTTGTACCAGAGTCGGATCACCCCTGAAGCGCTCGCCTTCCTCACTGAGGATAAAGTGGGTGGCTGCCCCCAGATCTAGATCTTCTAGGGAGCGTTCTACGGCAGTCGTCAAGATCTCTGGGGCACTGCGGTCTCCCCGCGCCAACTCTAGATCGATGCCATGGGTCAAGGTCTCCGTCTCCGCCAGAGCCTGCTGCTGGACGGTTGCCAACAGGGAACGACGGGCCACTTGATAGCTCAATACCGCTCCCACAGTCGTGATGATCGCTAACGCCCCGATCACCAGACGGGAGAAAAATGAACGTTCCATCGGCAGCGTTGCTGACTGGGAAGGCAGCCTGACAACAGTGCAAGGAGCAGTTGAAATAGACGGCTGAGACAGGCGGGTGCGGGACACGGCTCGAAAATCAGCTCTATGGCTAGGGTGACTCTATCATGACCTGAGCGGAACAGCGGAGGACTCTAGGCACTATTTCTGGCATCATGGAAAAGTTTCCACTTGCCCTCTAATGGATCCGCAGTCCACCGACAGCACTCAACCCAGCATCCTGGTTGTAGACGATCGGCCCGACAATCTCAGGCTATTGTTGGATCTGCTTACGAAGCAGGGGTATGAGGTCCGCTGCGCTCCCGAGGGCAGTTTAGCTTTGGCCAATATCGCTCGTTCTCAACCTGATCTGATCCTGTTGGATATTATGATGCCGGGTCTGGATGGCTATCAGATCTGTCGTCAGTTGAAATCCGATGCCAGTACTCGTCATATCCCGATCATTTTCATTAGCGCCTTGGGAGAAGCCTTCGATAAGGTAAAAGCCTTCGAGGTGGGAGGTGATGATTATGTCACCAAGCCCTTCCAGGTGGAGGAGGTCAACGCCAGAGTCCGTCACCACCTTAAGATCCGTTCCCTACAGCAACAACTCCAGGAGCGGGATGCCGAGCTCAATTATCTGGTGGAGATCCGCACTGCCCAGCTGCAGCAGTCTCTCCAGTTTGAATCCCTGTTGCGTAAGATCTCTGATCGGGTGAGAAGCACCCTGGATGAGGAGCAGATCTTGGATAATGTGGTGGGAGAGCTCGGGCAATCCTTCTCCACGATCCGCTGTGATATCGGTCTCTATGACAAGGAGCTCACCCTCTCCACCATCCGATATGAATACACCCGCCTGGATCGATCCACCCTCGGCACTCAGTTTCCCTTTGGTACCCACCGAGAGCTCTACGATCAGCTTCTGTGGGGTTGGCAGGTCCAATTCTGCAACAGAGCTCAATCCAACCATCACCCTGATCATCTTTTGGCTAAACTGATCTGCCCCATCGCCGACGACCAGGGGACCTTGGGAGACCTCTGCATCAGTCGCCCTCCTGATCATGCCTTTTTGGAACAGGAAATCAGTTTTGTGCAACAGGTAACCACCCAATGTGCCATCGCTATCCGTCAGGCGCGTCTGTTTCAGGCCACTCAAGTTCAGGTCCAACAGTTGGAGAAGATCAATCAGATCAAGGATGAGTTCGTCGCCACCATCAGCCATGAGCTCCGGACGCCCCTCAGCAATATGAATCTGGCCATCAAGATGTTACGGATCGTGCAGGAGCGCTCTCCAGATGGAGTAGATGCTAAACAACAACAATATTTGAACACCCTAGATCAAGAATGTCAACGGGAGATCCAATTGGTGAATGATCTCTTAGATCTGCAGAAACTGGAGAAACAGAATCAGGAGCTGACCCTGACTCGCCTGAGCTTGGTGGATTGGCTACCTCAATCCCTGACGCTATTCCAGGAGCGGTTTCAACAGAAAGATCTCAAAATATTGACAGAGATCGCCCTAGAATCACCGATGATCAAAACCGATATCTCATTGCTCAATCGGATCATGGGGGAGCTACTGACCAATGCATACAAACACACCCCAGCCGGTCAGGAGATCCGGATCCAGCTGCGTTCCAGCTCAGACCGAAAACATATTGAATTGGAGCTGATCAACACAGGCATCGAGATCCCACCCTCTCAATATGCCGCTATCTTTGACAAGTTTACCCGTCTCTCTGATGGCAATCCTTGGGGTAAAGCCGGTACAGGTTTGGGATTAGCCTTAGTGAAACAGGCAGTAGAACGATTAGGAGGAACCATCTCGGTCACCAGCGCCTCTCAACAGACCCGGTTCCAACTGCAGCTACCGACCTCCTCAAAGGCGATCTCCCCAAGCTGATCTGCTCCTAGACCTGTTAAACGTGAGTTGTTTCGGTGGCTGCTCCAGTTGAGATCTCAGTATCCAGACTGAGCCCCAGATCACAGGATCGTCAGGTCTTAAGTCATGTAGCCACTGCAATACTTTTTCCAATCTATCGCTCAATGGCGCGAGCAACCGGGGAGGTGGCGCCTACAATGATGTCAGTAGTAGCCTGACGGTGATTGGAGGAGCGATCAGCAGTAACACTGCCGGCCTCGATGGAGGCGGGATCTACAATGCTAATGGCTCCCTCACCACGGATGGCGTCACCTTTTCCAATAATGATCCTAACAATATCAATCCTTAATAATGTCTATCACTCTTTATTCGACCCTACTGCGCCCGCTGATCTTTTCCGGGTTAAGAGCAGATCCAGAGACCGTGACCCAGACGATGATCACAACATTGGGTTGGCTAGAGCGTCATGATCCTCAATTCCCGGCAAGCTTGATCCGTCGCACCTTAGAACAGATCTGTTGTCTACAGTCCCCTCGTCTAGAGCAAACGATCTGGGGGATTAAATTCCCGAATCCGGTGGGTTTAGGAGCAGGTTTAGATAAGAATGGCATAGCTGCCGGAGTCTGGCCCTGGTTCGGTTTTGGCTTCGCAGAGGTGGGCACTGTCACCGCTCATCCTCAATCTGGTAATCCTCGTCCTCGACTCTTTCGTCTACCGCAAGATCGGGCTGCGATCAATCGTATGGGCTTCAATAATCAGGGGGCTAAAGCCTTAGCCGATCAGCTCCAACAGGTTGAGGAACGACACCCCCGCCAGATCCCATTGGGGATCAACCTAGGGAAATCCAAAGTCACTCCTTTAGAACAGGCCGCAGAAGACTATCGGAGCAGTTTCCAACATCTCAAAGATCTAGGAGACTACTTCGTCATCAACGTCAGCTCCCCCAACACACCAGGACTGAGATCTCTGCAAGCTGCCGAACAACTGCTCCCTATTCTAGAAACCCTGCAAGCAGAAAATACCTCAGCCAAGCCCTTACTGGTCAAGATCTCCCCTGATCTAGACTGGGACCAAATCGGATCCGTAATCCAAGTTGTCCATGATCAAGGTTTATCGGGGATCATCGCTACCAACACCACTCTCTCCCGCCAAGGACTGATCACCCCTCGGATCACAACCACAGGTCGATCCCCTCAAGAGGAAACAGGCGGTCTCAGCGGCCATCCCCTGCGTGCTCGATCTACAGAAGTGATCCGATTCCTACGCCAACACACGGATCTACCGATCATCGGTGTTGGCGGGATCTTCACCCCAGAGGATGCTTGGGAGAAACTGCAGGCTGGTGCCAATTTGATCCAGGTTTACACCGGTTGGGCTTACGAAGGGCCTGAGCAGATCAAACGAATCCTACAAGGGATCCTCACACAATTAGATCGAGCTGGCATCTCCACACTGGAGGAGATTAGATAGTCCAATTAATTGGATCCTGAAGGTCAGTTGGTGGTTGATCTCAATCAGAAAGATAAAGATACAACTGTTGAAACTAGCAGGCTTGAGAAGCTGATCGCATTCTGCTGTTGTCGTTGTCAGTCATTCGTTATCATCTGAGGCCAGATTCTGCTTGATCGAACAGCCAGAGGAGTACCCCTGTGTCAAGTGTGAGGGTCCTACTCAAGCCACCTGAGCCATCGTCACAATGAGACAGCTGGATCTAGCGTGACGATGGCCCAGATTTAGACTCGATTTACGGTTCAGATCCGGATCAGGTGATCACCGTAGGGGCCTCCCGTCCAGTGCGGGGGCGGATCTGGGCCAGCTCGTTGGCTAACTCGATCTGATCCGCGAGGGCCACCTGGGCATCCAGGTTCTGTTTGCTGGTGTCAGGCTCAAACCGCTCCAGATAAACCCGTAGGGTCGCCCCCTGGGTGCCAGTGCCCGACAGACGATAAACGATCCGAGATCCATCGCTAAAACCAATGCGGATCCCTTGCTTCTCCGTCAGACTGTGATCCACGGGATCGGTGTAGCTGAAGTCATCCGCCATGGCCACCTCAAAGCGACCCAAGCTCTTGCCGGGTAGGGTGCCCAGCATCTCTCGGAGGTTCTCCATCAGCTCCTGAGCGGCCCCACTGTCCACCCCCTCGTAATCATGACGGGAGTAGTAGTTGCGCCCATAGGCCTGCCAGTGATCCTGAACGATCTGGGCCACACTCTTCTCTTGCAGAGCCAGGATATTGAGCCAGAACAGCACCGCCCACAGGCCATCCTTCTCTCGCACATGGTTGGATCCGGTGCCAAAGCTCTCCTCGCCACAAAGGGTAACCCGACCTGCATCCAACAGATTGCCGAAGAACTTCCAGCCCGTTGGGGTCTCAAAGCACTCCACCCCCAGCTTGACCGCCACCCGATCCGCCGCCTGACTGGTGGGCATGGAGCGAGCGATCCCAGCGATGCCATTGCGGTAAGCGGGCACCAGATGAGCATTGGCTGCCAACACCGCCAGACTGTCACTAGGAGTCACAAAGAACTGCCGACCCAGGATCATATTGCGATCCCCATCCCCGTCAGAGGCTGCCCCAAACTCCGGAGCGTTATCTCCAAACAGAATATCCACCAGATCCTTGGCATAAACCAGGTTGGGATCTGGGTGCCCCCCCCCAAAGTCCAGTAGAGGCTTGCCATTACGTACTGTGCCCTGGGGAGCCCCTAAGCGATCCTCCAGTAGAGCATGGGCATAGGGACCTGTAACCGCATGCAGGGCGTCGAACACCATGCGGAATCCCCTGTGCTTGAGCAGATCCAGGATCCGATCGAAGTCAAACAGGGTCTCCATCAGCTCACCATAGTCCGCCACCGGATCGATCACGGTGATCTCCATAGTGCCCATGCGGAAGGTGCCCAACTGATCCAGATCGATATCGGCAGCCTCTAGGATCTGATACTGACTCAAGGCTTGGGTGCGCTCATAGATAGCATTGGTAATCCGTTCTGGAGCAGGTCCGCCGTTGCTGGTGTTGAACTTGATCCCAAAATCCTCCTCAGGACCCGCAGGATTGTGGCTGGCGGAGAGGATGATCCCACCGAAAGCTCGGTGCTGACGGATCACGCAGGAAGCCGCAGGTGTGGACAGGATCCCCCCTCGTCCCACCAATACCCGACCGATCCCATTGGCGGCAGCCATCTTGAGGATGATCTGGATCGCCTCCCGGTTGTAATAGCGACCATCTCCCCCCAACACCAAGGTCTGTCCCTGTCGATCCTCTACGGTGTCGAAGATGGCTTGGACAAAATTCTGCAGGTAATGGGGCTGCTGGAATACTGGCACCTTCTTGCGCAAACCTGAGGTCCCTGGTTTCTGGCCCTCAAAAGGTTGGGTGCTAACAGTTTGGATAGTCATGAATCATTGACCTTACGCGTTGGCTCCACTCCTAATCATAGGGATTGGCCCCGTCATGGCCCAAGCCAACTGCCCTGATCCCTGAGAATAAGAAAACGCCCCCAAACAGGGAGCGCTTTATCAGCTATTGGAGCGATCTAAACCGATTCACTCAACTCGCAGCCACAGGGATGCTTACCCGTTGATGGAGGGAGCGG
>CAYSEO010000155.1:0-10288 GCA_964429885.1 uncultured bacterium
AACCCTGCTGCACCCCAATCAGGCCCCCCAATACCGCCAGGGTGATCCAGACATCGCTGAGGGTATGGCGAGCATCCGCCAACAGTAGGCATCTCACTGCCCACCATCATCTCCCCATAGATCGCTTCATCTCCCAAGGGGGCGTGGTATGGTTAGCGGTAATCTATCCATCTATCTTTACAATACAATTTGATCATCCCCAGATCCCCTGCCAGTTGGCTACCTGACGCTGGCATCGCGATCCGCTCAGTATCCCCAGGGAGTCCCTATGAACATCAGTGTGGTTGGAACTGGATATGTCGGTCTGGTCACCGGGGCCTGCTTAGCCTATGTGGGCCATCACGTCACCTGTGTCGACAACAATCAGGCCAAGGTTGAGTCATTGTTGCAGGGACATATCCCCATCTACGAGCCAGGACTGGAATCGGTCGTGCGTCAGTGCACCGAGGCCCAACGACTGAAGTTCACCACTGAGTTAGCCATCGGTGTAGAGTCAGCGGAAGTGATCTTCATCGCCGTCGGCACCCCCTCCCTGCCCAGCGGAGATCCGGATCTACGCTATGTGGAGGCGGTGGCTCGGGGGATCGGTCAGCACCTGGACAGTCGTTACCGGGTGATCGTCAATAAATCCACCGTGCCCATCGGTTCTGGGGATTGGGTACGCATGTTGGTGTTGGACGGAGCCACCCAGGCAGCCAATGAGAACCTCACCGTCACCGCTAGATCCACAGGGGGCACCACCGTTCTAGATCCAGCCCCACAGTTGCCCCATTTCGATGTGGTCAGTAACCCCGAGTTTCTCCGAGAGGGCTCCGCTATCTGGGACACTTTTAATCCCGACCGGATCGTAGTGGGCTCCGAGCAGAGTCGGGCCATCGAGATCATGGGGCAGCTCTATGCCCCGATCATCAACCGCGAGGTGCCGATGCCAACGGAAGTGGCTGGAGAGGATCCCCCCCGCACGGACCCGGTTCCCTTCGTGGTTACCGATCTACCCTCAGCAGAGATGATCAAGTATGCCGCCAATGCCCTGCTAGCGACTAAGATCAGCTATATCAATGAGGTGGCCAATATCTGTGAGCGGGTAGGAGCGGATGTCACCCAGGTGGCCCATGGCATCGGTCTGGATTCCCGCATCGGTCGCAAGTTTCTTCAGGCGGGATTGGGCTGGGGGGGGAGCTGCTTTCCCAAGGATATCGCTGCCCTGATCCGCACCGCCGGGGACTATGGCTATGAGGCCCGCATCCTGCAATCCGTGACCGAGGTGAACTGGGATCAGCGGATGAAAGTGGTGGAGAAGCTTCAACATGAACTGAAGGTACTGAAGGGCAAGACCATCGGCCTACTGGGACTGACCTTCAAGCCCAACACCGACGATATGCGGGATGCCCCCTCCCTCACCCTGATCTCTCAGTTGGCCAAGCTGGGCTCTAAGGTGAAAGCCTACGATCCGGTGGTCTCCAGCTCCGGCATTCGGGAGGGATTGACGGATGTGATCGTGGAGACGGATAGCCTACGGCTGGCTCAGGACTGTGATGCTCTGGTGTTGGTGACGGAGTGGCAAGAGTTTCTCTCCCTGGACTTCCCCCAGTTGGCCAGCTTGATGCGCCGACCCGTGCTGGTGGATGGCCGTAACTTCCTAGACCGAGATCAGGTGACCCAGGCGGGATTTTTCTACATTGGAGTGGGTCGATGAGGATCTTGGTGACGGGGGGAGCGGGGTTCATCGGCACCCATCTGGTCAATCGGCTACTGGGGGAAGGTCACCAGGTGATCTGTTTGGACAATTGCCATACGGGGCGGGAGTCCAATTTCATTGCTCATCTGGAAAAAACCACCTTTCAGTTCATCCGGCATGACGTGGTGGAGCCCTTGCCCCTGGATCAACTGCAGCCCCTGGAACAGATCGATCAGATCTATCATCTGGCCTGTCCGGCCTCTCCCCCTCACTACCAGGCGGATCCGATCCGGACCATGCAGATCAGTGTGGTGGGCACCCTCAACCTGTTGCAATTGGCCGCTCAAGCCCAGGCGCGCATCCTATTCGCCTCCACCTCTGAGATCTATGGGGATCCGACGATGCATCCCCAGTCCGAGGACTACCGTGGCAATGTCAACCCCATCGGTCCCCGAGCCTGTTATGACGAGGGCAAACGCGCTGCGGAGACGTTGATGTTCGATTTCCATCGCCGCCATCAGGTGGATATCGCTGTGATCCGGATCTTCAACACCTATGGCCCCTTCATGCGTCCCGACGATGGCCGGGTGGTGAGCAATTTCATCGTCCAGGCGCTGCAGGATCAAGATCTCACCCTGTATGGTGACGGCTCCCAGACCCGGAGCTTCTGCTATGTCTCGGATCTGGTGGAGGGGATCCAGCGCATGATGAATAGCTCCCAGACTGGACCCATCAACCTGGGCAACCCCCATGAGTTCACCATTCTGGAGTTGGCGGAACGTGTGAAGCGATTGGTGGGGAGTCGGGCCAACTTAGTGTTCCGTCCCCTACCGCAAGATGATCCGAGACAGCGGCGACCGGATATCCGTCGGGCTCAGGAACTCCTGGGCTGGCAGCCTCAGATCCCCTTGGAAGAGGGGCTCGGGTTGACCATTCCCTACTTTGCCCAACAGCTGGGCTTGACTCAGACCCCGCTCTCCACCCGATAACCCATCTCCTCTAACCGGTTTTACTCCTCAAAAGGTTGAGCCTGAGGGGGATTAAGCTGTACCCAGTCACCTCCCTCAATCAGGGTCATCTCGACCCGGTTTCTGCCCTGCTGCTTGGCCTCATACAGAGCCTTATCGGCGGAGTTCACCACTTCTTGAACATTGCCAATGTGAGTATCGATCACCACCGATCCGCCAATACTGATGGTGATCGGGATGGAGCGTTTGGGAGAGATCACGATCGGCTCACGGGCTACCAACTGGCGCAGGAACTCAGCATAGTTTAGGCTACGTTTCAAGTTCAAGCCTGGTGTGATACAGACGAACTCCTCGCCCCCGTAGCGATAGAGCAGACTGGAGGAACGTTGTTGAGATTGCAGCCGTTGGGCTACAGCTCGTAATACGCAATCCCCCGCAAAGTGACCATGGGTATCGTTCACCTTCTTGAAATAATCCACATCCAACATCAACAGGCAGAGACTGCGATAGCGAGCCTCCGAGAAGCGGGGTCCCACCTGTTTCAAGATCTGGGGTAGGGCCTGATCTAAGGCTCGTCGGTTCAACACCCCAGTGAGGGGATCGGTGAGGGAGAGGGATTCCAATAATTCATTACGGGCCTGGAGCTGCCGATTAGCCTGGACCAGAGCATGGGTAAGCTGCTGTAGCCGCAGACCCGCCCGCACCCGCGCCTGCAACTCCTCCGGATCCACCGGTTTGGTGATGAACTCATCCGCCCCCGCATCCAGACCCTTGACCCGATCCTCCACCTCAGCCCGCGCCGTTAACAAAATGAAATAGATCAGGCGAAAATCCGGAGTGGCCTTCACCCGCCGACAGATATCCACCCCCGAGAGATCGGGCATCGTCCAGTCACAGAGGATCAGATTGGGCAGCTGATTGGGGGGCGTATTGCGCAACCACTCCCAGGCCGCCTTGCCCCCCTCGATGGCCTTGACCTGATAGCCCGATTGGCGGCTGAGCACCTCCGAGACATAGGCCAGATGCACCCGATCATCATCCACCACCAGGAGCTGTGGCGTGGCGTCCCGGATGCCATCCTCGTTGCCGTCAAACTCAGGTAGTGCCGCACTCCTCACCATCAGATCTACCGTTGGGCCTCTCCACTGAGGGGATCGCTCCGGTCCCATCGCTCTCCTGCTCTACTTTAAGATCGGATTGGACCGGTTGGTGTAGCGTAAGACGATGAGGGGGAGGGACGGATCAGATGAGCCTGCATGGCGTCTACAAAGCTGCGCACCCGGATCGGATCGATGGCGGGGAATCCCGGTTTCCCATCCCCTTTGCTGAGGGTATTCAAGGGAGTCTGATGACGATGGGCCCGTTTCAGGGAGCTGGCCACGATCACCCCATCCGCGATCTGGATCAGGGAGCCAACATTAGACTCATCGGCCCCAGAACCCACCAGGAGGGGCACATAAGGGGCGGCAGAGCGAGCCAATTCGAGATCCTGAAGATCGGGAGCTTGCCCGGTGGACCAGCCGGAGAGAATGATCCCATCCGCTAAACCCCGTTCCACCGTATCGGAGACCGCTGCTGTTAGGTTGCCTGCTCCGAGCGGACGAGCATGTTTGACCAGCACATCCGCAAAGATCTTGGTCTCGGTGCCCAATTCCCGCCGGTAGCGTAACAGGTGATAGGCATCCCCCTCGATCAGGCCCTGATCCGTGACCATGGCCCCCGTCAACACATTGATCCGAATGAACTGGGCTCCCACACAGGCGGCGATCCCTAAGGCACTATGGCCATCATTGCGCAGCACATTTAACCCCAAGGGCAGGGACACCAAGGACTTCAGCCGCTGCACCACCACGGTCATACCACTCACCACCGCCGGATCCACCTGAGTCTTGGCAAAGGGGACATCGTGATAGTTCTCGACGATAATGCCATCCACCCCTCCAGCCGCCAGGGCTGTGGCCTCCTGCTCCGCCTGCGCGATCACCGGATCCAGCGAGCCTCCCCACCGGGGGGAAGTCGGCAACGGCAGCAGATGCACGACGCCGATGACCGGGTTAGGGGTACCAAAAAGTCCTTTTAGCACGTCCACTGTAGGGGATTCTCCTGGGGCCAGACAGGGAGCAGCGATGATCATAGGGACCAAGGGGCTCAAGGATCGCTGGTCTACCCAAATTTGCTATCTCTATATCCTAATGGCCAGCCGTGACAGAAACCAAGAGACCCCCAGGGATCTACCTGGCCCCATGGCCTCCGACAAAATAGCAACTGAGGTATTGAGCTCTCCTGATCCAGCTGGCATCATGTATAGGATCAATATCATAGTCAGGGAGTTGATCTGAGGACAGCTCTCTACAGCTCTCTACAGTGGCCATCAAGGTGTAGTGCTATGGGTCCGGAACGAACACCTCATCTCTCTCACCTCCAGGATCATCCCCAGGATGATGATCGATCTGCCTCTACCCGCTCCCGATCAAGCCAGAGCTCGGATGCGGAGGAGTGGATGGAGATCTGGCCCCATGGTGCGCCGATCTCTTATCGGGCCGGTCAGGAGTGGCGCCGCAGCGTGTTTCCTGTAGGGGGGCTGATCATTGGCAGTGTGGTGTTGGGCGGATTGGTGGCCGCCGGTTGGCACCTGTGGCAGTTTGTCTCCCCGATGTTGGAGAATCCTGACCCGCCTCAGTTTCAAGAAGCCGTGCGGCCTACAGCCACTCAACCTCAGGTGGCCACACCGATCCCGTCCGATCCCAGTCCCGAGTCCGATCCGGAGCCGGGGGCAGAGGGACCGATGGCGGCAGGACAGCGGGGCCAGGTGATTGAGCCCTTAGGTCTCTATCTTCGTTCAGCGCCCAATGCGGATGCGGGGATCCTGGGGGGGATCGTGGTGGGCGAGCGGGTTACGGTGCTGGAGCTGAGCGCCAATCAGGAGTGGCAACGGGTGCGCCGAGAGCTGAATGGCAGTGAGGGGTGGGTCAAGGCCGGATATCTGGGGGCGGTGGATCCGAATGCCCCTGAAGCGGTCGCTCAGACCCCTGATCCACAGGAACAACAACAGACGGCCTCAGCGGGGACCCATCGAGTCAGTGAGCCCCTCGGTCTTTACCTGCGATCAGCCCCAGATGCCGATGCCGATCGCTTAGGGGGGATCGTGCAGGGGGAAGCCGTTACCCTCCTGGAGACCAGCGCAGATGGCCAATGGCAGCGGGTGCGTCGAGAACTGAGTGGAGCGGAGGGGTGGGTCAAGGCCGGTAATCTGAATGCTTTCGGCAACTCCGGATCGGCTCCAGCCAATCCCCAGCCCGCAACAGCTCAGGCCCCAGCTACCCCCGATCCCAATCTGCAGTCCTCCGCCTCAAACGGGGATCTCTTCACCTACTCGGCAGGCAATCAAGCACGGGTGATGTCCCCGATCGGTCTGGCTCTACGGGCTGAACCCACGGCGGAAGGGACCTATGTGGGCGGGATCCCGGTCAATGAGGTGATCCAAGTGCTCGGGGTGAGCAGTGATGGCCAGTGGCAGAAGGTGCGGCGCCGAAGTGGTCAGGAGGGCTGGGTCAAGGCGGGCAATCTCGGCCCTGAGTGATCGGGGATCTCGGGCGTTCCACCTTCAATTTGCTTCAGATCAACCCTAAAGCCCCGCGAGCAATAACATCAGATCCTCCCCTTGCATCTGCTGCAGCTGCAGGATCCTCAGGGCAAGGGCCATCTGGGATAGATCGGTTGCGGAAAGCTGCTCCATATCGGTTACTGACAGATCCTGAGCTTGCTGATGCCAATGTCGGAGCCGATCTAACACGACCTCAGCATTCGAGAGATCGGGGCTCTGTAGCTGCTGAGCCAGGAGCGTCAAGGTCTCTTCATCCAGATCGGAGAGCCATGGTAGGAGCGGATCGGAGGGGTCAGGTGGGATGACCTGGGGCTGAACTGGAGTCGGCTCTGGATCAGCTGCAGTGACCTGAGCAGAAGTCTGGATCGCCGATTCTGTCAGATCGAAGCTATGGATCCAGGTGGGGCGGCTGAACCCCGTCTGAAAACCAGAGATACTGATGGACTCGATCGTCTCGGGAGACAGATTGCGGAGGGCAGTCTCCAGGTGGGGAGCCAATCGCGTCTCCTGGGGTAAGTTCTCGGCCTCTAAACTGATCCTGAGGACGTGATCTCGAACAATGGCCCGAACAGCGATCCCCTTGGGCTGCAGATTGCGATTCAATAGGCTAGCGATCGCCTTGGGATCTCCTGCCTTGGCCAGCTGTAATAGATTGGGCACTTGAGGTTGAGGGGTGGAAGAGAGCTGAGCTTGTGTCATCTCACCACCCCCAGGTGCCAGGACCACCCTTGAAAGGACCCACGATCTTAGCGGTGATCCAACCCCCATAGAAGTCTCCCGCCTGAGCCTGGACCTCTTCTCCATCCACCAAGCACCGATCCATGCGGCTGGGATAGAGACTGAGGTAGTCCCGAATGGCGGCGAAGCTGGGGGTGGGATCGGGATAGCTCCAAGCGGTATCCCTAGCGATCTGGTCTCCCACCTGGATCGTCCAATAGTGAGCCTGACCTTTAAACTCACAGAAGGTGCGACGGGGGCTGGCCCTGAAGAATTCCATGCGCACGGCCTCCAGAGGGAAACTATAGACCGGAGGATGGCTGGTCTCCAAGATCCGGATGGACTGATGGGTATCGATGATGATCTGGTCGTTGAAGATCACCTGAACATGTTCGGAACTGGGATCCAGTCGAGGGGGACGAGGATAGTCCCAGACGGATTCTTGGCCGGGTTGGGGTTCGATCCGGGTGGGGCGCATGGCAAACTTAGGGGTCTCATGGGTTTGAGATCCCGATCGTAGCCTGGGGTTTCAAGGATGGGCCAGTGGGATTAAAGAAGTTAACCCTGACCGGTTTGGATGGTGACGGATTTGATCTGGACGGGGGTTTGGGGTCGATCTTGTGGCCCGGTGGGGGCAGTGGCGATGGTGTCGAGGACCTCCTCTCCATCGATCAGCTTGCCGAAGATGGTGTAGTTGGGGGGCAGGGGATAGTCCTGATGCTTGATGAAGAATTGGCTGCCGTTGGTGTTGGGTCCGGCGTTGGCCATGGCAAGGGTACCCCGCGAATAGGATCGCTGCACAGGCTCATCGGCAAACTGATAGCCAGGGCCACCTCTGCCGGTGCCGGTGGGATCGCCCCCCTGGATCATGAAACCCTGGATCACTCGATGAAAGATCACGTCGGTGTAGAAGCCATCCTGGGCCAGGAAGACAAAGTTATTGACGGTGTTGGGAGCGTCCTGGGGATAGAGTTCCAGGTTCAGGGTGCCTGCCGTGGTCTCCAGAGTAGCGGTGTAGCGCTGGTTAGGATCGATGGTGAGGGGGGGTGGGGCGGGATAGGATTTCATCTCAGATACCGAATCTTTTAGGGATACTGTAATGGTCTCTACAGCAGAGCTTAACCAGACTATCGTACATCTAGAGCTCAATCTGGTTGACGGGTGTAACGTTTGCTTGCACAGATCGATAAGTTGTCAATCGAAGCAAAGATCAGTTGCAATGGGTAAAGCTGTCGGATGCCCCCTCATCTCTGGAGATGTCATGAAATCATTACTGGCTCTGCTCACCTGTGGTGTTCTGCTCGGATCGATGGGGGTGACCCCAGGGCTGATGCAGAGGGCGGAGGCCCAGACCTTGGAGGATCATGAGGGGACTGGGGAGCTATCGGAGTTGGACGAGACGGCGATCCAGTCGGTGATCGCTCAGCAGCTGGAGGCGTTTCAGCAGGAGGATGCAGAGGCGGCTTTCTCGTTTGCCTCTCCGGGGATCCAGGAGCAGTTTGGCAGTGCGGATCGGTTTGTGGCGATGGTGAGGGCGAGCTATGAGCCGGTCTATCGGGCTGAGGAGGCGGAGTTTCTGGAGCTGGCGGTGGTGCGGGGGACTCCAGCTCAGCAGGTGCGTTTGGTGGATCCAGAGGGGAACTCGGTGATCGCACTTTATATTATGGAGCTACAGGAGGATGATAGCTGGCGGATCAGTGCTTGTCTGTTACAGCCGGTTCAACGGGAAGGGGTCGGAGCTTAGAGTTCTAAAAAAACAGATCTAAGGTTACTGTTTTTCTTGTGGGAGAGGTAGGTCAAATCATCTTACTTGCCCTGACAACCAAAATGTATCCCGAGTTATCTCAGGCAAATGAAGAGGCATATGATCAGACTTCAACAGAGGATATCGAAAATTGGTTCACTCGTCGCTGTCACTATGCCCCATCAGACTGAGAAAGGCTGTAGTCAGAGCCGAATGGGCTATTCGTTGTTCTCCAACTACTGCCGAAAGCTCAAGCCAACTGCATTTCCGGTTCAGCCACGGCGTACCACTCACATCGATCGATGCCCCGCTCCTTGAGACCTTTGCGAATACCAGCCGCAACCCCATCGTAATAGCGTTGCAGAGCTTTCTCTGGACACAATTGACCCTGATGAGTGAACTGATTGATCTCCTGTTCAACCTCACACCAGAAACAGTCATGATCCGTGTGACAATCACAGGCGCGGCTGTGGGCTTCTGAAGCTTTGGCCGCTTCCCACCAGCTCTGGCCAGGTCGACGCTCGCACAGTAGGGCATGGCACCGGGCGTTAGCAGCTCCGAAATTGTAAAAGTCCTTTAGCTGCATCATCATGAGCTCCTTTTCTTCCTCTGTGGACGCAAAAATCTCTGTTTATGTAGACGAGATGTAACTGCTTGATATACACATTCTATGGTGAGTACAGTTACCCATCCAGTCAGGTTGCTGATCTGTACCGAAGGATCATGTTTGTTGATAAAGGCGCAATATATCGACATTGATCAGGCTAGACTACTCATTTTGAGGCTTGATCCATGCCAATGTGGCGACTGCCATAGTGCGAAACCCAGCCCCAGTTCTGGTCCCCAGACAAGCTAGGTCCTCAGCTGACACATCTCTTCAGATCTGCTACTCGATCCCTTCCTACTTCAGGTATCCAGGTTTACCAATTCCATCGGTCCTAAGGACTCCCAAGCATGAGGCGACCGTAACCGTAATTGGGGTCGATGCAGATCCAGCAGCTGAGCCAGCCGCTTCCGTAATTCTGTGCGGGAAACAATGGCATCGATCAGGCCATGCTCCAATAGGTACTCCGCCGTTTGAAAGTCCTCCGGTAACTTCCCAGCTCCAATGGTTTGCTCGATCACCTGAGGTCCAGCGAATCCGATCTTGGCCCCCGGCTCCGCCAGGATCAGATCTCCCAACATGGCAAAGCTAGCGGTCACTCCCCCGTAGGTGGGATGGGTCAGCAGGGAGATATACAATTGTCCCGCCGCCCGATGCCGTTCCAGAGCCGCCGCCGTCTTGGCAATCTGCATAAGGCTATAGATCCCCTCCTGCATACGGGATCCCCCCGAGGCACAGAACAAGATCAAAGGTATGGACGCGGTTTTGAATTGCAGCTGTTTTGCAACTCACATAAACCCACAGGAGCTGCGCTGGATGTGTTCAAGGAGGAGCCGCTGCCAGAGGCGCAGCCGGCTCCGCACGCGCACGTGAACGCGGGCCAGATGGAACTTGCCGCGGCGGTGGGCCCGAAACGTGTAGTGTATCGACGCCCGGCTGCGCGGCTTCAGCCGTCTGTTCATAGCTCTGCAAC
>CAYSEO010000156.1:0-10274 GCA_964429885.1 uncultured bacterium
TCAGTAGGAGCGCGGCCCCAGATCTACGGCCACCCGATGGGCACAGGCAAACCCTGAGAAAGCCACCGCATTCAATCCCTGTCCCGGAAAGGTACTATCTCCAGTGCAATATAGATCTCGTACCGCTGTCCGATTAAAGGGCATCCCCAATAGCCCCCAGGGGGTACCAGTGGGGATCGGTCCATAGGTGCCATTCGATCGACCGAGAAAACGACGGTGACTGCGAGGGGTGCCGATCTCCTGCAGCTCCAAATGCTCCGAGATCCGGGGCCAGATCCGCTCTAATCTATGGATCAATCTCTGAGCCGCCTTAGTCTTCTGCTGTTGATACTCCTGGGGTGATAATCCCTGCCATGCCTGGATCCAGCTGGGGGTGAAGACATGCAGGATCTGGCGTCCGGGAGGGGCGAGATCAGGATCTAAAAGTGTGGGGATCGAGACAAAGATCGTACCCTGTTCCGCCTCCATCTGATCCCAGTCTTCCAGAACGATATGATGACAATCCTGCTCCCCTGATAGCCCTGCCGATCGTAAACCCAGATGCAAGCTGAGGAAACTGGGGGATTGTTGATAGCGATCTTGCCAGCGTTTTTCTGCATGGGGCAGATCCTGAGGCCAGAGCTGCTCGAAGGTATCCCAACGGGTGGCATTGGAGATCACCTTACGAGCGCAGATCTGCTCCCCATTGATCAGCTCCACCCCAATGGCCCGCTGATTCTCAGAGAGGATCCGCCTCACCCTTGCCTTATAACGGATCTGTCCCCCTTTCGCCACCAACCCGTGTACAAGAGCCTCCGCGATCCGACCCACACCGCCTTTGGGATAATTAATGCCACCATAATGACGATCGCTAAATACCATGCCACCGTTGATCATCGGAGTTCGATCCGCAGGCACCACCGACCAGCAATAGCACTCCATATCGATAAACTTCAGCAGTTGTGGATCTTGAATATGTTTACGAGCCACTTGTCCCACATTCACCGGCAGATAGCGAGCCAAGGTGAGACAACCGAGCGGATTCGTGACAAAGGATCGGAAGAGATAACGAGGCTCCTCCAGAGACAACAACTCCATAGCATTGAGGCTATTAAAGATCCCCCAAGCCTCATCATAGAAACGTCGGATCCCCTGCCGCTCATGGGGGAAATATCGGCTGAGTTCCTCCAGAAAAGCCTCATAGTCTCGATGCACCTTGGGGTTCAGATCCTCCGGTAAGTGATAGGCGATCTGTACGGGATCCGGAACAGAAGGGAGAGTCTGATCCACTGCCTGCAGAGCCCGAGTCAGCAGGTTGGTGGTGCCCTGCTCCCCTAGACCGAAGATCATAGAGGCCCCCACATCAAATCGATATTGGCCGGATCCATCGGGGGAGGAACGCTCGAAATAGCCCGCGCTGCCCCCTGGGATCAGATATTTCTCCAGCACCAACACCCGGTATCCCTTGGCCACCAGTTGGGTCGCCGTCACCAACCCCCCGATCCCAGAGCCGATCACGATCACGTCAAGATCCTCAGGGGACTGGGACTGAGGGGTGGCAGAGGCGGGGATCGATTGGAGCTGGACCATGGCGATGCCATCAATGGGGGTAGATGATCTCACGGTAACTCAATCCAGGCTCTCAGAGATCGAGTTGGTACCCCCTGGATCTCTCCTCACCAGGTCGGGCCGGATCTAACACGCCCTACTTCACCAAGCGCATCCGACCCCCTTCACCGCCCAACTCCTGCCGCAGGGTCTCCATGCCCTGGTTCATGAACAGGATCATCATGTGAGGGAACAGGTATTTCAAAAACAGCCCCACAGGTCTGTAATACTGCTGCCAGATCAAGCGACTCCGATCAGCTCCCAGGGACTCCACCCTCATCACGGCACAGTGATCGGTGATCGGCATCGTCCAGTTTTTGACGGTATAGGCATAAGCATAGGGCTGCTGCCAAAACCGGATCGTCTCATCCAGAGCCCCCATGCCCAAGGTGTCACAGATGCGTTTACTGCCCACACCCCAGTCTCCCGGCTGATGGGAGCGAGAGTGATCGGTCTTGCCCCCCGTGATGATCGGGAACCAGCTGGCCAACTGTTGCGGATCCGTGACCCGATCGAAAACTACGGTCACTGGGGCATTGAATTGAAACTCCCCCCGCATCTGTAAGGGGGCTGAGGTGAAGACACGGACATCCAGATCGGAGATCGGGGTCCCGGAGGCGGAGGAGCGCAGCGTAGCCATGGTTGACTTCCTTTAGACTAACTGGTTGGTTTTTGGCAAGCAAAAAAATTAAGCGCCTAGGATGCGGCGAGCTGCCGGTAGAGTCCCCCGGATGTCTTCAGGAGAGTTACGGATCTTGGAGGTGATCATGGCCCCATTCATCAGGTTGATCAGAGCCTGCACCGCCTCTGCCTCACTGAGGGGAGACAGATCGGCACCTTGTTGAACAGCATCCTGCACCAGCTGCTGATAGAACCCGGCAAATCGAGTGAAGCATCCCTCCACAGCCGCTCGCAACTGAGATTGCTCCGTAGCCGCCTCCGCCCCCATATTGATGAACGGACAGCCCGGACTGATCCCCTCCGCTGTGAACACCTGCTGATGGGTTTGATACACCCGGTGATAGATCCCCTCCAACCGAGCCACCGGATCGGTAGCTGCCTGGAAGCTGGCCTCAAACACATGGGTAACCGTGCGCTGACACAGATCCTCAATCGCCGCCAGAGCCAGATCCTGTTTGGACGCGAAGTAGCTGTAAGCGGTCGCCTTATTGACACTGGCCGTAGAGCAGACTGTGTTCATGTTGGTACCGCGATAGCTATGCTTCCAAAACAGATCCCCAGCTACGGTGAGAATACGGTGTCGGGTCCTGTCGCCTTTGCTTGCCATGGTCTGAATGTAACCATCTGGTTGGTTTTTGTCAAGCCGCAAGCGGGAAAGGGCTCAAGCGGTCTTGGCCCCTAGCAGAGGCATCACTCAAACAGCTGATCAACGGCACAGGTAAACCCTGGCAGCAACGGGGTGGTTAGATCATCTGTGGCGTGCAGAGTCATGACTAAGGTCAAGGCCGCTTGATCCCGACGATAGATCTCGATCTGTTGGGAGCGCCAATCGACAACCCAATACTCCTGAACACCGCGAGCGGAGTAGAGACGCAACTTCAGATCTCGATCCCGCCGAATGTTTTCCCATCCAGCAGAGAGTACCTCTATAACGAGCTCTGGGGCCAAGATCAGGTGACCAGATGGATCCAGGCCGGCATCGAGGCGTTCCTGACTGATCCAGGCCACATCAGGGATCACATGATCGGTATCCGAGAAGATCACTCCCGGTGCACCCGCCACTCGACCGCGCCCCGACCGACGGGACCAATTACGTAGTTCAGCGATCAGGTTGCTACAGACTTCCTGATGTCGCCAATGAGGAGCTCGGGTCACCTGAAGGACTCCATCGATGATCTCGTAGCGATTACCATTGTCGGGCAGCAGATCCAGATCGGCTGTGGTCCAGCGCATAGAGGTGATTGGGTGGGTCATGATCCGATATCCGAGTAGCAGCTGGGTAAGCTCTGATGATCCAAGGTTCAAATATAATACATAAAGGAATTGGCCTGACGAGCAAACCATTTCTCCGCCAGATCCTGCAGGGTATAGCGATTCAGCACCGCCTCCGCCGCCTGTTGGGCCTCATCCCAGATCTCACCGATCACCACACATTCTAAGGATCTATCATCAGGATCAGCAGGCTTAGTAGGTTGACTGTTACCATCCAGACAGCGGATCACCTCCAGGAATGTGATCTCGTGGGGGGGACGAGCCAGGGAATAGCCACCGTTGACGCCCCGATGGCTCTTGACGATTCCATTGCGTTTCAAGACCCCAAATAGATGTTCTAGATAGCGATGGGGTAGGTTTTGATTGCTGACGATCTGTTTCATTTGGACCGTCTCCCCTTTGGAGTAGCCCCGGACTAATTCCAGTAACGCCAACAAGGCATATTCGCTCTTGCAAGACAGTTCCACGATCCCTCACGGGTAGAAAGGACAGACGGTCTGAGACGATCCGCCACTAGAGGTCAGCCAGAGTCGTGATTGGGATCGATTCATCTACCCGGACCAGGGCGGTCAACGGATCACCATCCACCTCAACGATGCGAGTGATCGAGGCGGACTTGCCAGGATACAAAGTGGCGGCAGCAGCTTCTAGATCGGGTTTCAGTTCTGTGAACGCGGCCTCTGTATTGGGGGCCTGTAGCCGATCGTTGGATCGGTAATAGAACTGTTCCCCACTCAGGTGCAGCTGATCTTTTAGACGTGGATCCGCCTCCAGCAACGTGCCAAACCGAGCTGTGGCCCGCACTAAGTTAACGATCCGATCCACATGGTTATGCTCCTGAACCCCTTGCCGACTCAGTTTGCGCTGAGCAGAAAGCCCCAATTGATCCTCCACATGATCAACGGCGTAATTGATCTCATGGGAGATCAGCATCACCCCAGGTCCCTCTGGTACATGACGATAATCCGCCACATCGATCAGGGTTCCCTCCAGCTTTTTTAGCCGGATCCACTCATGAAAGATCGGGATCAGATCCGCCTCATCCTGTAGTTGAGCTCCGGGGCGAGCCGGGAATTTGATCACAAAGCGTTCCAGATTCATAGATCTCTATCCAGGAAAGAAAAGTAGGAGGGGAGCAAGTCCCGTGCATCGTTCGGGATCTGGAGACTTGCTCGGAGTGTTGATCAGGGATCAGTTAAGGTTGGGCGTTGACCGTGGGTCCCGACTTCTCCAGAAGCCACCGTTGGTAGCTGGTGGGATTGGTGATCCCGGCCTGGATCATGCGGGTTTGGCACTCCAGGGCCGCCTCAATAAACAGCCGAGCTTCCTCGATCCGTTGCATGGCCAGCTCCCGAGTCACGGGCTCATGGCGTTGCTCGAAGGCGGTGAACAGATAGTTGGCGAACTTGCCCTTGGCGAAAGGATCAAAGATCAGCTCCGTGTCGTAGAAGTATTGGCGGAACTCCTCGACGATCGCCTCGGGTTGATCGGAGATGTCCACATTGGGCACCTTGAGTAGAGCCTGGGCCGCTTTCAACATAGACTCCAGGGCTTTGTTCGCAGCCTGCCTCACATTGCCATTATCAGAGGGCTCCTCCAATAACAGCGTGGCATCGAAGTGAACGCTCTCCGCAGCCGCCACACCGAAGTCCGTCAAGGACACCACCTCACCGGCACACTCACCGATGCCGATGTCCCCGATCGTGTACTCGCGAGCATCCGCCCAATCGGTGTAGAAGGAGGGATCGGTCTCATAACTGGGCACCACCGTGAAGTGCTGGATCCGCTCCTTGATCGCTTTCTTACCCAGCCGCTGTACCCATTTGGGGAAGGGCTCATCCCCCTGACGCTCCTGCAGATACATCTCCACCAGAAACTCCACCACCTCCGGGATCCGCTTGGAGGGCAACACCCCCAGGGATTGACCATAGTGGGCCGCGTTGTTGCTCCACTCACCCCCCAAGATCAGATGGAAGTGGGGCACTCGCCGCCGATCTACCATGCGGTTGGAGCCATAGAAACCGATCTCGGCGACAGTGTGCTGACTGCAGGAATTGAAGCAGCCACTGATCTTGATGCGGATATCCTTGACCGCTTCGTCATACTGCCAGCCCTTGACCGCCAGACGTTGCCGCAGCTCTCCTGCCAAGCCTCGGGAACTGGAGATCCCCAACTTACAGGTATCCGTACCAGGGCAGGCCACGATATCGACGATGGATTGAGCGCCTGCCCCATGCAGATTGATCGCCTTCAACGCTACATAGAGGGCCGGGAGATCCGCCTCATGGATCCAGCGCAGCAACAGGTTCTGTTCCACCGTGGTCCGGATCGTGTCTTGAGTGAACTTGCGCACCACATCCGCTAACCGCCGCGTCTGCCGAGAGGTGATATCTCCTAGAGGCAGGGCAATGGCCACCGTCGAGAAACCGGATTGTCGCTGTGGATAGACATTGGTGGACTTCCAACGCTGGAACGCTTCTTGATCCGCCTCCAATAGATCCACGCTCTCCGCCGCAGCCGCAGGGGCAGGTAGACCGGCTTCTGCGTAGGAGGGGATCTTCTCTAACCAGTTAGTCCAGCCAGGATCCTCCTCCAGCTTGGCCCGCTCCTCCAACACTAGGCGGCGGAACTCCTCGATCCCCAGCTTGGCCACCAGAAACTTGATCCGGGCCTTATTGCGGTTCTTCTTCTCTCCCAAACGAGCGAACACCCGCGCGATGGCCTGGGATAGGGGCAGGATCTCCTCGGGCAAAACGAAATCATCAAACAGCTTGGCCAGGAAAGGTACGGCACCGAGTCCGCCCCCCACATACATCTCAAAGCCTTCCCGCTCGACACCATCCACTTCCTGCTGCTTAGCGATGAAGCCCAGATCGTGCATGGAGGTCAGACCACAGGGATGCTCCTGACAGCCGGAGAAGGCCACCTTGAACTTACGTCCGAAATCCTGGACATCCCGGTGTCCCAGGAAATAAAAGGCCAACTCTTGAGCGTAGCCAGTGACATCGAACACCTCGTCGTGGCAGACCCCCGCAAACGGGCAAGCAGTGACATTACGGACAGAGTTGCCGCAGGCTTCCCGTGTGGTGATCCCCACTGCTGCCAAGCGCCGATGCATATCCGGGGTGTCCTCCAGGGAGACGAAGTGCAGCTGAATATCCTGACGAGTGGTGATGTGCAGGATCGAGTCGGAATATTCCTCCGCCAGATCCGCCAATACCTCCATCTGTTCCGCTGTCATACCGCCATAGGGCAACTTGATCCGTTGCATGCCTGGGGCTTCCCACTTAGTATCTGGTCCTTTGGTCAGATCGGGGTGGGGAAACTCCAGGGGGCGGGAGTCCTCCCCGTCGTAGCGATAGCCATTGTCGTAGCGTTGACCGTAGGCCCCCCGGCGCAGCCGCAGCTCAGCGAAGACCTTATCCTCCAGCTTGCCCTGCTTGCGCAACTGCATCTGGTTCTCGAAGGTATCGATCTCCTCCGCCCAGTCAGAGGGCATCTTGTCGGCAAGAACCTGCTTCCAGGTGAGCGTCTTGGTCGTGTTCATAGGTCTTCCTCTGCAAGTATGGTGGTCGAACGATAGATACCCCTAGAGGCCAGGGCATGACTCCAGGAATTCAGGATGCCACAAAACCCACATAAGTCGATCGGAGTTTAGATATTTCGTTACATGAGGGCTGTCTGCTCCCGAGAGGGAGGCTCGATCCTGTCTCAGTCCTGGTAGGTACAGCCGATCGCACCAACTCAGCTTTGCGGGTTTGGAGATCCGGTGAGCTATGGGATCGACCCACTCCCAACCCCTCCCAGGAGCTCTCGGGAGGGGTTGGGGTGGGTTTAACCATAGGTAAACCGCAGGGATCCGCGTACCCAGTGGCTGATCAAGGGTGCGGGGAATCCTGGGATACTACTCTAGGCTACGCCGTCTGCTGCAGCTTGCGCATGGGAGTGATCCCTTTGTCCTCCAAGCAAGCCTCAAACTCCTGTTCTGCCTGAGTCAGCTGAGGATCATCGGTTAACCCCATAGCACGTTCAAACTGATCCTTACCCCACTCATCGAACACCTGCGCGATCCGACTACCGGGATCGGAGGCTGCCAACCCTAATTGCTTTGGCAAACACTCCAATACCGCTTGGAACCGATCCGCCTCCACCTGTAGTCCGGGAGGCACCTGAGTCGTGTGCGGATCCTGTTCTGCCCGTGCCATGGGTGCGGTTAGACCCCACAGTCCCAACATACAGATCAGGGCCAAACAGAAAACTCCTAGGCGTTTAAGCATATCTTCTCCGATCAAAACTGTGATCCTGTTCTGGCACATTAAGAAATGTGACGAGATCACCCCTAAGACGGAGTTATGGATTGAGATCCATCATCCGTGTCAGCCCCTCCGATCCGCCTCAGTCTCCTGTAGAGCTTCCACCTGCTCCAGAGCCTGTTTCAGATTTGTGAGCACTCCCTCCACCTCCTGCTGTTGGGCCCGTTGTTCAGAGCGTTCGACCGGAGCCGTTTTGATCTCAGGACGAATCAGATAGCGAGTGTCCTCGATATAGCGCTCCAGGGCAGAGAGTCCTTGGGCGCTGAATTGGGTCAGAAATTGGGTGGCGGCTCGATCAAACGCCTGCTCCAACTCCCGTTCGTATTGCTCGGGAGACATACCTCGCCGGGAGGATCCCGAGGGATCGGACTGGTTGATCAGATAGCTGGCTCCCCCCAGAACCGCTGCCCCCACAGGTCCCCCCAGCAACCAACCCACACCGGCTGCTAAGGCCACTGGGGTGCCATCCACATTGCGCTTGACTGAAGGGGGAGGTGGGGGCACGTTCACCTGAGGTGCATCCGGGATATACAACGACAGATCGGTGGCGGGCTGATCCAGCTTGAACATATTCGCGGCCTTATCGATCCAGTTGACGATCTGTTTACGATACTCACCCCACTCCAGTTCAAGGGAGAGCTTCAGCCAGTTTTCAAAGTCAAACTCTCGCAGCGCTTGCTTGGCGGGTCCATGATAGCGAGACATCAAATGATCCCGCTCCAGCCACTGTCTCAGATCCCGCACCCCCTGATCGAAGCCTCTCTGAATTAGAGACTGAGCTTTGTGTTTGAGCTCCACCTCCTTGCTGCGACGATCTTGATCCCCCTCGATCAGATCCCGTAATCCCCTGGCCCGCTCCTCCCAGATCGAGATCATCCGATAAGCAACCGGAGTCACTTGCGGGATCTGTAAGGCAGGGCGATCATCTTTATAGGCCCCCACGATCGTCTGGATGGCGGAGTACAGCAGGGGCAATCCTGACACCTGTAAGGCGGATCCATCCCCCTGCATCTGGGCACGTAGGGCCGGTAGAGCGTCCACCCGATAGAGATTGCTCACCCCCTCCGGTAACTTCGATCGAAAACTCTCCGCCACAAACCGCATCCGATTAGAGACCTGCTTCTGATCCTCCTCCTCCATCAAATTCAGAAAATTAACCACAAACACCACCGTCTCAATGCCCCGATCCTGCAGCCAATCCCGCAACTGCTCCCGCTCCACCAGGGTCATCAACTTGCGACCATCCAATACCTGCAGGATCAGATCCGCACTCAACAGCTGCTCCTGCACCACCCGATCCTGTTCCTCCTGATCATCGGTACCCGGCAGATCCATCAGCTCCACCCCTTGCTCCAACAACGGATGGGGACAACTCACCTCCACTTCCGCCACATCCTCCCGCATGCGCCGCTGCTGATCGAGGATGGCGTATTGCTTCAGGACCTCGATGCCGGGCTCACGGATCATCGAGCCATCCCCCAGACGAATCCGACTGGATAACTCCGGCCCATACCGCACCCGGATCGCGGCCCCGGTGGTGGGCACCAGATCCATGGGCAAGGTCTTCTGACCCAACAACGCATTAAGCAAGGTGGACTTGCCGTAGTTAAACGGGCCAAACACCACGATCCGCAAGGTGGAACGAGTGCGATAGGTCTGGAGCTTAGCGATCTCCCCCTTCAAAAGGCCATGTTGGGCCGGATCCAGCTGATCGGAGAGGGAGTCCAGTTGCTGAACTAGGGTTTGCAGAGCCTCTTCCCGTGCCATCGTTCATCCTCTGCCGTCAGGTCCGTTACTTTCTGTTACAAATAAGTCCCAATCTCTAGCTTAAAGGATCCCTGGGGCTAGCTTGATCGTCCTAAAGTGTATTCCTTGCCTAAAATCAAGATAGAGAGCAGACAGGAAGATCCCGAAGGAATCGCATGCCTATTCCCCACCGGCTGTGGATGCAGTGGACGATCGCGACGAGCTTGAGCTGGATGGTGAGCTGGGGGGTCTGTTTGGCGGGCCTGTCGGACTCTGGGGCCTCGGCCATCGGTCTGGCACTAGCCTGCGGGTTTCTACTCAGTCAATTATCCGGATCGGTGTTACAGGGAGGAGTCCTGAGACGGCAGCTGCCGGTGCTGGATCTATGGTTGTGGATGAGTTGGGTGGGTCCCCTTAGTGGTCTGGCCCTGGGCTTGCCGGTGTTGGTAACTCTGATCGAGGAGATCAACCCGTTGTGGGCCACTGCCTTGAGCCTGCTGGGTTATGGGATCGTGGTGGGTTTAGGACAGTGGTGGGTGTTGCGCTCCTGGTTGGATCGGTCCCTGACCTGGGTGCTAGCTCAGGGGGTTTCCCTGGCGGTGGGCCTGTTTCTGTGTCTGTGGATCCTGGCGGTGGGCATTCAGGATCTGCAGGTCTCGCCAGTGGCCATGGGAT